>CAVREN010000039.1:0-84371 GCA_963720115.1 uncultured Alphaproteobacteria bacterium
CGACGGCTGCCGGCCCAAAGTGTCAAAGAGTGACGAATAGCCACGCCCTGTGCTGCTACTGAGCGGCGTCGTGTCACCTACGCTACCGAGGGCTTATCAACTACTCCTCAGCGATGGATGACGCTGCTACGTTCATTGCCCCGGCGCTGCTGGTCGCTTATCTAGCCGTGGGCGGGTTGCTCCTGCTGCTGTCGGATGTGAGGAGGCAACGCCGCTCTCATCGGAGTGCAGCGTAGGCGCGCCGAGCAAACGACACCGCTGCAAATTTGGGTCCCCTCCCGCGAGAAACCTAGGGTTTCAAGGGGGTCCCTCCGGCTTTCAAATTTGCCAGTAAATCCTCGGGCGCTGGCTATGACGCTAACGGGCGTCGTGAAGCGCTGGAAATCCCGAAATCCAATAGGGGACCGGACAGTGCCCAATCAGACAAAGGCGAAGAAGATTGGGGGCAAGAGAACTCGACGGCGATGCCGCGTTCGACGATGGTGGCGTCGCGTCGCAAAACGCGACTTCGTTGCTTGGTCGTTAGCCTCAACCCTGGCCCCTTCTTGATAACCCGTTCAAAGGTGCGACTGGCCCTTGGCGTCGTGGCCTCCGAGGGGACAGATCAAAACCGCCTCCGCCCTGGCCGCATAGATTTGATGCCCTCAGGATAAGGATCGGCGAAGGTCCGCTCGGCTAGCGCTTCCGCCAGCCCAAGGCTTCCATGCACGCCGCGTACAGCTCCTGATCGAGGCCCACTAACGGAGGTAGGTGTCGCTTCATGCAGTTGTGTCTATCGACGGCGAAGGATTGCTGCGTGCCACCCGGCTTGTCCCACACCGATCCTGTGGCACAACCTGCCAGCGCGAGCGCGGTACCGATCACCCAACCGAACGCTTTCATGGTGCCTCCGCCCTTCGCACGAACTCTGTGCCCGCGCTGAGCTGTGGTCAATCCGAGGACGCGCGCTGCGCATTTGGTTTTTGGCTGGGCGAGCAAGCAACGCAGAAGCAGTCTACTCACTCTTGAACTCTTTGACGGCCATTGCGTGCAGGGTAAGCGAGGCTAATTGCTCAAGTCGTTATTTTCTAATGCGTCCACCTCGACCAGGAGCGTGAGCATTTCGCGTGGTAAGCGTTGCGGAACTTCGTAACGGCTCCTCAGCGCTTCACCTATCGCAGCGCGCACCGCAATTCGCCCGGTTACTTTCGTGTAAGGCAACCAATCACTCTCATAGCTTGATCGAGGGCGGTGATCTGTCATTGCGCAATCTCCCGTCTCGCCCTCAGGAGACTAAGGGGATAAATGGACTGTTGTTCCTGCTGAAAAAGCTAAGCCAGTCTGACTATTTCGCAGACCGCCTCAACAAAGGCCGGTGTTCTGCGCCATCGTTCGTTTAAGGTCGCTTAAGAGGAACGGTTTTCTAACAAGCGGAAAGCCCGCCCATCGCTCTCGCGCCCCGACAAGATGATAATTTTTAGTTCTTTGCGCATCCGTTTCGCCGCTTGCGCCACAGCAAAACCATCCATGTCCGGCATGTTGACGTCCGTGATTAAGATTTCGATCCGGTCGTCGGCCAAGAGCGTGTCTATAGCGAGCCGTCCGCCGGCCGCAGTGATAACCTCGCACCCGAGGTCTTCCAACATTGACGCCGCAACAGCCCGCACTAGTGGGTCGTCATCAACTTGTAGAACCACGCGAGACATGGAAACACGCCTGAACCTGCAGCCGCCTAAATGAAGAAACTGTGCAAGGGGCTTTGCGTTCCGAATTACCCTGTAGATGCACCATGTTAAGTGCGTTTACATTAGTCGTTGCGGAGGCGGCATTGTGCGGTCCAAGGGTGTGAATCGGCGAAGCAGACGGATCGATAGGCTAAACGCTGCACTGTAGGAGTGCCGTTATGAGCGGCCACAAGTTCAAGATCGGCCAGTTGGTGAACTATCTGGGTCGTGACCGCGCTTTCGGCGTCTATCAGATCACTCAACTATTGCCGCCAGAAGGCAAGGTGTTCCAGTATCGCATTAAGAACATCAACGAGCCCCATGAGCGCGTCGCCAAAGAGAGCGAACTGCGTAGGGCGTGACCTTCCGCGTCTAGAGTTGAGGCATGTCTTCCTTCGACTACAATGCCCCTGCTGAACTGTTTCTGGCGAAGTGCGTCTGGGCGCACGCAAGACACGTTGCGTCTCATCGACTTCGGGTCATCACTGCCCAAGTCTGGTTCTGGCCTGTGTTGGGGCAGCGGTAGAGAAAGGGCGGCATGATCTAACGCTTCTTCTTTGTCTCGCCCTTTTTTGCGGCGGCGTCCTCGCGCAGTTTACGTTCGTAAGCCTCAAGCCGCCTTAGTCCGCTGATGTAAGTATTAAGCGTATCCTCAGCTTCGAGCGTGGTCTTTCCCATAGCCCGAAGCCGCGTCATCAGATCATGCTGAACATCAACGATCCGCCGCGCTTCAGCAACGCGCGCTTTTCACTTCGATAAGTTTCGGTGATTTGGCCGCTACTGTTCACCGCGCTCTTTGCCGATGCGGCTGTGTGGCATCTGAGCACGCTACCGCGATTGCCGCGAAACGCTAACGTGTGCGCCGCCCGAGAGCCCTTCGACGTGGACCATCCACCAAGAAGTATTTGAGAATGAACTTGCCCTCGCGACCGTGAAGCGGAACCCCGCAGTTGCGACAGGTAAGTTGCTGATCGGGCAAAGCCTCATCCGTTTCAACACGCACGAGCTTGTACTGCGCGCCGCAGTTCGGGCAATCGAACGGCGTTACTCCGGTGACTGGCATGGTGTTGGCGAGGTTAGACATTGACACATTTAGTCGATTGCTGAGCGTTCGGCAAATGTCGGTGGTGCGACGGTAAACCGATAGATCACGCGACCATGCGCCGCGTGCCCGCGCGATTGGCGACGGAAATGGGCTCCTGCTTGCGTTGGAGGCGTCGCAAGGCGCGCAATTCGTCCCCGATGATCGGATGTGTGCACGACGTCCCCCGCTTGACCCTGCGGACGTGCAGCGCCCCTGATGTGAAGTCGATCTGATCCCAGCGGAGGTCTACAAGCTCTGCCGGACGAAAGCCGTGACGATAGGCCATTAGCACCATTGTGGCATCCCGATGCCCCCAACGGTTCTTCCTGGCGGCGTCCATTAGCCGTTCGACCTCCGCTTCCGTCAGGTGCTCACGGGTTCGCAGGTCGGAATTGGGAGGCCGCCTAGGCGTGACTGTTCGATTTACGATGGCTGGCGTGACCAGCTTCAGGTGTTCTTTCGGCATGTATTTGGCCCTCACAGTCCCAACGACTGTTCGGACAATGGGTGTTCTCTTGACAGATTGCGAATGGAAAACTGCCGAGAATGCGTGAGTCATTTTGACTCAGTCGTTGCGCTCTCAATGATCTGTTGCCAAACAGCGGAAGGATGTGGCGGAGACCTAACCGCTGTTGAGCGGCCCTTCGGGGACGCACAGATCGCTGGTTCGCCAAAGCCGCAGAACGTCGCGCCTGTTGGGATTGAACGGCACCGACCGCAACCGGCTTATTCCGACACAGTCTAGCGACACGTAGCTGCTAGGCCGAGACCTCATGGGGCCCCCTTCCGGGCGAGATTTCCAGATTTGACCCCCAGCCCCGGATTTCAAAAACTCGGAGTAAAGCCTGGGCTTGGGCCTGACTGCTCCGCTCCGTGGCCCTTTCTCCGTCTCCAGCCGCTTGGGGTGACCCTGTCTTCAATGGACAGTCCTGGCAGGGCTCATTACTGCATCTAGGTAACGCGGCCCATGCAGTCAGGCGCATGAGGTATGGCGCAAGATGAGTGCGAAATAACAACTTGAAATGTTGGATATGCCTTCTTGCTGCAGTAAAATGAGTAATCTTTAGGGAGGTAATTCTGCGAACGGTTATTTTGGTTGCCGTGCTGAGCGCGCTCGCCATACCTGCCAAGGCGCAGTCCATGCAGCTCTATGGAAAGACCGGCTATCTCGGCGAATATGAACTGAGCAGCATCGTCTCCGAGCAAGTTGCCAACGGAAGAAAAGAATATTCGGGGCCGTTGGCGGTGAAGCATGTTGGCTTGTGCACCCGCGACGGCCCGAAGGAAACAACCGGTCAAATTAGATTCCAGGTAAACGGTTCCTCGACCCGCGCCACTGCAACGCTGGTGTTCGAAGGAGTTGAGTGTACATACGAAGGGGTTCTCTCGGAGTCGTATCACGGCTTCATGAATTGCGCGGATCACACCAGCCTTCCACTCAGACTATGGACTAAATGAGCCACGATTCCAGGGAAACGCCTACGCGCAGTTCAACCTCGGCAAAGTGTACGACGATGGCCAGGGCGTGCCGCAGGACTGTGTGCAAGCCCATGGTAGCTGAACCTTGCAGCCTCGCAATTTCCGGCTTCGGAGAAAGAAAAACGCGACCACGCGATCAACTACTGCAATTTAGTCACCCTTGACGCGGATCGGAGAGGCGCAGCAACTGGGGCGCGAGCGGAAGTCAAGCCAGAACGATAGGGAGGGTACCAAACGAGGAGTAAAACCATGCGACGCTTCGATTGGAAGAACATCTATTGCGCTTCCGCGGCGAGCCTCGCCGTCGCTTTGGCGCAAATCTCTACCACACCGGCTCAGGCTGCCGACTATGATGTGGGTTCGATCCACATTACCGCGCCGTGGGCACGCGCGACGCCGAAGGGCGCTTCATCAGGGGCCGCATACGTCACCATTGCGAACAAGGGCACGGTGCCGGATCGCGTTACTTGCATGTCGAGCGACGTCAGCGCCGCGTGCCAAATTCACACCATGGCCATGGAGCACGGCGTGATGAAAATGCGACCCGTCGAGGGCGGTCTGGAAATCAAACCAGGTGAGACCGTAACGCTGAAGCCGTCGGGCTTGCACTTAATGCTCATGGACCTCAAACACGCCCTGGAACAGGGCAAGGTGGTCGAGGCGACGCTGCAATTCGAGAAGGCCGGAACAGTCAAAATCGAGTTCCCCATCGCGGCTATTGGTGCTGCAGGGCCCGGCACTCCCGCAGGCGACGGTCACGGCAACATGATGCACATGGACAAGCACTGACCGAATTAGCCGATGGGTCGATTTAACCGTCTGGGGGAAGCGCCGTTTCGCCAGCCGAAGGGGTTCATTGCCCGTTCGAGAAGATTGGCCATCGACGTACGCCTAACTCACACCAGTATATGTCTTCGCCCGCGCCCTTAACGATTTTCGCCCCAATCCTCTTCCGCCTCGCGCCTCGCCGCTGGTGGAAACGTGTCCGCAGGGTCGCAAAGGTCGTTTGGACGACGCGGATTTCTCCTACGACCCAGAAGGATCAGCAGCAGCGGCGGCGTGCAAAAGTACAGTGAATATGCCGCAGCAGGAAACTTTAGGACTTGCAATCCATTATGCCAGTGGCTCCTTCCATTGGGTGCCACCTCGAGCGGCCGAAAAAGATCGCTAGAAGAACAAAGCGCTGCCTTAGCGTTTATTTAGGAAAACGCTGGTTCGCACAACGAAGGACGACGCGCCATCGCGTATGAGCGACGGGCCATCCTGGGGCGATTCAAATTCGAAGGAGGAAATGATGATTGATAACGTATTATCTCGGCGAGCTATCCTCGCGCTGGCGGGGCTGGCCTGCGTCAGTTTGGTCGGATCGGCGACAGCCGCGACGGTCTCATTCAAGGTGCCGCTAAGCGGTGCGGAGCAGGTACCGCCAGTGACGACCGCGGGCAAAGGAAGCGCTGACTTGACATGGGATCCGAGCACCCGCGTCGTCACCTGGGACATCACCGATAGCGGTCTAACCGGCCCGGTCACCATGGCGCATTTCCACAACGGCTCGGAAGGAAAGAATGGACCGGTGGTGATCTGGCTCACCAAGAAAGACACTGAGGCGACAGGCGCGATCAAGGGCGAAGCGACGTTAACCCCGGAACAGGCAAAGGTGTTCGAGGCTGGCGACTGGTACATCAACGTGCACACCAAGGACCATCCAGCCGGCGAGATCCGTGGACAGGTGAAGCCTCCGAAAGGCTGACAAGAACGGCAAGCTTGCCTATAGGAAGTTGGCCAGGGCAGCGGCCACGGTGCCGCAGCCGAGGAACAATAGTGCACGTAGCACTCCTGCTTGCGCGGGAGGGCGCACATCCAGCGGGAGCACCTTGCGTCCAGTAATCATGGGCAACAGAAGGTTCTGGCGCTTGACCGCCCAATATAGTCCGATCGCCAAAACGTGCAGCGTCATTGCCACCAGCAGCGCCTGCCACAAGACGTCGTGCAGCTTGGTGATGAAATTGGCGACCCGCACCGGAGTGAGTTCAGTGAACGGACCGACATCGGCAACGTCGTTGTTAGTGTAGATACCGGTCAGCGTCTCGGCGAGCAGGAGCACCAACAATAGCAGTACCATCCAGCCGCCGGCCGGATTGTGACCAACCTGATGGTCGGGTTCCCGCCGGAACAGCTGGACGAGATGGCAAGCGGCCCTGCGCGGTGCGGCGATGAAACGTGCGAACCGCGCGGTCTCGCTGCCAAAAAATCCCCAGAGCAGTCGGAAGACCACGAGCGCGAGCAGCGCGTAGCCAGCATACGCGTGCCAGTCCATCCAATTGAGCCGCCAAGTTGCATAGGCCGTGGCGACCAGTATCACCGTGAGCCAGTGAAAAAGACGCGTCGGCACGTCCCAAACCACTATCTTTTGCATTGCCCGGTCCACTTCTCCGGCGGAGCCGCCGCATACGATGAATCGCTATTGGCCCTAACCGGCAAGGCAGTGGAAGCTGTTCCCATGCTCACTTCCGGGCTGACCGCATTGCGGTCGACGGGAGCAATACTGCATTTGCGGTGGTTCCTTTTATCCTTGACCAGAGCCTATGGGGAGCTTGGCCTATTCGATAGCGCATGGCGCTGCATTGGCGAAGCCATCACGACAGTGGACACAACCAAGGAAAGGTGGCTCGAAGCCGACGTCTACCGAACCGGCGGCGAAATCGCACTGCTCTCGCCCAATCCGGATGCAGCGAAAGCCAAAGCTTACTTCGAGCGCGCGCTAACGGTTGCACGCCAACAACAAGCCAAATCCTTTGAACTCCGCGCCTCCATGAGCCTAGCACGCCTCTGGCGCTCTCAGGGCAAGGTGTAGCAAGCACGCGAACTGCTTGCTCCGGTTTACGGCTGGTTCACTGAGGGGTTCGACACGCGCGATCTGAAGGAAGCGAAGGCGCTACTGGAGGAGTTGGCGGTGTAAGGGTTTGTCAGACGCGCGCGGGTAGGGCACTTCCAGTGTGGCCCTTCGACCAGCTACGATGCCCGTCAGCCTACAGGGGAAGCGATGAAACCGCGCTCCAGAGCAGGCGGCAAACAGATCAAAGGACGACGTCGAAAGACGCCGGAGCCGAAACGCCGCAATGCGCCGAAGGGCCCGGGAGGTTCCAATTCGTCCCCTTCTGGCAGGCAAACGGAGGTCGCTCGGCTGACCCGCGATCTTCGCGACGCGTTGGAGCAACAGGTAGCAACCTCGGAGGTGCTTCAGGTCATCAGCGGGTCGGCAGGTGATCTTCAACCCGTGTTTGCGGCCATGTTGGAGAACGCGGTCCGCATTTGTGATGCCACGTTTGGCATCATCTACCGTTGGGACGGCGAGTTCTTGCACGCACTCACGTCACACAAAACGCCAACAGCGCTTGCCGAGGCTCGCAGGCGCAGCCCTATTCGTCCCAGGCCGGACATGGTGCGCACAGTCACTACAAAATCTGTCGTCCACATTCCCGATCTTGCCGCGCACGCGGCTTACACTGAGGACCGCGACCCTGCACTTGTCAGTGCCGTCGAACTCGGTGGTGTAAGGACTTTTCTGGTCGTTCCCATGTTCAAGGGGACTGAATTTATCGGTTCATTCTCTCTGTACCGCCAAGAGGTTCGGCCCTTCACCGATAAGCAGATTGCGTTGGTGACGAACTTCGCCGCCCAAGCCGTTATTGCCATCGAGAACGCGCGCCTTGTCAACGAACTGCGTCAGCGTACCGACGACCTCACGGAGCGCACCGCCGATCTCACGGAAGCCTTGGGGCAGCAGACTGCAACGTCACGGGTGCTCCAGGTTATCTCAAGCTCACCCGGCGACCTCCAGCCGGTGTTTGCAACCATGCTTGAGAGCGCTGCGCGGATTTGCGATGCCGCCTTTGGAAATATCTATCGCTGGGATGGCGATGCGCTCCGCCTCATTGCGACGCACAACACACCGCCAGCATTAGCCGAGGAACGAAGGAGTTCGCCGCTTCGTCCATATCCGAATGCCCCTTTGGGTCGCATGTTGAAAACCAAGGCGGTGGCTCACATCCCCGATCTTGCCGCTGAGCCGACGTATCTCAATCGCGTTCCTTCAATCATTTAAGCTGTCGAACTTGGCGGAATACGAACAGTTCTGCTCGTGCCGATGTTGAAAGAGAACGAACTAATCGGTGTGTTCAGCTTGTACCGTCAAGAAGTCCGTTCTTTTTCCGACAAGCAGATTGCGTTAGTCACGAACTTCGCTGCACAGGCCGTTATCGCCATCGAGAACGCGCGGTTGCTCAACGAGCTGCGCCAGCGCACCACAGACCTCACTGAGCGCACTGCCGACCTCACGGAAGCGCTAGAGCAGCAGACGGCCACGTCTGAGGTGCTTCAAGTTATCTCAAGCTCTCCTGGCGCTCTTGAACCGGTGTTTGCGTCCATGCTTGAGAAGGCGGTCCGCATCTGCGACGCCGCATTTGGAAACATCTACCGCTGGGACGGCGACACCCTACACCTCGTCGCCACCCTCAATACACCACCTGCCTTTGCCGAAGCGCGCAGGTACTCACTTTTCAAGCGTCCCGGTCCGAAAACTGTCACCGGTCGCATGTTGGCGAGCCAAGCCGTTGTTCACGTTGCGGATGTTACGGCAGAACCTGGGTACGAAGACAAAAGCGACCCAGGCGCTGTTGCAGCCGTCGAATTCGGGAATGTGCGGACGATACTTGCCGTGCCCATGTGGAAGGAGGACGAACTGATCGGTTCTTTCACGGTTTACCGCCAGGAAGTCCGCCCGTTCACCGACAAACAGATCGCGCTTGTCACGAACTTTGCCGCTCAAGCCGTCATTGCAATAGAGAACGCGCGCCTACTCACTGAACTGCGCGAGAGAACCGTACAGGTGGAAGCGCAGTCTGAGGAATTGGTCAAACTCAACCAACAACTCGAACAGCGCGTCTCCGACCAAGTGGACGAAATCGAGCGCATGAGCCGTCTGCGTCGCTTCCTACCTCCGCAGGTCGCCGATCTGATCGTCGCGTCCGGCACCGAGAAGCAACTTGAAAGCCATCGCCGAGAGATTACCGCACTCTTCTGCGATCTACGCGGCTTCACCGGGTTCACCGAAAGCGCCGATGCGGAAGACGTGATGGCCTTGCTGCGCGACTACCATGCGGCCATCGGCGAAATCATCATCAAATACAACGGCACGCTCGAACGCTACGCTGGCGACGGCGTGATGGTGGTCTTTAATGATCCGGTCCCGGTCGAGAACCCGGCACTCCAGGCCGTGCTCATGGCGCTTGAGCTACGTGACGCCCTCGGAGCTTTAACGGCAACCTGGAGCCGCCTCGGGCACGAGATTGGCTTCGGCATCGGCATTGCGCACGGCTTCGCTACGCTTGGCACCATCGGCTTCGAGGGAAGGTTCGACTATGCGGCCATTGGCACCGTATCCAACGTGGCTTCTCGGCTCTGCGACGAGGCCAAGCCCGGTCAAATCCTCATCAGCCCGCGAGTATTGATGAAGGTCGAGAACGCCGTGAAGGTCGAGCCTGTCGGTGAGTTCGAGTTGAAGGGGATTAGGCGGCCTTTGGCGGCGTACAATGTTCTTTCTGCGGCGTCATAACGGATTTAGTGTTTCGCGCCGAGTTGCAGAACTTTACTGTCCCAATTCCGCGAGCGCTGTTTCGACCCGCGTGAGGATCGGGGTTTGCCCGAATTGCGAAAGTATCCGCTTTGCCTCGGTCAGGTGCTGAAGTGCAAGTGCACGTCTTTTCTTAGCTTTGCAAAGCAAACCAAAAAGCAGGTTTGCATGGCCAGCGTGATGTCCCGCAGGATCGAAATAGGGATTCTCCAGCACACAAGCCGTCAAGGCGCGAAGACGCGATGGTGCGGTTGCCATCGCCTTCAGAAGGATAGGCAGATTCCTCAACAAAATCGTGAGCGGTAACTTTTCACTTCCAGTAACGATCCGTGCGTATATTTCACCCAGTTGGAGGCGATATAAATCGGCTGCGCGTTGAAAACCCGCCCTTTCTTGCTTTGCGATTGCGGCTTCAAGCAAGAGGATTCCATCGCTGATTTTTCCCTGAAGGACTTTGCAAATGCCAATCACGCCCTCGCTGTGAGCCAGCGTATAAAAGTTACCATCAGCTGCACAGCGACGGTGATGCTCCTCCAACAAAGCGGCCCCCTCTTCGGTGCGCCGAAGCAGGACCAGGGCACATCCCTTGACGCCAGTGGCACCATTTCGCTCGTAGGGAGCGACAGCGACGGCCAAGCACTGTTCACTGTATTCTAACGCCTCAGCGTAGGCATCCGAAACCAGCGACATCCAGGCCAACAAATTCAGACCTTGTCCAGTGGAACGTGGATCGTTCAGTGTGCGACCAACTCGCATGAGTTCGCTAGCAGCATCGCGCGCGTGCCTTATACGTCCTCGTAAAATCTCTTCCGAGCCGATAACAAACCTGGTCCAATTTTTAATGTACGTGTCGGTCGTCTCTGAAATTGCCTCGATTGCCTCTCTCTTGAGTTTCTCAAATCGATCCAGCGACTTTGGCGCGACCACCATTGAGATCGAAATCTCGCTAGCTAACGAATAAGCTTTCGATCTACTGTCGCCCACTCGTTCCGCAATGGCAGAGGTTTCTTGTTGTATAGTAGCAGCTTCCCGATAACGAGTGTTAAAGATGAGTGCAAATACGTAATGGTGTCGAATTAGGACCGCTCTCGAATCATTGCCCAGGCGATCAATGCGCGGCAAATAGCGCCTAAGCACTACAATCATAGTTTCTATTTGTGTGCTCATGTGCAACAGCGTCGCATAAGAGACAAGAAAGTCAGCAACTTGACCGTCAGAGGCGCAATCTGGATTTTTGTCGAGAAGAGCAAGAGCGGCGACGAAATGGATCATCGCCTCATCGAGCGAATAGACGCTTAGGCTTTTGACGCCGGCCATTGAGCCGTAAGCGAAGGCCTTATTGACGCGGTCAGTCTTGCCGTAGTGATGCGCTAGAACTTCAGCAACTTCGGTTAGGCGATTGCTGCTACGGCGTTCGATTTCCTCCGCGATCCTCAAATGTAACGTAGTACGCGCCTCAGTAAGCAGGCTTTGATAGAGCGCGTCGCACACCAGAGCGTGCTTGAACGCATAGTGGTCAGACTCGCTTTCCTGATGGACCAGATCGAGTCCCTGCATCGGCGCCAGACGCCCATCGATATTGGTTTCACCGATAACGGCGGCCAACAGCTGTGGTTCAAATTGTCGGCCGATCACCGAGGCCGCTTGGAGGAGCGCGCGGTCATTCTGCGCGAGGCGGTCGACGCGAGCGGTCAGCAGGCTTTGCACACTCGCAGGGAGGGCTGTCGCAACCACGCTCGCGTCGAAGTCCAATTTGCCGCTTGTGGAGCGTACCATACCCCGCTCCGTAAGGAAGCTGACAATCTCCTCAGCAAAGAGTGGATTGCCCTCAGCCTTCTCAGCCACCTGCCACGCGAGCGGCTCGGGGAGAGCATCGATCCCGAGCCTAGCTCGTATAAGTCGGCGAATGTCGCCGGCCGGCAGCGGCCCCAGGGGCAGCTTGGTGACCATCGCTCGGTCGAGCCAAGGCGGCGAGTATTCCGGGCGGCGCGACGTTAGAAGTAGTAGTCTCAGCTTGGCTTTGCTGTCGACCAGCTTGCCTAACACTTCCTCCGAAACGCTATCGATCCAATGCAAGTCCTCAATGACCATGACGACTGGCGAAAGTCGGCAGCGCGCCTCCAGCAGTTGCCAAAAAAGCT
Organism: uncultured Alphaproteobacteria bacterium; assembly: GCA_963720115.1. Taxonomy (GTDB): domain Bacteria; phylum Pseudomonadota; class Alphaproteobacteria; order Rhizobiales; family Xanthobacteraceae; genus BOG-931. The sequence continues at coordinate 12,040 of CAVREN010000039.1, forward strand.
CGCGTGTGCGCAGGCCAATCAGCAGCCCGTCGAGATTCGTTAAGGCGCCAGCGGGAACCCTGAGACCAAGCAGGTGGAGCAACAAGGCGAGGTTCTGAGCCGAATGGAGGCCGAGTGTCGTCAGCCCCATCTCCAGCTTTCGTGCAATTTCATTCTCCGCTTCGCCGGCACTGACCCGGAACGATCGACGCACTACTTCGATAAACGGAAGGAACGGTGTCTGCCGCCCTTCGGGCCAACCACTTCCTGATAAAACGAAGGTGCGCTCGTCGCCAATGCGTTGACGAAATTCGTGTAGCAAGCGCGACTTGCCCATGCCTGGCTCTGCCGCGAGATCGATAACGCAGAGTTCAGAGGAGCCTTTGCGGAGGCCACGCTCCAATACCTCCAATTCGTGTTCGCGTCCGACGAAGGCGCTGAGGCCCCGGCTTACAGCAACCTCAAACCGTGCGGCCCCCTGGCGAACCGCATTGAGGCGATAGACGTTTTGAGGCTCGGATTTTCCCTTGATTCTTTGTTCGCCCGCAAAGCTCGTATCGACCAGTCCTTGCACGAGCCGATGCGTCGCCTCACTAATGAACACTGAGTTTGGCTCGGCGATTGACTGCAGACGAGCCGCAAAGTTTACCGTGTCGCCGAGAACCGCGTCTCCGCCGTCAGCACGATCATCAATCTTCCCAACAACCGCTAGCCCCGTGTTGAGGCCAATTCGCATTTGCGGTCGCACGCCGTGTTTTGCTTCAAGGTCGGGTCCACTGGCGTTCAGGCGTTGCAGGATCGAAAGGGCTGTGCGAGAGGCTCGTAGAGGCCCGTCCTCGAATGCAGCTGGCACGCCGAATACCGCCATGATGCCGTCGCCGGTGAAGTCCTGAACGACGCCTCCGTGTTCGCGCACGGCCTCAGCCATTAGCTTCCATAGGCTGCGCATCAGAGCGAAGGCCGCTTCCTCCCCCGAGCGCTCTGAGAAGCTCGTGAAGCCCACCATGTCGGCGAAAAGGACTGTGACCTGTCTGCGCTCTGCCTCCACGCGCGCCTCCGAACGCTGAGGGAAGCCAGGGTAGCACACCGCCCCAGGCTGGACAGATTAGCAGGGGGCGGGCGGGGCCCCTTACTCAGCACGGATTGCGCTTTGCGTACCACCCTCGCCGGCCAAGGCAGAATGCGAATGCTCGGGCTGCTTCGGGAGAGTCTCTGGAAGGCATCTGCGCAAGCTAGTCAGTTGCTCGCCAGTTGACGGGGCCGCAAACGGCTGTTTGCTTCCGCCTCAATACAGTTGCGAACTGGTATACTTTGATGGTATCAAATGCAGGGCAGGCGAGCCAAATTCTTTAGGAATTACAAGGTCTTCAGGTGACTGTCGGCGCCTCTCTTCGGGCGCGCCAGTGAGAATAAAACTGCGAACGCGTATATCCTTGAAATTTCGATATAATTCAAGGGATCCAGATCTCCGCTCGTCCATGCGCCTTCACGTTCGTCTCGTCGAGCCGCCTGATGTGCGAAGACACCCACAGCGCATCGCCAGCCGGTGGCCCCGCGTCCGTTGACCGCCGACAACAGACAAAGATGAACAGTCGGGCGTAGTCCGTCGGCGGAGCCCCCCTTGATATTGCTTGATAATTTCGCCCGATCCTTCGAGGTTGTTGCTACCGCTGTTGCTATGGCTTCGATGGAAACCAGCAAAGCATAGCCGGATCAGTGGCTTGGCTCGACGCGGCCTGTGTCGATCGAGCACAAGCCCGGTTCGAGCCGAGCGGTGCAAACTAAGCCGCCCCTTCGCTTGCTCCCGGCGCGGGCTTCCGGTCAGTCTTCTTCGTCCGACCTTTTCCCCGCACGGTTAGATGCACGCTACCGTCGCGCGCTGGAACAATATGGCCGGGGCAGTGATAGATCGTCGGATCACCACCGTGAAAGTACTTGGCGATGGCAACACGGATCGCAGAAGATAGCGACTGACCTGGTGGCTTATTGGCTGCTACAGCCTCAACAACGTCTCGTAGGCTCGCACCAGTTTTCGCTCTCAGCTCACCTATCCAGTCCCAATACTCAACCTCGAGCGCCAGTGAAGTCTGGTGGCCGAAAATGTCGATCCGGCGATGTTTCATGAGCCGCCTCGAAGACCAACGGGCAGAGGGTGATCGTGAAGATAGCGCGTTACATAAACCCGTAGCGCGGAGCTCAACGACGAAGAGCGGCGCTTCGCCTTCTCAACTGCAGCCATAACGGCACCAACCGTACGGCCCTTCTCGGCAGCTATCTGACGTAAGTAAAACCAAAGCTCGGCCTCGATCCGGACCGAGGTGCGCCGCTTATTGACGAACACCGGACGCGGTTTTATCCAGCCGTTTTTGTCTCTTTTGCTGCTCATCCGCCACCTATACGTCCCTGCTATATAGCACATGTCGTTCCGACGCCGATCTGCTTGGCGATGGCGTCCAAATCGTCAATCAATAGTTCTCGTCGTGCCGGTGCGTTTGCTGGGATCGGCGATTATCGCCTGCGGGGCGGCACGTGGATGCGTCGTGGTGTCTAGGATTCTCGGCCGGCTGTCACGATGAGCGCGTGTTTGACTGTAGCCAGGCCGTTGTTATGTCCGGCGATGGGGACGGAGATTCGGATATGACGTGACGGTATTCGCTGAGACGTCAACGCAAAAATGCAGCCGCTGCGGCAATCGCTTCGAGCCTGCCCTCCGATCCGGACGGACGAAAACCAATGGCAAGGGGACCCTCCACCAGGGGCGACGCTTCTGTTCCGACACCTGCCGCAAGATGGCGTCCAAGGAACGGCATCGATCGTCACTAGAAGCCGCAATAGGGGGCGGCGTGGCGGCCGTGGATGCGTCCAAGCACGGTCAGGCCACGGGGGGAAGTACTATCAACCGTCACCACTGCACCGGCGAACCCGCCACAGGCCACCGACCGAGGGTGGTTTATCGTAGCCGGGCCAGAACTGACCCCGTCGCAGGTCCGTTGCGCCATTGTTGGGGCACGCACTGCCGTCGATGAAGTCGATCGGGCCAACGCCGCCCACTGGCGCGCCGCTCAAGCCGGCGAGCACGGCTACCGCCGTCCTGGCGCGGTCACGATCCCACCGGTGGGACCCTCTGAGCGCACCGCGCAGCACGCGATGCTGCCGATCCCGGACGATCTCAGCATTCCGACGTTCTTACGGCGCACGGCATGGTAGCGAAGCGCCGCTGGCGGTAATTCACCGATCCTGGCGTTCCTCGATCAGCGGCCGAAGTCCGAAGCCTTGACGGCTGCGAGGGGCAATGCCGACGCATTAAGGGCGCGAATGGATGAGAACCGGACCGATACCGGGCGATCGGCGACGCTATTGGTTTGACGGTCGGATGGCGGATATAGGGGAGGCTGGCGGAGCCGGGGGTGGTGGCGGCGACGCCGGCGCTGGCGAGCCGCGGCCAAGCTGCTATATTTGGTCTTAAATCATGCGGCTGCGGACTGGAAACGGCCGCCACGCGAGTGGTTCGAGGCGAAGACGCAGTTCGCCGTTATGTTCAAAGAGCGCTTCGTGCTCGCATGACGGAAAACCGCCTCACACACAAAAATTCCGATAGTCCCCGGCTCTCCGGGCCGGGGAGCGCTCTTTGGATTTCAACCGCATGACGAACTGAAACGACCCTGAGCCTACCAACTTAGCAAAATTCGATCGATCGTCGGACCGAGTTAGCATACAAGCTAGTAGCCCACAGATCCGGGTATCGGCTGCGGATCTACAAGCACCCACACGGTGCCGCGACCAAATTGAATTGTAAAACCGTCCGGAGAATAGACCGCGCCCTCATTCAAGGCCGGTATCCATATGTGGCCCGGCCGATCAATCCATGCCCTTGACATTTGTCCAAGTTCATTGCTCACAAGTAGCTCCCAGCCACGAGCGGTAATGCGCACTAAACCCGCTCCCGCGCAGTTGTGAACACATCGATACAGCCCGGAGAGGTTCGGTGCCCAGGACTGCGTGCCGACTGCTTGAGCCGACGCACTAGTGGCCGTCAAGCCGATGAGCGTGGCCATCCCGATCGCTTTAAGGGTCATATGCAATCCCCGACTTTTCATGAAACACCATACAAGAACTGCAACGGGCAGCCAATAGTACTCCCTCAGGGAGCGCCGCCCTCAGCACGGTCTCCGGTCATTAAAGCCACTGTGGAAAGGGAAACCGTCCCCCGATTCAGGTTTCCTCATGGTGCAGTTGCCTAGGGAACAGGAGCCTTCGGATTTGGCGGGAATGCCGCGTCCGTGACCGCGCCGCGCAGCAGATCGAGGGCTTCCTTGAGCGCGCGATCGTCCTTCTCGACCGGCGGCACATACGACTGCGAGCCCGACTGTTCGGTGCCCTCGGCCTTCATGTGGCCGCGCAGGCACGCCTCGCCCTCGGGATCGGTGTGTGGGCCTTTAGATCGGCGGGGATTTCTTGGAGCACCCTGATGTCGGGCAGGATTCCTTTCGCTTGGATCGAACGGCCCGTGGCGTGAAGTACCGGGCCGTGGTTAACCGCAACGCACCGTTGCCCTGTCCGAGCGGAATGATGGTCTGCACCGAGCCCTTGCCGGCGGCGACATTGGCAACATCGGCTGGCGCGGCGGACGCTTTGCTCAAGGTGGTGCATCTGGCGAAGCCGTTACTTAACGCTCGGCTTTGCCCCTCTGACAATTTTCCATGGCTTCATTCAGCGCCCGCAGAGCCAAAGCATGGCTGAGGGTACGTTCACCCTGGAACGGGAGTGCATCAAGATCGCGGGCGATCATCTCGACGAGGCAGCACGCCATTACTGTTTGTGCTTCTCGCTTCGTCCGAAACACGCCGAGCCGTCGGGGCTTTCCATACTCGTCGTTCACGATAGCGAACCAACCGCTGTCCGGGGGACGCATCGGAAAGACGCCCCGTGTGCGCGAGGTCGATGGTTTGGTTTTCATCGCGCAGCCGCTCTCTCAACGACAGCGTGTTGCACGTACACGTCTGGAGGGATCGCACCTGTGACGATCTTCGCTGCTATATCAATCCGCTGCAGCGCGGCCTCATGATCCGTCTGCTCGCGCGACAAAGCGATCGTGGCCTGGATCAGATCCACCACACGCTTGGCGACCTCTTGAGCGGCACCCGCACGCCTTTGTGCTTGGGCAAGTTTTTGCAATGCCCGGCGCTTGGCGGCTAGAGCATAGGCCGCTGAGGCGGATTCTCTGTCTGGAAAGGAGCCGAGGTGAACTTGACGTCCGTTTTGAAATATGACGGCTCTAAAACCATGGCGGCCGTGTCGGTGGACGCCCCTGAAACCGCTGCGAGACACTCAAGGTGCTCTCTCCATCCTCCCCAGGATGACGAGATAACGCTGCCATGATGTCTACCATACTCAACATAACGTCGCAACGTCGTCCGGCACAAAGGCAATCGCGACGCCGCCTAATCCTTCGGCCCCTTCAGCAGCTCCGGCAGCTTGGCGATGCCGGCGGCCTTCCTTCGGCTTGAAATACGGGGAGCACATGCTCCAGAAACAGTCGTGGCGACCAGGCGGTGGGGTCATGAGCAAGCGTGCCGTCACCCATAATGAGCAAGAGGATGCTCGCCGCTGGCGCGTGTTCATCGACCGCTTGAGCGCCGTGCTGCCCGTCCTTGCTGTAGCCGCTATCATCTGCGGGATCGTCTTTGTTCTTGACGTGATCCAAGGGCACATAGACGCGATGGATGGCTGGCTTTTGTTCGCAGCGATCGCTGGTTATGCCTTGCTCCGCTATGCTGATAAAAGGGGGATGATTTGACGGCTCGATTGAAGAAGGAGCCCGTCAAACACGAAGGAGATGCCATATGCCATACGTGCTTACGCTGGCCAATCACAAGGACTGGTCAGTCGAAGAAGACGACGCGGCGACAAGAGCCGTCGTGGGGCCATTCAAGAGCGACGAAGAACGCAGAATCGCTAGGTTGCGGTACGACGCGGTGATGCAGGCGAAGCGCGATAGCGGTTGGCAGCTACCTACCGGTGCATGAGCGCGAGGTCAGGGTAGCAATCGGATCGGCTCGCCCCCCAGTATTGTGGTCGCCGCAGCAGCTCCGTCAGCTTGGCAAATGGCCACGCAGGGAGAAGGCTCCGGCCTCGCGTGACCCCTCTTGATTTTGACCGTTCTTGGCTCAAATAATTCGCCGAAAATCCGACAACTCATTGCGCGAATGGGAGCCGCGTCGTGTCGTCGAAGCAATATCGGGAGTTCGCGGACGAATGCATACACTGGGCAAAGACTGCGCGGAGCGATCGGGAGAAGCGCATCTTCCTACAGATGGCCGAGACTTGGCTTAAAGCAGCCGTTCTCGCGGATCGTCGCGAACAGCGGCAAGCTACGGCAAGCAAACCACAACAGAGTTCTGGCAATTCCGCCGAGGCGTGATTCCCCGCAGGAACCACGCGATCAGCGCGGCGCGATACGCGAATATGGAGCTTATGCTCTCCGCCATCGGCCCAGCGCGTGATCTCATCGATCCTCTGTTGCGATCGCCATCACGGTCATTGCTTTATTCATTTGGCGACTGCTGTTGCGCAAATAGTCGCCCGTTATGGTTTTTCGTCAGCTCAATTGCCAAGCAAAAAAATCGATATTGCTGGCAATACGTCGAGCTTCGTCGCGTGTGAGCAGATTGGCTGCTAGAAACCTACTACCCGGTCTTGTTCATGCACTCTTTCACGAACTTTCTTAGGTCCTTTCCTTCGAGTCCTTGGCTTTCACCCTGTGCCGTGCACTCGGACCGCTTCGCTTTTGGCGAGGGCTTGGGTGTAGCTGGAGCGCCTGGCTCCGGGACCTGCGAACCCATGGTTTTTCCCTGCATCTGGGTCTGTGCCTCCGCCCTTTGAGCGCAGCCCAGCGCAACCGCAAGAACAATCGTGCATGTAACGGCTAATCGCGGCATAAGATTTCCCTCCCTCTACGAAACATCCCAGCCTACCAAATTAGCTCCCCCTCCCAAATACAGAAGGAAGCGCCTGATTCTATCAGGGCGGCGGTCGGTCATCGCACTGATCTATGCGAGGACGATCGGGGCGACTAGGGCGGCGCGGTATCGATTTTATTTGCTGACCGGATTACCGTCTGCATCCAAATGGACGATTGGATTGCATTCTTCGTCCATTTGCCGAGCCCTTGCAGGCGCGTCCTTCTCCAGAGATTTGTCTCCAGGCACGAAGTACTTTTCGTGCTTGTGTTGGCACTCAATGAATTTTCGCGTTTCCTCTAGGGTAATACTCGACATCCAGCGATCATACGCTGCTTGTGCCGCTTTGTCCTCTCGCGACGGGAACAATGGCAATATCGATTGAACCCATGACGGCTGAAGCCCTGAGGGCTGAACCAAATTTAGTTTGTTGCCTAGTAGCTCCTTTCTCGCATCCGGCGAGAATGGCACCCCCGAGAACTTCTAAATCACATCGATCGCCCATTCTCGTTCACCCTGGGTTTGTGTCTCCTTCGGATCAGCACGCAGGATAGCGACGCCTAGCTTGACCAGCTCAATATCCAATTCTCGATTGCGACTGGAATAGGTAAAGTTTGCAGCAGCCAGCGTGCCGACAAGCGCAATCGCGGCTCCCCACAGAGCTAGCTCAGCTTGGCTGACACGCACCCCCGTAATCCCCCTAAGCCTGCTTTCACGATCGGAGATTCTAACCGTAGACGATCACAGCGAACAGGGCGACTCAGCGCGGCGTGTGGGGCGGCCAGCGGTCCAGCACTCGGATGCCTTGCCGCAGCGTGTAACGACCGCGTGGACGGCGCTTCTTCTCGGTGGCGAACACTTCGCGCGCCCGCGGGAGGTCGTTGCTGGCGTGCAACAACGCCTCGATGTGAAGCTCTGCCGCGTCCGACTTCTCGACCTTGTAGTAGTTGCGCCGGTCGGCATAGTGCGGATCGTCGGTCTCCTCATCTGACCAGTTGCTCATTGTGACGTCGTACTTGAAGCGGCCAGGCAAAAGAGAGCCCCGCACAGGGGAGGAAGGCGGGGCCGGACGGCAGTATGCCGATCGATGTGTATCAGTGGCCGTCCTGTTACTAGTAACGCCTGGCCACGCGGGATGGTTCGGTGTCGGGGGAGGGGAGGGCCGGATCAAGCGGCGCTCTTGCTTCCCTCGTTTTGACACTGCGGCCAAAAAGCCTTTGCGGTTCAATGCGCGCCTTTAGTCCACTTTGACAGCATAACCCCTTGATATTGCGTGCCTCGGAGCCCACTGTCTGGGTCATACCAGCGAAGGGAGCCGCGTTGAGCGACACTATCCGTTCCATCACGCCGATCCGCAGCAAGCCGCGCGTTGTTATCATCGGCGCCGGCGTGATCGGGCTCGGCATTGCTTGGCGGCTTGCCTCGCGCGCCGCCGTCACGGTGTTCGACCGTGGCAAAGCCGGCGCAGGGGCGAGCCACGCCGCCGCCGGCATGCTGGCGGCTTGCTGCGAGGCGGAGCCGGGCGAGCAAGCGCTCGTCGCGCTCGGGCGCGAGAGCCAGAGGCGCTGGCCTTCGTTTGCCGAGGAGCTTGAGCGAGCGACCGGCATCGATGTCGAATTGCGCCGCGAGGGCACGCTCGTTCTTGCGCTCACCGCCGACGATCAGGCGACGATTGCGCATCATTTGGAATTTCAGCGGCAGCTCGATCTGCCGCTCGAATGGCTGTCGGCCGCGGCGACGCGGGCACGCGAGCCGAGGCTTGCCGGCAAAATCGCCGGCGCGCTGTTTTCGCCGGAGGATCATCAGGTCGACAACCGCAAGCTCGCGCACGCTTTGCGTGTCGCGGCCGAGCGGGCAGGTGCCGAGATTCGCGAGCATCAGCCGGTCAAGGAGCTTGTCGTGCAGGGCGGACAGGCGCGCGGCGTTGTGCTCGATGACGGCACGAGCGTCCCAGCCGATATCGTCGTGCTCGCCGCCGGCGCGTGGTCGCGCGGCATCGGCGGATTGCCGCCCGACCGGCGTCCGCCGGTGCGCCCGATCAAGGGCCAGATGCTGGCGCTGCGCATGGATCCTTCGGCGCCGTTGCTCTCGCACGTGCTGTGGGCGCCGGGTGTTTATCTGGTGCCGCGGCGCGACGGCCGGCTGATCGTCGGCGCAACGGTCGAGGAAAAAGGTTTCGACGAAACGATCACGGCCGGCGGTCTGCTCACTTTGCTCGAGGCAGCGTGGCGCGCGATCCCCGCCGTCGAGGAATTGCCGGTCGACGAGATCTGGGTCGGGCATCGGCCCGGCAGCCGCGACGATGCGCCGATCCTCGGGCCTGGGCCGCTCGCGGGCTTGTTCTATGCGACCGGACATCATCGCAACGGCATTTTGCTCGCGCCGGTGACGGCAGACGCGATGGCGCGGCTGATCCTCGATGAAGTTGTCGAGCCGGCGATCAAGCCATTCGGGCTGGAACGCTTTCAGCCTGCGCGGGCGGCCGAGTGATGGCGGAGACGGCGATGAGCGAAGCGTCAGTCGCGCGCGAAGCATCAATTCGGGTAAACGGCAAGACCGAGCCTTTGGCCGCGGCAACGCTTACGGCTTTGCTGGCGGAGAAGGCCGTCGATACTGAGCAAAAAGGCATTGCCGTTGCGCTCAACGGCGCCGTCGTGCCGCGGGCGGCTTGGCCTGAAACGGCGCTGAAGCCCGGCGACTCGGTCGAGATCGTGCGCGCCCGGCAAGGAGGTTAGCGCAGTGCCGATCAATGATTCCGCTCGTCCCCGCGAAGGCCGGGACCCAGTTGCACCCTTCTGGATTCCCGCTTGCGCGGGAATGAGCGATATCGGATTTAGGAGCAGACCATGTCCGATCCGCTGATCATTGCCGGGCAGGAATTCGGCTCACGGCTTTTCCTTGGTACCGCGGGTTACCCGAACCGCAAGATCATGCTCGATGCGATCGAGGCGAGCGGCACCGCGATGGTGACGGCCTCGATCCGCCGCATCAGTCTTGCGGGCGACGATGAAAGTCTGATCGACTTGCTCGCCGATCGCGTGCGCTTTCTGCCCAACACCGCGGGCTGCCAGACCGCGAAGGACGCGGTCCTCACCGCCGAGCTTGCGCGCGAAGCGCTCGAGACCAACTGGGTGAAGCTCGAAGTGATCGGCGATCGCGAGCTTCTCTATCCGGATGTCGAGGAATTGGTGCGCGCGACCGAAACGCTGGTCGCCAAGGGCTTTATCGTGCTGCCTTACTGCACCGAGGATCCGGTGACCTGCCGCAAGCTTGCGGACGCGGGCGCCGCCGCCGTGATGCCGCTCGGCTCGCCGATCGGCTCGGGGCTCGGCATTTCCAACCCGCATCTGATCGAGCTCATCTGCGCGCGTTCGCCGGTGCCGGTGGTGCTCGATGCCGGGATCGGCACGGCCTCCGATGCTGCGCTCGCCATGGAGCTTGGCTGCTCGGCCGTGCTCCTCAACACCGCCGTATCGAAAGCGCGCGATCCGGTACTGATGGCGAAGAGCATGCGCGCCGCGGTGGAAGGGGGCCGGCTGTCTCGGCTCGCCGGACGGATTCCGAAACGCGCGCACGCCGAGCCGTCGAGCCCGCAATTCGGGCTCGTGGGGACGTAGGGCGTTGCCGCCGAATGTAACCCGAATCCTAAGCTGCCGAGGCAACGCTGATAAGTCTCGTAAAGAGGCGGCTATGAACCGGCCAAGACTTCTATGTCGACTTCAATGAATTGATAGAACCGAACCTTGTCGCGCTGTCAAAGGACGATACGAAACTTACTTTGACGGGCGAAAACATTCTCCTTCGCGAGGGATTGCTCATAGAAGTGCACTCAGACGACGTCAGTGATGAGGGTGAGCCCGACAATTTGATTGCTTCTGGAGTTGTGGAGCGCAATTCAAAAACCGGCTGGGCTAGTCACATAAAATGGTGTTGCCGCATCGATGGCAACGGCATTCGGCACGAATCGGATTTGAAGCAGAATTGATTTTAGCAAGTAGCCCGGATTGAGTGAAACGAAATCAGGGACAAACCTTACCGCTGGCCCCGGATTTCGCTAACGCGCAATCCGGGCTACTCTAGACCGCTGGCGACAATTCCTCCGCCATCATCTCGCGCACCAGCGGGATGACTTTGGTGCCGTAAAGCTCGATGCAGCGCATGAGCTTGTCGTGCGCCAGCGTGCCGGCGGAGTATTTCAGATCGAAGCGCACGATGCCGAGCGCTTTCGCGGTCTTGGCGATTTTTCGCGCCACCGTTTCGGGCGCGCCGACATGCAGCGCGCCGCGCTCCACTTCCTGCTCGAACGACGCGCGCGCCATCGGCGGCCAGCCGCGCTCGGCACCGATGCGGTCGTGCATGACCTTATAGCCCTGCCAATATTCGTCGCGCGCCTGTTGGTCGGTGTCAGCGACGTAACCGGGCGAATGCACGGCGATCGGCAACGCCGGCTTGCCGAGCTGTGCAAACGCGCGGTGATAGAGATCGACATAAGGACGGAAGCGCGCCGGATCGCCGCCGATAATGGCGAGCGCCAGCGGCAATTCGTAGCGCGCCGCGCGCACCACCGATTCCGGGCTGCCGCCGACGCCGATCCAGGTGCGCAGCGGCGCGCCTTCGATCGGCGGAAAGACGCGCTGGTTCTTCAGCGGCGGCCGGGTTTGGCCCTGCCACGTGACGCTGTCCGAGCGGATGAGCGCGGCGAAGAGGTCGAGCTTATCCTCGAACAGGACCTCATATTGCGACAAGTCGTAACCGAACAGCGGAAAGGACTCGATGAAGGAGCCGCGCCCGAGCGTGACCTCGGCACGCCCGCCGGAGGCGGCATTCAACGTCGAGAAGCGCTCGAACACCCGGATCGGGTCGTCGGAGGACAAGACCGTCACCGCCGAGCCGAGCCTGATCCGCTTCGTGCGTCCGGCGATCGCCGCCAGCACCACTTCCGGCGCCGACACGGAGAAATCCGGCCGATGGTGCTCGCCGATCCCGAAGGCATCGATGCCGAGCTCGTCGGCCAGCACGCCCTCGTCGATCACGTCGCGGATGACTTGGGCGTGCGAGCGCGGCTCGCCATTCGGGCCGATGGTGACGTCGCCAAAGGTGTCCAGTCCGAACTCGAAATTCTGTGGCATAGCCTCTCTTGTCAGCTAGTCCGCGGCGCGGACGGTCGGTGGGCTTGGGCGCGCCTGTGATGTTTCAACAGGTAGGATGCGGCGAGCATCCATGCAACGCCGGTGCCAGCGGCCGAGCGGGCCCGGTTTTTGGCCAGGGTGGCGCCCAAAGCGGCTCATTTTTACCTGCGGCATCGTGCAATTCACCAAACCCGCCGTTCGGCTTGATTAGCGGCCGCGAGCGCGGTCAAATCGCTCAATGATGCTTATAAGGTCAATAAACGAAACGCCTCCGCACCGAAGGGCGCGGCAAACCAGAGGGACACAAGACGATGATGAGGTTAGGAGTGGCGGCCGTGACGGCGCTCGCCCTGACAGCCCCGGGCTTTGTGCAACCAGCGTCGGCTGAGCAGAAGACGGTCAAGATCGGCTATGTCAGCACGTTCAGCGGCCCGACCGCCGCGATCGGCAACGACATGCGCAATGCCTTCGAGCTTGCGCTCGATCATCTCGGCCGCAAGCTCGGCGGACTGCCGGTCGAGGTGATCTACGAGGACGATACGCAAAAGCCCGACGTCGGCGTGCAAAAGACCCAGAAGCTGATCGAGTCCGACCACGTCGATTTCATCGCCGGCTATATCTGGTCGAACGTGCTGCTCGCCTCGCTCAAGCCGCTGGTCGATTCCAAGACCATCACGGTCATCGCCAATGCCGGGCCGTCCCAGGTCGCCGGCGAATTGTGCTCGCCCTACGTCTTCTCGACGTCGTGGAACAACGATCAGACCCCCGAGACGATGGGCATGTATATGAACCAGAAGGGGCTGAAGAAGGTCTTCCAGATCGGGCCGAATTATGCGGCCGGCAAGGACATGCTGCAGGGCATGCGTAATACCTACAAGGGCGAGGTCGTGGGGCAGGAAATGACCCGTTGGCCCGACCAACTCGATTTCTCCGCCGAGCTGTCGAAGGCGCGCGCGGCGCAGCCGGATGCCATCTTCATCTTCTATCCGGGAGCTTCCGGCGTGCAGTTCATCACCCAGTATGTGCAGGCGGGCCTGAAGGGCCAGATCCCGCTCTATCAGGTGTTCTCGATCGACGAATTGTCGCTACCGCGGTTGAAGGACCTGGCCATGGGCGTGCCCGGCGCGCAGCAATGGGTCAACGACTTGCCCAACGAAACCAATAAGAAATTCGTCGCCGATTTCATCGCCAAGTATAAATCGCGCCCATCCTTCTATGCCGCGCAGAGCTATGACGCGGCCATGCTGCTCAACAGCGCGGTGGCTGCGGTCAATGGCGACCTGTCGAAGAAGGAAGAGATGCGCAAGGCGATGGAAAAGGCCGATTTCAAGTCGGTGCGCGGCAACTTCAAGTTCGGCAACAACCATGTCCCGATCCAGAACTTCTATCTGCAGGATGTGGTGAAAGAGGGCGACGATTACTTGCTCAAGACCGTCGCCACCATCGTCGAGAACTATCAGGACCGTTTTCATGACCGTTGCCCCATGAAATTGGGGCAATAGTCGTTGCACGCCGTCCATGAGCGGTGTCTATTTCCTCCCTGCCACGACGGGGCGGCGGGGAGGGGATAGCATTCCCAATGCTGTATTTCTTTGAGCAATGCCTCAACGGCATCCAGCTCGGCATGCTGCTCTTCCTGCTGGCGGCCGGGCTCACGCTCGTCTTCGGCATTATGGATCTGGTCAATCTGGCGCACGGCTCGCTCTACATGCTGGGCGCCTATTTCGCCGCCACGTTCGCGACCCTGACCGGAAGCTTCACGCTGGCGCTGATCCTTGCTTTGGTTGCCTCGCTCATCGCCGGGATGGTGCTGGAGGTGATCGCGATCAGGCCGTTGTATGGTCGCGACCATCTCGATCAGGTGCTCGGCACCTTCGGGCTGATCTTGTTGTTCAATGAGCTGGTGCGGCTCGTCTGGGGACCGGAAGGCAGGACGCTGTCGTTGCCGCCGGAAATGCTGACGGCAGTGCAAATCCTGCCCGGCGTGCACTATCCGATTTATCGCCTGGTGATCATTCTGGCGACGCTTGCGGTCGCCGGCTTCCTCTATGTGCTGGTGATGCGCACGCGGCTTGGGATGCTGGTGCGCGCCGGCGCCTCCAATCGTGAAATGGTCGGCGCGCTCGGCATCAACATCAAGCTCCTGTACACCCTGGTGTTCGGGCTGGGTGCGGCGCTTGCAGGTTTCGCCGGCGTGATGCAAGCGCCGATCCTGACGGTGCAGATCGGGATGGGCGAGAACATCCTCATCCTCGCCTTCGTCGTCATCATCATCGGCGGAATCGGCTCAATCCGCGGCGCGTTCGTCGCTGCGATCATCGTCGGGCTGATCGATACGCTCGGCCGGTCCTTCCTGCCCGATGTGCTTCATCTCGCGTTGAGCAACAACGCCGCGCAGACGCTTGGGCCGTCTTTGTCGTCGATGTCGATCTACATGCTGATGGCGGCGATCCTGGTGTTTCGGCCGGAAGGGCTATTCCCGGCGGCGAGCCGATGACCGCCTCGCTCGACCCTTCGCTCAACGCCGCACCGGCGGCCGCGCTCACCGCGCGCACGGTTTTCACCGCTGGACTGGTGGCGCTCCTCGCGCTCGTGCCGGTCTATGCGCTCGCGACCGGCGAGACGTTCGGCGTCGCGCTATTCACCCGCACCATCATCCTCGCGATCGGCGCGGTCAGCCTCAATCTCATCATGGGCTATGGCGGCATGGTGAGTTTCGGCCACGCCGCCTATCTCGGCATCGGCGGCTATGCGGTCGGCATTTTGGCCAAGGAAGGGATCGGCTCGGGCTTCGTGCAATGGCCGGTCGCGGTCGCGGCGTCGGCGCTCTACGCGCTTGTAGTCGGCGCGCTCAGCCTGCGCACGCGTGGCGTTTATTTCATCATGATCACGCTCGCGTTTGCGCAAATGATCTATTACGTGGCGATCGGGCTTGACCGCTATGGCGGCGACGACGGGCTCACGATCTACAAGCGCAGCAACTTTGGCGGCCTGATCGATCTCAACAACAAAGTGGTGTTCTACTATCTGTGCTTCGCCATTCTGCTCGGCAGCATTTATCTGATCGCGCGCCTGGTCAATTCGCGCTTCGGGCTCGCACTGCGCGGCACCCGCTCGAATGAGCGGCGGATGCGCGCCATCGGCTTCCCGACCTTTCGCTACAAGCTCGTGGCGTTTGTGATTTCCGGCGCGTTGTGCGGCCTTGCCGGTGCGCTGCTCGCCAACCACACAAGCTTCATCAGCCCCGCGATCATGCATTGGACGCGCTCGGGCGATCTCATCGTTATGGTGGTGCTGGGCGGTCTCGGCTCGCTGTTCGGGCCGGTGATCGGTGCGGTGATCTTTCTCCTTTTGCAGGAAGGCCTGTCGCGCGTGACCGAATATCCCGACCTGATCCTTGGGCCGATCCTGCTGCTGGTGGCGATCTACGTGCATGGCGGCATCGGCGGCTTGCTTGAGGGGCGGCGCCGTGGCTGACGCGCTGTTGCAGACCGAGCGGCTGACGCGACGCTTCGGCGGCGTGACCGCGGCCGACGCCATTGGGCTTATGATTGCGCCGAAAGAAGTGCACGCGATCATCGGGCCGAATGGCGCCGGCAAAACGACGCTGATCGGATTGCTGAGCGGCGAGATCGTCCCGGAAGAGGGCAGCATCCGCTTCGACGGCACCGAGATCAGCGGGCTGCCGGTTTATCGCCGCAGCCAATTGGGCCTGGCGCGCTCGTTCCAGATCACCTCGCTGTTTCGCGACTTCACAGCGCTCGACAATGTTGCGCTCGCCGTGCAGGCGCACCGCGGCCATTCGTTCCGGTTCTGGCGCGACGCCCGGCGCGAGGACGCCTTGCGCGGCCCTGCATTCGCGGCGCTCGAGCGTGTCGGCCTGCGCGATCGCGCCGGCGCGCGCGTCGACAAGCTCAGTCACGGCGAGCAACGCCAGCTTGAAATCGCCATGGCGCTGGCCAGCGAGCCGCGGCTTCTGCTGCTCGACGAGCCGATGGCCGGCATGGGCCCCGACGAGTCAGCGCGCATGGTGCATCTCCTGCGCGCCCTCAAAGGCAGCGTGACGATTCTCCTGATCGAACACGACATGGAAGCGGTGTTTGCGCTCGCCGACCGGCTGAGCGTGCTGGTTTACGGCCGCATCATCGCCAGCGGCGATCCCGAGGCGATCCGGACCGATCCCGCCGTGCGGCAGGCCTATCTGGGCGAAAAACACGGCACCGAGCGGAGCGGGCGCGATGGCTGAAGCACCGCTGCTCGAACTTGCCGAGATCGAAACGAGCTACGGCCAAAGCCGAGTGCTGTTCGGTATTACGCTCCGCATTGCGCCGGGCGAAATGGTCTCGCTCATGGGCCGCAACGGCATGGGCAAGACCACGACGGTGCGCTCGATCATGGGGCTCACGCCGGCGGCGGCGGGCAGAATCCATTTCAATGGCGTGCAAATCCACGGGCTTCCGGCCTATCGCATCGCCAAGCTCGGCCTCGGATTGGTACCGGAAGGCCGCCAGGTCTTTCCGAATTTGACCGCGCGCGAAAATCTGCTCGCCACCGCCGCCAATCGCACCGGCGTGTCGGATCCTTGGACGCTCGCAAAAGTATTTGCACTCTTTCCGCGGCTCGCCGAACGTGCAGGCTCGATGGCCAATCTCCTCTCCGGCGGCGAGCAGCAAATGCTGGCGATCGGCCGCGCGCTGATGACCAATCCGCGGCTGATCATTCTCGACGAAGCAACCGAAGGGCTTGCGCCTTTGATCCGCGAGGAAATCTGGCGTTGCCTGGAACTCTTGCGCAAAAGCGGGCAGTCGATCCTGGTGATCGACAAGAATGTCGACGCGCTCACCCGCATTGCCGATCGTCATTACATCATCGAACGCGGCCGCGTGGTCTGGTCCGGGGACTCGCAAGCTTTGGCGAGATCGCCTGAGGTGCAGCACCGCTATCTCGGCATCTGACCGCCGCGAAAACCCTTTAAGCTTGAAATATTTTCCCATAGAATGCCGCTCCGGGTCGGGTAGAAACACACGGGGAGTCCGTTCACATGATCAGAAAGTTGAGTTTGGCCGCAGTAACGGCCTCCGCGATCGCGGCGCTCACGGTCGCGACGACAGGATGGGCCGCGGATAAGCCGGTCTTCGGATTGGTCATGTCGTTCAGCGGTTGGTTTGCGCCGATCGATGCCGACACGATCGCGGGCGCGAAGCTTGCGGTCGCCGAGATCAATGCAGCCGGCGGCGTGCTTGGCCAGCCGATCGAAGTGGTCGAGTTCGACAACAAGTCCGAACCGCCGCTCGGCGCCGATGGCGCCGTCGATGTGATCGGCAAAGGCGCCAAGGCGATCCTCTTTCCGAGCGATTTCGATTTCGGCGCGCCCGGTGCCTATGTGGCGCAGCAGAAAGACGTGGTGGCTTTCTCCGGCGCATCAGATCCGAAATTCGGCGTGCAGGGCGTAGGCCCGCTCGCCTACTCGACGTCGAATGCCAGCCAGGCGCAAGGCGCGCTGCTGGCCGAGTGGGGCTATAAGCAGAAGGGCTGGAAAACCGCCTACGTGCTCCTCGACAACACCATCGCCTACACCAAGTCGCTGTGCGGCAGCTTCGCCACGCGATGGACTGAGCTTGCCGGCAAGGATGGGCTGCTCGGCCAGGATACGTTTCTCAACAACGATCCTTCGATTGCCGCGCAGGTCACCCGCATCACCAGCCTGAGCAAGAAGCCCGACGTGATCTTCTTCTGCTCGTATGCGCCGGGCGGACCGAGCGCCATGCGGCAGTTGCGCGCCGCCGGCATCGACGCGCCGATCGTAACCGGCGAATTGCTCGACGGCGATTACTGGATCGGCTCGATCCCCGATCTCAGCAATTTCTATGTGATCAGCTATGGCTCGAAATACGGCGACGATCCGGATGCCGAGGTGAACGGTTTCTTCAAGCGCTTCGAAGCCAAGTACGGCAAGAAGGCCGACGTGTCCTACGGATTGCGCGGCTATTCCGCCGTGCAGGCCTGGGCGGCCGCGGCTAACAAAGCCGGCTCGCTCGAAGGCTCCAAGGTGGCGGCGGCGCTCGATGCCTTCGACAAGAAGCCGCTTGTCATTGGGCCGACGACCTACACCGGCAAGCTGCACATCCAGACCACGCGGCCGATGGCGATCCTGCAGGCGACCAACGGCAAGTTCGCCTCCGTCGGGCGCTTCACGGTGGAGTTGTTCCCTCCGCTGCAGTGAGTAAGGAAGAACGACCGGACGCTTCGGCATGCAGCTAACGGCGCAGGCAGTGAGCGTCCGGTTCGGCGGCCTTGTCGCTGTCGACCAGGTCAGCATCTCATTGCGGCGCGGCGAAATCCTCGGCCTGATCGGGCCGAACGGCGCGGGCAAGACGACGCTGGTCAATGTGCTGTCCGGATTCCAGCGGCCGCAGATTGGCGCGATCGTGATCGGCGAACGCGATTGCACACGTTTGCCGCGCCACGGCTTTCCGCGCGTCGGCGTGGTGCGAACCTTCCAGGCGGTGCGGCTGTTTCGCGGGCTCAGCGTCAGCGAAAATGTCGAGATCGGTTACGTAGGGCAGGGGCTTTCCCGCACCGAAGCGCGCCGCCGCGCCGCCGAGATTCTCGGCGAGCTTCACCTCTCCGATAAGGCGCATCGGCCAGCGTCCGGGCTGAGCTACGGCGAAGAACGCCGGGTTGGGCTCGCGCGGGCGCTCGCCGTCAATCCGCGCTTTCTCCTGCTCGACGAGCCGGCCGCCGGGCTTGCGGCCGCCGAAGCCGAAGAGCTGCGCGAGCTTGTCCTGCATATCCGTTCGACATACGGCTGCGGCGTGCTGGTGATCGAGCACAACATGGCGCTGGTGATGAATTTGTGCGAGCGCATTCACGTGCTCGACGGCGGCAAGACCATCGCGGCGGGCACGCCCGCCGAGATCCGAGCCGATGCCGGCGTGCGACGGGCGTATCTGGGGCCCGAAAGGCTGCAATGAGCGCGCGCGTGCCGTTGCTGGAGGTGTCCGGTCTCGTGGTGCGCTATGGCGCCGTGACCGCGGTGCGCGGCATCGATCTCACGATAGGCGAGGGCGAGATCGTCAGCATCGTGGGCCCGAACGGCGCTGGCAAGACGTCGCTCGTATCCGCCATCGCCGGCATCGTTCCGCCCGCGGCCGGCAGCGTCGTGTTCGCGGGCAAATCGCTCGCCGGCATCGCGCTCGAAGATGTGGTGGCACAGGGGATCGCGCTCGTTCCCGAAGGGCGACACATTTTTGCAAGCCTGACGGTGACCGAAAATCTGATGCTGGGCGCGACGGTGCGGGCCGATGCAGACGGCGTGCGCGCCGATCTCGATCGCTCGTTCGAGATGTTCCCGATCCTCGGGGCGCGCCGGCGGCAGCCGGCCGGGCAGCTTTCCGGCGGCGAACAGCAGCAACTCGCCATTGCGCGCGCGATTATTTCGCGGCCGCGGCTCTTGATGCTCGATGAGCCGTCGCTGGGCTTGGCGCCAGCGGTGGTCGATCACGTCTATGGGCTGCTGCGCACGGTGCGCGAACAGGGCGTGACCATTCTGCTCATTGAGCAGAACGCGGAGCGCGTCTTCGGCCTCGCCGACCGCGTCCATGTGATGAGCGGCGGAGAATTCGCCTTGAGCGGTACCGCCGCCGAGATCAAGGCAGACCGGCGCTTCGATGCGGCCTATTTCGGCGTCCATATGCACGAGACGGCGAGCGGGCGCTGATGGAGCATTTCGTCCAGACACTCGTCGATGCCGTGAGCGTCGGCAGCCTCTACGCGCTGACCGCGCTCGGCATCGGGCTGATTTTCGGCGTGATGCGGCTGATCAATTTTGCGCACGGCGAGCTGATCACCTTCGCCGCCTACACCTTGCTGGCGCTGTTCGGCTCACCGGTTCCGGTGATGCTGTTCGGCGCCATCCTCGTTGCGGTGCTGCTGGCGCTGATCACCGAGCGCGCCGCGTTCCGCCCGCTGCGCAGCGCCGATCCGACGACGCTGTTGATCTCTTCGTTTGCGGTGAGCTTTTTCCTGCAGAAGCTGCTCATCCTGGTGATGGGTTCGCGGCTCAAGGGGCTCGACTTTCTGCCGGCGCTCGGCCGGCAAGTCGAGCTGATCGGCGTCCGGCTGCAGCTCTTGCAGATCGCAACCATTCTGGTCAGCGCGATTCTGTTGGTGGCGCTGACCTGGTTCTTGCGCTCGACGCGGCTCGGCTTGCAGATGCGCGCCGCCGCGGAGGATTTCCGCATGGCGAGGGTGCTGGGCGTGCGCGCGAACCGCGTGATCGCCATGGCGTTTGCGCTGAGCGGTGTCCTTGCGGCCGCGGTTTCCTGCCTGATCGTGGTGCAGACCGGCGTGGTGCAGCCGCGCATGGGCTTGCAGCTCGTGGTCATCGCTTTTGTCGGCACCGTCATCGGCGGCCTTGGCAGCCTCACTGGCGCAGCACTCGGCGGCTTCCTGGTCGGCGCCGCCTCGATCCTGTTGCAGGCGTTGCTGCCGCCCGATCTGCGGGTCTTCCGCGAGGCCTTTGTGTTTGTCGCCGTGGCGCTCGTTCTTCTGTTCCGGCCGCAGGGCCTTATTCCTGCGCGCGGCCTCAAGGAGCGGATTTGATGCCGCCGGTCGAAGTCGCGAAGGCACGAAACTACGGCATCCTGCCGCGCCTGTGGCCGCTCATCGCCTTGCTGGCGATCATTGCCGTGATCGTCTTGTGTGCGTCCTTTGCGCCGGTGGTTCTGCAGCGGCGGGCGACGCAGGGGCTGATCAATCTCATTGCCGTCGTTGGGCTTTATGTTTTCGTCGGCAATTCCGGTGTGCTGTCGTTCGGCAATGTCGCCTTCATGGCGGTGGGCGCTTATGTCTCGGCGCTCCTGACAATGAAGACGACCGCGAAGGCCGTCTTCCTTCCCGAACTTCCCGGCATGATTGCACATGCCGAATGGCCGAGCCTGCCGGGCGCGCTCGCCGGCGGCGGAGCTGCGGCCGTGCTGGCCTTCCTTGTCGGGCTGCCCTTGATGCGGCTGTCCGGCGTTTCGGCGAGCATCGCGACCTTCGCGGTGCTGGTCGTGGTCTATATCGTGCTCGGCAACTGGACCGCGGTCACCGGCGGCCAGAACTCGCTCATGGGCTTGCCGGCCTATGTCGATCTCTGGACGGCGCTCGGCTGGGCGCTGGCCGCCATCGTCATCGCCTTCGCCTATCAGGAGACCCGCTCGGCGCTGCAGCTGCGCGCTTCGCGCGAAGACGAGGCGGCGGCGCAAGCCACCGGCGTCAATGTCGTGCGCCATCGCCTGATCGCGTTCGTCATCTCCGCGTTTCTTTCCGGTATTGCGGGCGTGCTTTTGGCGCATTTTCTCGGGATCGTGCGGGTGGAGAACTTCTATCTCGATCTCACCTTCCTGATCGTGGCGATGCTGATTATTGGCGGCCGCGGCAGTCTCACCGGCGCGGTCGCCGGCGCGGTCGTGATCGCGGTTCTCACCGAACTCCTTCGCCAGATTGAGATCGGCGTTCAGATCGGCAAGACGACGATCGGCGCGCCAGCCGGCGTGGGCGACGTCATTCTCGCGCTGATCATGCTCTTGATCATTCTGTTCCGGCCCAATGGGCTCGCTGGCGGGCGAGAACTGACGTGGCCGTTCGGACGAAGCTGAACACGATCTCATCAACCGAACCCAAATCTCCGCTCATTCCCGCGCAAGCGGGAAGCCAGGGGCGGCTGCAAGGAGTTGGGTCCCCGCCTTTGCGGAGAGGATCGGAACGAGAGTTGCTGCTTCGTCGCAAGCCCTATGGCGGTCCGAACATCCGCACCAGCGCTTTGCCTACGCTGCCGGCTCCGAAGACCTCTTTGATCATCTGCCAAAAATCCTCATAGGCAACGACAAAGGGATTGTCCGACGAGCGCGGATGAACGAGGCCGTAGCGCATATCAATATCGCGACGCTCGGCTTGATACGACCCGAAGAGGTGATCCCAAATCAGCAAGACGCCGCCGTAATTCTTGTCGAGGTATTCGGGGTTGCTGGCATGATGCACGCGATGCGCCGACGGCGTGTTGATGATCCACTCGAGCCAGCGGATGTGCGGCACGAGCTCCGTATGCACGAAGAACTGGTAGCTCAGGCTGAGCGACACCATGCCGTAGACCCAGACCGGGTCGTAGCCGATCCAGACGATGGGTAGATAGAACAGAAACACACCGGACAGGATCGGCGTCCAGGACAGGCGAAACGCGGTCGTCGCCTGCATCTTGTCGCTGCTGTGATGGACGCTGTGCGATGCCCAGAGAAAGCGAATGCGGTGCGAGCAACGATGCTCGACGTAGAAACCGAGATCGACGAGCAAGAACAGTACGATCAGGCTGATCCAGTTGTGGAACGACACCGGAATGGTGGTCAGCCGGAATTTGTACACGAACGCGGCGATGATGCCGAAGATCAGTCCATGTACGGCGGCTTGCGTGATGAAATGACCGACGGTGACAAGCACCGACACGCCGGCGTTTTTCCACGGATAGGTCCCCTGCCGGTAGAGGATGATCAATCCTTCGAGCACGATCATGACCAGGAACAAGGGCAGAAAGATCAGCGCCAGGCTGTTTCCGCCCCTGCCGAGCAGTTCGTGGAAGCTGAGATAAAATTCCATCCGCCTCTCCCGCTGAATGAAGGCGCTGCCTTGCCGATATCGTCGAAGGGTTAAAGAAGGACCACGGCGGCCGTGCGACAGCCGCGCGTGCGGCACTGCGCGCGTGAGTACGCTTTCGCGTGCATTCTCTCGGCGTCACGCATCATGTTCGTGACCTTCGCCGGCGCCATCAATCCGCATTGATCTCACTCGATTAAGGATAAAGCCGCGTATTCTCTTCAACAATTTATATTGAGAATTTGCTGACAATTCACTGTGGAATTGGGTTCTGCTTTTCACACGTGACCGGACGGTTACAGTCACTCTGAACATTTTTGTGTGTATCAGTTCAGGGTGAGGCTGTGAAAAAGACTTTGTTTGCACTCTTGGCGGCGGCGGTCGGCGCTGCCGGTTTGGCGAGCGTCGACGCGGCGCACGCGCGCGGCGACGTGGTGACGATGAAGGAGGCGGTCACTCCGGGCACCATCATCGTCCGCACGCAAGAGCGGCGGCTCTATTACGTGACTGGAGCAGGCCAAGCCATCAGCTATCCGGTCGGAGTTGGCAAGGCCGGCAAGCAATGGTCGGGGACGTCCTACATCAGCGGCAAGTACACGCACCCGGCTTGGTCGCCGCCGGCTGAGGTGCGGCGTGACAAGCCCTATCTGCCGCATGTGATCCCGGGCGGATCGCCGGGCAACCCGATGGGCGTGGCCGCCATGACACTTTCCGGCGGCGAGTACGCCATTCACGGCACCAACCAGCCGAGCTCTATCGGCCATTTCGTTTCCTACGGCTGCATCCGGATGTACAACGAGGACATCAGAGACCTCTACAGCCGGGTCGGCGTCGGCACGCGAGTGGTTGTCGAATAGTCCTTTTGGGGGGCTCAAGCCAGCGCGTCGAGGGCCCGGTGCGGCTGGTCCCGG
Source organism: uncultured Alphaproteobacteria bacterium (assembly GCA_963720115.1). Classification (GTDB taxonomy): domain Bacteria; phylum Pseudomonadota; class Alphaproteobacteria; order Rhizobiales; family Xanthobacteraceae; genus BOG-931. The sequence continues at coordinate 35,650 of CAVREN010000039.1, forward strand.
TTGACCGTCGAAAGTACAACCGGGTCTCCCGGCGGACGGGCGTCTATTTTCGGGGTTGTCCGCTATCGGGCTATCGCGGCGAAGCGGACGCCGTCAGCAGCGCAGAAGCCTAGCGGGTCGCCAGCGCCAGGGCGGCGTCTGAGGTCACGGCGGTCGTCACGACCGTCGCAGTGGCCGTCGTCACCAAGGCGAACACTAGGGCGAAAAGAATGAAGATCTTGCGCATGATAGTCCCCCATTTCCGTTGTACCCTTTATGCCAGCAGGACCGGCAACGATCTGTGACAGGGATCACGAGATGACGGCTTTGGCGGTTGGGCGGCCCCATGGCCCGGAATAGCGCTGAGCCTACGTGAACCGCTCGAACTCGATAAGCGCTGCGGAGGCCTTCGGAATACCTAAGGCCTGTGGTTACGCCGCCGATGACCGGAATTTGATCGGTCGCACAGCGACTTGTGAGATGTGCATCGTCTCCTTCGGCGTAGAAATGCGCTGCCGAACGAAGGAGATCAATGATGCTGTCGCGCCGGACCCTCGTCTTCGCAGCCCTTGCCGCCAACGCCGCATTCGCGGTGCCGTCTTTTGCCACCGAGACGAAGCCGTTCGATCCGCAAGCATTCGCCGAGGCGCAGAAGGCCGGCAAGCCGATCTTCGTCGGGGTTCACGCTTCGTGGTGCCCGACCTGCAAGGCGCAGGACCCGATCCTGGGCGAGTTGATGTCGGCGCTGAAGTTCAAGGATCTCGTGTATTTCGTGGTCGATTTCGATGGCCAGAAGGACGCCGTGAAGTCCTTCGGCGTGCGCACGCAATCGACGCTGATCGCGTTCAAGGGCGACAAGGAGACCGGCCGATCCGTGGGCGACACCAACCGCTCCTCGATCGCGGCGCTCCTCGACAAGACCCTCTAGCCCGCCATGACCGGCGGCGCCGTTCCCCTGGCCTTCCTCGCCGGCGTGCTGTCCATCCTCTCGCCGTGCGTGCTCCCGATCCTCCCCATTGTGCTCGGGGCGGCGGCTTCGGAGCATCGCTGGGGGCCGGCCGCTCTGGCTGCCGGGCTTTCGGCCTCTTTCGTCGCCATTGGGCTCTTTGCCGCGACCATCGGCTATTCGATCGGCCTCGACCTTGGTGTCTTCCGCAATGTTGCCGCCGTGCTGATGATCGCGATCGGGGTAATTCTCTTGGTGCCGCGCCTGCAAACGCAGCTTGCCGTTGCCGGCGCGCCGGTAGCCAATTGGGGCAGCCGCTACGTCGGCGCCGGGCAACACGGTGGTGTTGCGGGGCAATTGCTCGTGGGGCTGCTGCTCGGGGCGGTTTGGAGCCCTTGCGTCGGCCCGACGCTGGGAGCGGCGGCGCTCCTTGCAGCGCAGGGGCGCGACCTGCCCCAGGTTGCGGTGACCATGTTCGCTTTCGGCCTGGGCGCGGCGCTGCCGCTGCTGGCGCTGGGCATGTTGTCCCGGCAGTCTCTCATGCGCTGGCGCGATCAGTTGTTTTCGGCCGGCCACGGCGTGAAGATGGCGCTCGGATTGGTGTTCGTCGCGGCCGGGGCGCTGGTATTGTCCGGTTTTGACAAAGCCATCGAGACGGCGCTGGTCAATGCCTCGCCGCAATGGCTTACGGATCTAACCACGCGGTTTTAGCGCACCGCATCGAGGAGCGCCGCCTCAGCTCAGCGTGGAATAATACCGGATGGCGAAGTCGATCCATTCCGGCGCCGACCAATCGGGATACTCGGCGCGAACTTTCGGACCAAGTGTGGCGACGATGGCATCGGCATCCTTGCCGGCCTTGCGCTCGGCGGCGACGCGCTGGCCGAGATCGACCATGTAGTCGCGCACCGCTTTGAGAATTTCCGCGCCGCCGATATCGCCATGGCCGGGTACCACGATGGCCGGATTCCAGCTGATGAGTTCGCCAAGCACTTGCGCCCAGCGCGCCGCATCGATGTCGGCATCGTTCGGCGGGAACCAGGGAAAGATCGGGAAGATGCGTTCCTCGGCGAGATCGCCGGTGAACAGGATGCGCTCTTGGGGCAGCCACACCACCTGATCGCCGGTGGTGTGAGCCAGCCCCCAGGTGCGAAACTCGACGGTGCGGCCGCCGAGATCGATCGAGGCCGACGTACCTTCGTAGACCTGATCCGGTTCGACGAGTGTCGTGCCCTCAAGGGCGGCGGCGACATCGGGCCCGAAGGTCTTGAACATGCCGAGATAGCCTTCGCCTTTTGCGCGCAATTCATCGCGCTGCGAGCGGTTGTAGTGAATCGTCGCCGCGCCCTTGAACGCCTGCGCGCCAAAACCATGCTCGGGATGGAAGTGCGTCAGTGTCAGAATCAACGGCCGGCCGCCGGCAACCTTCTTCGCGCAATCCAGCACTTTCCGGCCGTTGACGGGACCCATGCCGGTGTCCACCACAAGCGCCGCTCCGCTGCCGAGAATGATGCCGATATTCGGCACCAGCGGGACGCGCCGGTCTGTGATCACGTAAACGCCGGAGGCGATCTCCTTGAGCGCGGTCGGATCGACATGGGGCGCGGGAGGTTGGGGCGCGGGAGGCGCGCTGTTCGAAGCATCACTCATGGCGAAACTCTCTATTTCAGGAGCGTCCAAAGGCGTGCGCTATTGGACATTTTAAGCTTAAAACGTCAAGATCGATCAACACCCGAAGAGAACAAGACGAGTGGTTCATGAGCGATGCGTTGCTGGCGCTGCATTTCCAAAACGACATATGCCATCGCGACGGATTGATCCCGTTTTCGCTCGACCGCGGCACCAGCGCCGCGGCGAATTTCCTTTCGGCCAGCAAGCGCGCCTTGGACGAAGCACGGCGTGCCGGCTGGACCATTGCGCATATTCATATCGCCTTTGCTCCTGACTATTCCGATCTGTTGCGCAACTGCCGCCTGTTCCTGAAAACCGAAACGCTCGGCGCGCTCAAGCGCGGGTCATGGGGCGCAGCGGCCTTCGCTGGATTCGAACCCGCGGAAGATGAGATTGTGGTGTCGACGAATTGCAACAGCGGCTTCCGGCGAACCGACCTCGAGGCCCTGCTGAACGAACGTGGCGTCGGCCGCGTGAATGTCATCGGACTCGCCACGCAATTCTCCGTCGAGCATACGGTGCGGGATGCGGCCGATATCGGCTATCGCGTGCGGCTATTCGCCGATTGCTGCGCCTCGGGCGACATGGAGGCGCAAGGCGCGACGCTCCGCACCATGCCCCTGCTGGCGGATGTGATGGAGAGCCGAGAGGCGTTGCCGGACCCATAGCCGCGCCGCGACACAACGACAAATCGGGAAGGGTAGGGATGTTCAAGGACGGATTGCTGCGCGGCAGGCGCATTCTGGTGACCGGCGGCGGCACCGGGTTGGGCAAAGGCATGGCGGAGAAATTCCTCGCGCTTGGCGCCGAGCTGTTCATCTGCGGCCGCCGCAAGAGCGTTTGCGATGAGACCGCCGCCGAACTGATGGCCAAGCACGGCGGCAAGGTTTCGAGCTACGGTGTCGATATTCGCGATGCGGCGGCGGTCGACGCGATGGTAGCGGACATTTTCGCATCCGGTCCGCTGACTGATCTGATCAACAACGCCGCCGGAAATTTCATCTCGCGCACGCAGGACTTAAGCGCGCGTGGCTTCGATGCCATTGCCAATATCGTGATGCACGGCACCTTCTACGTCACGCATGCGGTCGGCAAGCGCTGGATCGCCGGCGGCCATAAGGGCAACGTCGTGTCGATCGTGGTGACGTGGATCCATAACGGCGGCCCCTATGTCGTGCCGTCGGCCATGAGCAAGTCGGCGGTTCACACCATGACCATGTCGCTTGCCACCGAATGGGCGGGTTATGGCATCAGGCTCAATGCCATTGCGCCGGGCGTGATCCCGACCGAAGGCGCGAGCAAGCGCTTGAGTCCGGGGGAGACGCCGGGAGAGCGCACCGCGCGCGAAAATCCGATGGGCCGGGTCGGCCGAATCGAGGAATTGCAGAACCTCGCGACATTCCTGATCGCGGACGGCTGCGAATGGCTGACCGGCCAAACCATTTCGCTCGACGGCGGACAGAGCCACGCCACCGGGTCCAATTTCTACGCCCTGCGCCATTGGACCGACGCGCAGTGGCAGGCGGCGCGCGACGCGATCAAGGCGCAGAACGAAAAGGACCGCGCGCAGCGGACGGTGTGAGCGATTATCTTGACGCGGACGCTGGCGTCATGAGCCGCGGGGTAACGACCGCATCGGCGCTCGCATCCGGTTCGCCTCCGAGAGACAGCAAAGAAGGGGGTGCGAGTCGCCAAAAAGTTTGCCGTTGCGCCATATTTGGGGGAATGTCATGGCTACGAGGTTGCTTTTCATCCTCTCGTTTTTCCCGCTCACGCTCTTTCAGGCCTCGCAAAGCGGTGACTGGCTGGCAAATGATAATGCGCCGGCGCTCCAGTTCGCCGCGAATTCCAATCGCCCCGATCCGCGGCAAGCCGACACGCAAAGCGGCCGAGAAGACTGTGGATGGATCGGGGTTGAGGTCAGTCCAATGACAAGGCCATTTGCCGACAGCCTGGGCATGACCGAACTCTACGGGGCAATTTTTGACCGCCCCCAACCCGGCAGCCCCGCCGCGCAGGCGAAGATTGAAGCGGGCGATGTGTTGACCACAATAAACGGCGAGCCGCTTAGGAGTTGGAACGATTTTGAACCGACAATCGCGGCGATAGCGCCTGGTACGACCATTTCTCTCGACACATACCGTGACGGGCAGTTGATCGAGCGGAAAGTGACACTTGGCTATTCCAAGTGCTCTCACCAGCCATGAAACACCAGCCATGAAACAAAAGGCTCACAAAACAGATTTCAATCGCCGACGAGAAATCGGCGGACTTTAACAAACCGGAACAATTCGATCGATCGGCGGTCTAAGTCGGACTTCTGCGCTGCAGTTTGTAACCCGCCTTCTCGCGGTCCCAGGTCGCAGCGGTGATGCCGCGTTCACGCAGCTTGTATTTGGTCACCTTGCCGTTTTCGGTCGCCGGCAGCGCGTCGACGTATTCAAGATAGCGCGGCACGGCGAAGTAGGGCATGCGCGGCTGGCAGTAATCGAGTAGCGCCTCGCAGGCGAGTTTTTCCCCCGGCCGCAACACGACGGCGGCCATCACCTCGTCCTCAGCTAGCTCAGAGCGTACGGGGAAGACGGCGGCGTTCTCGACCTGCGGATGGCTGACCAGCACCTGCTCCACTTCGTAAGACGAGATGTTCTCGCCGCGCCGGCGGATCGCGTCTTTCATGCGATCGATGAAGCGGTAGAAGCCGTCGCTCTCGCGCACCACGCGGTCGCCGGTGTGGAACCAGAGATTGCGCCACGCTTCGACGGTTTTCTCCGGCATGCCGAAATAGCCAGTGGCGAAAGCGAACGGCTCGTCCGCGCGCAGGATCAGTTCGCCCGCTTCCCCATCGGGGAGCTCATTGTCTTGTGCGTCGACCACGCGGGCAGAGAAGCCGTCAAGCAGGCGGCCCATCAGGCCGGGCCGCTGCTCGGCGAGCGGTGCGCCCATGATGCAGTTCGTCTCCGTCGAGCCGTAACCGTCGAGCAGGCCAAAGCCGAAGCGTTCGGTGAACTCGGCATGGAACTGCGCGGGGACGGCAGGCGCAAGCGCGATCCGCACCTTGTGTCCGCGGTCGGCATCGCTAGGCGGTTGCGCCAGCAGCATCGGCACCATGGCGCCGAGCACATAGGTGACTGTCGCATTGTGCCGCGCCAATGCCGGCATGAAGCCGGACGCCGAAAAGCGCGGCTCGACGACCAGAGTGGCCCCGTTCAACAGCGCCTGGAAGAACGCGTTCAAGGCGTTGGTGTGGAACATGGGCAGCGTGGTCACTAGCACGTCGCCTTCGCGCACACTAATGAGGTCGCCCGTATAGACCGCCCACCAGAAATACTGCGCGTGCGGGCAGCACACGCCCTTGGACAAGCCGGTGGTGCCGGAGGTGTAAAGGATCGCGAATGTATCGCCCGGACCGACCGGGTGCGGCGGCAGGCCCTTTTGCGGCGGCGGGAAGGGCAGGCAGCGGAAGCCGTCGATGGTTCCCCCACTTCCTTCGCCGACCAGCCACAGGGCATCGAGCGGAAAGCGACCGCGGTCGAGTGGCGCGACGACCGGCGCGAGCTCACGCTCGATCACCATCAGTCGCGCACCGCAGTTGCTGAGAATGTGCTCGAGCTGCGCGCCGCGCGACGCAACATTGATGGGAACCGCGATGGCGCCAAGCCAGCCGCAGCCCAATATCGTGAGCAGAAGCTCGGCCCGGTTGCCGCACATGATTGCGACGCGCTCGCCCGGCTTGATGCCGGCCGCAGCCAGAGCGGCGGCGAAACCGGCGGCGGCCTCGCTTGCCTCGGCGTAGGTGAGCGTCATGCCGCCGATCGCGACGAGCCGGCGCTGCCCATAGCGCTCGGCCTGGCGCTGTAGCATCCGCGGCACGGTGCGTTCCGGCGGCGGGAAGAGTTGCGGGAGCGGCAAGGTCCGCGTCCCGTCCGTCGACGCGCTCGCGAGTACTGGCATGGACATCCTTGTTGGCTGGGATTCCATAGCACAAAGGGGGCTGGCGCATTATTGTTTTAGGCTTAAAATATCGCTTTGGGAATCCCGCCGCCGGCGGATAGCCTCAAGGCAAGCGCCGGCGGCCGATGGCACCCAGCGGGCCGCGTCGTTCGGCGAGGAGTGCTGATGGCAGAAGATACTGAAATCGAGGTGGTGCTGAAGCGATCCGGGCTGACCTTCATCGTGCCGCCGGACAAGAGCATCCTGCAGGTGCTGATCGATGAGGCCGTCGACCCGCTGTACGATTGCCAGCGCGGCGAGTGCGGCATCTGCCAGGTCGCCGTTCTTGAAGGCGTACCCGACCATCGCGATCACATCCTCAGCGACGACGAGCGCGCCAGCAACAAGATGATGCAGATTTGCGTATCGCGCGCCAAAACCCCGCGGCTCGTGCTCGATCTTTAGGACAGGGAACTTTTTGACATAGATCATATTCCGGGCGACGAGCGGCGATAGGAGATGAGCATGGGCCAATATCACGGAAACGCAGCCGCTGTTCGCGACTTGGTGCGCGAAACCGAGGTGCACCGCGATGTCTATGTCGACCAGGAAATCTTCGACCTGGAGATGGAGCACCTGTTCGCCCACACCTGGATCTATGTCGGCCATGACAGCCAGGTGCCGAACGCGGGCGACTATTTCGGCACCACGATCGGCAAGCAGCCGGTGCTCATGGTTCGCCACACTGACGGCGAGGTCTACGTCCTCTACAATCGCTGCCCGCACAAAGGCACGCGCATCACCATCGATACCTGCGGCAACGCCGGCAAGTTCTTCCGTTGCCCCTATCACGCCTGGTCGTTCAAGACCGATGGTTCTTTGCTCGCGATCCCGCTGCGCAAGGGCTACGAGCATACCGGTCTTGAGCAGAGCGAGGCCTATAAGGGCATTCCCCGGGTGCGGCATATGAAGAATTACCGCGGTTTCGTGTTCGCCAAGATGAGCGATGTCGGGCCCGACTTCGAGGAGTATTTCGGCGAGAGCCTTTCGACCATCGACAACATGGTTGATCGCTCACCGGCCGGGCGACTGGAAGTGGCCGGCGGCGTTCTCCGCTACATGCACAATTGCAATTGGAAAATGCTGGTCGAGAACCTGACCGACACCTGTCACCCGATGGTGGCGCATGAATCGTCGGCGGGAACGGCGGTCGAAGTGTGGAAGAAGATGTTTCCGGGCGCCAACAAGAAGCCGCCGGCAGTCGAGATTTATTCGCCGTTCATCGCGCCCTACGAGTTCTTCGAAAAAATGGGCATCCGTATCTGGCGCAACGGCCACGGCCATACCGGCGTGCATCATTCGATCCATTCGGACTACTCGGCGATCCCCGGCTATTTCGAGAAAATGGTGGCAGCCTATGGCGAGGCGCGCGCCAAAGCGATCCTCGACGAGAACCGGCACAACACGTCGTATTTTCCGAATTTCACCGTGAAGGGACCGATCCAGGCGGTGCGCCTGTTCAAGCCGATTGCACCGAACCGAACGCTGGCCGAATCCTGGACGTTCCGTCTGGTCGATGCGCCCGATCAATTGCTCGAACGAACGTTGACTTATAGCCGGCTGATCAATGCGCCGACCTCGATCGTCGGTCACGACGATCTCGAAATGTACGAACGCGCCCAAGAGGGGCTGCATGTCGATGCCAACCCGTGGATCAACATCCAGCGCCTCTATGACCCGGCCGAGATTGAACAGGAGACTGCGGTCATCAACGGCACGTCGGAATGGCAGATGCGCAATCAATTTCGCGCTTGGTCGAAATTCATGACCATGTCGCTCTAATGGATTTTCTGAATGGCTGCCCCGACTGATCAGGAGCTGATCGGCTTCGTGCTGCACGAAGCCCGCTTGATCGATCAGCACCGTTTCGAAGAATGGCTCGATCTGTTCGCCGACGACGGCTATTATTGGATGCCGCTGGAATGGGGCCAGACCGATCCGCGGCTTGCGACCTCGCTGATGTACGAGGACAAGCTCTTGCTGCGCATTCGCGTCGAGCGGCTCAAGGGCAATCGCACCTTCTCGCAGAAGCCGAAGAGCCGCTGCCATCACGTCCTGCAAGTGCCGCAGATCGACAGGCGCGACGAGGCGGCGAACGAATACGTTACCTGGACGCCGATGCACTATGTGGAAACGCGCTTGGACGAGCAGGACCTTTACGCGGCCTGGGCGACCCACACGTTGACCGTGGTGGACGGCAAGCTCAAGATCAAATTGAAGCGCGTCGATCTGGTCAATTGCGACGCGGCGTTGCGCAGCATCCAGCTTTTCATGTGAGCCCTCTGAGCCCGCGTTTGATTCCCGAGTGTCTGGCATGAGCGAGCGACCGGTCGCCATCGTCACCGGCGGAAGTGCCGGCATCGGCGCAACGATCTGCCGGCAACTGATCGATGCGGGTTACGAGGCGGTATCGGTTGCGCGCCGCAAGCCGGACTGGTCGCACCCGGCATTGCACGCGGTCGAGGTCGATCTGACCGATGCGCAGGCGACGGAGCAGGTGGCGGCCGACCTTGCGCGGCGCTTCGCCATTTCGGCGGTGGTGCACAATGCCGGCGTCATCCGGCCCAATCTTCTGCCCGATGTGCGGCAAGAAGACTTGCATGACCTCGCCCAGCTTCATCTCGGCGCCGCGATTTTGCTGGTGCAGGCGGCGCTGCCGGGCATGCGCGAGCGGCATTTTGGCCGCGTCGTGCTGATCTCGTCGCGCGCCGCGCTGGGCCTGCCGACCCGCACCGTCTATTCGGCGACCAAGGCCGGCATGATCGGCATGGCGCGGACCTGGGCGCTCGAGCTTGCGCCGGACGGCATCACCGTGAACGTGGTGGCGCCCGGCCCGATCGAAGACACCGAGATGTTCGGGCAGGTGGTTCCTTCTGGCAGCGAGCAGGCCGCGGCTCTCGCCAAAGCCATACCCGTCCGCCGGCTCGGGCGGAGCGAGGACGTCGCCCGCGCGGTCATGTTCTTTTCCGATCCGGCAAGCTCGTTCATTACCGGCCAAGTGCTGTATGTTTGCGGCGGCGCGAGCGTCGCCAGTTTCAGCATCTAGGCCGTGATCCAATTCAATTGAATCGGATCACGGCCTAGATTATTTGATTGGAGCATGATCTTGACCGAAAACCGGTTTCCACTTTTCGGGATCATGCCCTAACGCGAACAATCCGGAAGGAAAGATGGACCCGATCCGCATCTGGTATCAAAGCTTTGTCGACGAGCCGCACGGCAAAATGTATTGGGACCGGCTGCGGCGCCATCTCGCCTCGGTCGTCGATCCCGGCACAACGGTCGACATCAAGGGCATCACGCCGCACGACAACTACGCGCATCCGATCGTCGAATTCCGCTGCGCGCGCGAAGTGATCTGCAACGCTGTCAAAGCCGAGCGCGAAGGCTACGACGCTTTCGTGATCGGTCATTTTCAGGATGCCGGCCTCTACGAGACGCGCTCGCTGGTCGACATTCCGGTGGTGTCGCTCGGCGAAGCCTCGATGCTTTATGCCTGCCAACTCGGCCAGCGCGCCGGCATCGTGACCATCAATCCGCGCTTCATTCCCTGGTTTCATCATCAGATCGGCAAATACGGGCTGGAAAAGCGCGTCACCGGCGTGCACGCGATGACCTTCGAGCCGGGACAAATTTTGAAGGCTTATGAATCCGAAACGCTGGCTGCCGAAGTGGTCAAGCTGTTCGCCGAGCAGGCGCGGCCGCTGGTGGCGGCGGGCTGCGACGTGCTGATCCCCGGCGGCGGCATTCCAATGCTATTGTTCGCGCCGCTTAAAGGGCATGCTGTCGACGGTGCACCGGTGATCAACGGCATTCCGATCGTGGTAAAAATGGCCGAGCTTGCGGTGAAGCTGAAACGGCTGAACGGGCTTGCCGTCAGCCGCGTTTCCGATTTCGTCAAGCCGCCGCCGGAAATCATCGAAGAGTTCATGTCCAATCCGAAAGGTCTCTAGCGGCGAGGGAGTTGAAGATGGGGGCGAAGCGAGCAGGCTTGTGCTGCGCAGCGCTGGCGGCGCTCTCGCTTTCGTCTTCCTCCGGTTTTGCCCAGCAGCCGCCCGGACCCGACTGCCGGCGGGTGTCCAAGGTCGAGTATGGCAGCGCCAAAAACTACTATCTGCTGCGCACCAAGTTCGGCGCTTACGTGCGGACCGGCCATTTCTGGCGGCGTTATTATTGGTATTGCCGGTAGTGGCGAGCGCGGCGGCCGGAGGCGCTCGCGGATCAATGCGCGGCGGCGGAAAAGTCCTGCATGATCTTTGATTTGACGACCCGCGCCTTGCGGGCCGTCGCCGGAGTGTTGCGGCTTCGGCCGACAAAGCGCGGCACGCCCGCCGCGACCACGCCGCCGATGGCGGCGATATCGCCGTGCTTGATGGCGGCGAGTGCCGTCGATTGCGTGCCGCCATCGGGCGCGTCGATCAGCACGATGTCGGCAGCCTTGCCGGCGGCGAGATAGCCGGAGTCGAGCCCGTAGACGCGCGCGTTGCTGCCGGAAGCGGCGCAAATGAAGCGCTCGGGCGGCATGTCGGTCAGGCTTGCGCAATGGGCGATGGTGTAGAGAAGCCCGAGCGGCATGATGCCCGAGCCGGTCGGCGTATCCGTGCCCATGATGAAGCGGTCGAACGCGCCGAGTTGGTCGGCAAGCCGTGCGCACAGCAGCACGGTGCGCAAATTTCCGGCGGTGCAGACTTGCAGCGCGATTTCGCTTTCCTTGATCACGCGCTCGAAGTCGGCGTCCGGCATGGCGGTCGGACCGCCGTTGATGTGGAACGACACATGCGGATGCATGGCGAGCAAATGATCGCCGGTAATGGCGCCCGAGCCCGGGATCGACGAGCCGCCGGTATGGCAGGTGGTGATCAGGCCGGCGGCTTTGGCTTCGGCTACCAGGGGAACGTAGTCGTAGGCCGTCTTCACCGCGCCGAAGCCTGCTTTCGCCAGAGTGACGCCCTTCGTGGCAAGCTCCTTGAAATCGGCGGCGGTCAGTCCCGGCTCGAGGATCACCGAGCCTGCGACTACGCGCATGCCCCCAGGACGATAGGTGGCGAAGCAGCGCTGCGCCGCGAGCGCCAGCGCCTTGACGCCGTCGGGATCGCTGGGGCGGCCGGGGACGTGCACTTCCGAAGCCGAGATCGAGGTGGTGGTGCCGCCATGCAGGTAGCTTTCGAGAAAGCCGACTGTGCGCTGGCGCGGGGTGTAATCGCCGAACGTGATGTGGACATGCGAATCGATCAGGCCGGGGATGGCCGTCATGCCGCCGGCATCGATGACGACGTCCGCGGCCTCCACGTCGGCTGCTGACGCGGTGCCGGCGCCCTCGATGCGATCGCCATCGGTCAAGATGGTGTCGCCGGCCATGAAAGGATCGCGCCAATTCCCGGAAACGATCTGGCCGAGATTGACAATGGCGAGTTTCATTTCAATTCCGTCGGTTTCATTTGCGCATGATCTTTTCGGAAAACCGGCTTCCACTTTTCCGGATCATGCTTGAGCGCGCGTCAATTCGCTCTGCAGATCGTAGGAGGAGAGAAGCGAATCCACCAGTCCGCCGGCGCTCTTCCAGTCGAAAGTGCGGAAGCTGTGGCCGCAAGTCACAAAGCGCGCGCCGGCATAGAACATTTCGTATTGCGTGTGGCGCGAGCCGAATTCCGAGCCGACCGCGTCCCAGGCAGCCTTGAGGAATTTCACTTTCTGCTCCGGCGCCATCGTCGCCGAACGCTGCGTCTTGTTGATGATCGCCGTCATTTCCGGATTGCCGAAATCGAGCACCGAGGAGGGCAGCATGATCAGCGCGCCGCCGGCAAGCTCACGGATGGTGCGTATCACCCGCGGATAAAGGTCCTGGGTAAGCACCTGCGCCGAATACATGAAATGCTTGTTCGGCACATGCCATTCGCCGACCTGGGAGCCCGAGGCCTCCATGCCGGACAGCATCGCGTTGACCATGCCGACCTCCGCCGCCAGCATGCCGAGCTGCTCGGCGACGGACGGGATATTGGTGGTGCCGATCGCTTCGGTGACGCGGCGCGCGAGCCCGGCGAGGAACGCAATCTTTACCGACAGCCGGATCTGCGCCTGATAGTTCTGATAAGCGTGCCCTTGCGTCTCGTGAAATTGCGCGCGGCACATGTCGGGATCGCGATAGACGAACAGGCGCTCCCACGGCACTTTCACGTCGTCGAAATAGATTAAGGCGTCGTTTTCATCGAAACGCGACGAGAGCGGGTTGTCGTAGATCGAAACGGCATGTTGCTCGTAGGACTTGCGCGACAAGACGCGCAGCCCCTTGGCATTCATCGGCAGCGCGCAGGAGAAGGCGAGCGCCTCCTCGCCGGCCTTGAGCGGCTGCAGATTGGCGACGAACACTTCGTTGGCCATGATCGAGGAGGTGCCGAGCATCTTGGCGCCGCGGATGGTGACGCCGCTGGCATCCTCGTCGACGATCCGCGCCACCAGATCCTCATCCTGCTCGCCCCAGCCTTTGCCGCGCTCGGCCTGCGGATTGATGATCACGTAGGTGAGAAAGACGTCGTTCTTGCTGGCGAAGTCGAAATAGTCGGCAAACGCTTTGGCGCGCTCGGCACTGTGCTTGCGGAACACCTCGATGCCCATGCGCTGGCCGACCAGCGAGGACGCAAGATGGTCCGGCGAACGCCCGAAATAGCCGCAGGATTGCGCCGCCCAGGCTTGCAGCGCCTTGCGCCGCTGCACCATCTCCTCGTAGCTGCGCGGCATCTGCCAAGCGCGGTTCACCCGGCGGTTGGAGCCGTTCGGGCGAAACGTCATCAGCTCGAGATTTTCCGGCCGAGCCTGGAAATCGTAGAGCGCCGCTGCCGAGTGCACGGCGTTGCGAAAGGCCGGGTGCTCGATGACATCGCCGACGAGTTTGCCGTCGAGATAGACGGTGCGTCCGTCCTTGAGCGACTTGATGTGCTCGGCGCCGGTCTTGCAATCGCTCATGTTCAAACTCCATTAGCCGGAGGCATGCGCGTTCCGGCACTTTCAGGTAAGTCCGTCGATCCCTTTGATCTGGTCCGCGGTCAGTCCGCCGACCCGGTGATTGGGGCGGCCGCGCGTGGCGTAGGCGCAGATCAGCGCGATCTCGTCGGGCAGAGGCGCGTCATGCAGGGTGATGCTGATGCCGTCATAGTGCGAGCGGACATAGAGCGCGTCCTTGTGGGCGAACGGAATGTCGATGGTCGCGCCGGGCGCCGCGCGCTTCGTGAACGACGAGATCCAGGCCTTGCCGCCGCCGGCCGCCTCCCGCATCACGTTGCCGAAGACGGTTGTGAGCATGGCGTTGCCGTGCTCCTGCTCGCCGGCGAGCCCGATCACGGCCGCCTTGCCGTAGCTGACGGGCTTGTAGGGCGCGAGCAGGCCCACCGCGATGGCGCTGATCTCGCGCCCGATTGCTTCGCTCGCTTGCGTCAGCGGCGCCAAATCCTCCACGTAGCGGCCGGCGAACGGATTTTGCACGATCGCCACCACGGCGGATTTGCGCAGCGGCGGTTCGGTGCTGCGGCCGGCTTCGCTGCGCACCTCGTCGACGAAACTCAGTATTCGCTTGATATCCATGTTCGCCCGTATTGATGCCGCCTGACCCGCTGCCGCAGCCCGTCCTGCCGCCGGAATGGCTTCCATAATTGCCTAACAAACGAAGCTTTTCAAGTTCGCTGATCGGTGTTAGCGTTGCCAACGTTCGTGCGGCGGCAATCGCTGCGCGGACCGCCGGTGCGGGGCCGGGCATCATTTGATGGAGGATGAGAATGACGAACATCCGCACGCCTTTGCTCGGCCTCCTGCTCGCCACGGCAACGGCGTTCGCCGGCAGCGCGATGGCATGGGCCGAAGATCAGATCACTCTCGGCGCGATCGTTCCAAGCAGCGGGCCTTTTGCCGAATGGGGCCGCTCCAACACCACCACGCTCAATCTTCTGGAAAAGCAGGTCAACGAGGCCGGCGGCGTCGCCGGCAAGAAACTCAAGATCGTGATCTATGACGACGGCGCCAAGCCCGCCGAAGCAGCCAACGCGCTGCGCAAGCTCGGCGGCGACGACAAAGTCCTGGCGGTCGCAGGTCCGCTCACCAGCAGCGCGTGCGAGGTGACGTTTCCGGTTGCCAACGAAATGAAAATCGTCTCGACTTCGCAGGCTTCGTCCAAACCCGGTGTGGCCAAGGCCAATCGGCCGTGGGCGTTTCGCAACACCGTCGACGAAGGCATTCTCGCCAAAGTCTCCGTCCCGTATTTCAAGAAAACTTTCGATGTGAAAACGGTAGCGGTGATCTACGACGCCAAGGACGCGGTTTCGACCGCCATCGCCACCAAGATCATGCCGAAGGTCTTTGCCTCGGCCGACATCAAGGTGCTCAACGAAAGCGACCTGATCTCGTTCAATACCGGCGAATTGGACGTCAGTGCGCAGGTGACCAAGCTCAAGGGGCTCAATCCGGACGGCGTCGTGATCGGCGCCGACTATAGCCAGGCCATTACCGTTCTCCGTGAGATGAAGCGCCAGGGGTTGGTAAAGCCCGTCATCGGCGGTACGCCCTTGATCTCGTCGGCTATTCTCAAGGCCGCGCCGGAAATCCCGATTGTCGCGCCCGCAACCTTCTACGCCACGATGAGAAGCCCGAAGGCGGAGAAGTTCGTTGCCGAACTCCAGCCGCTGCTGCGCAAGACCTCGGGTCTTCCGGCCGATATCGAGCCGAGCATGTACGACGCCAACATCTTCGAAATCGTCAGCATGTATGTCGCGGGCATCAAGCAGGCCGGCGTCGCCGGCAAGCCGGACGATCTGGAAGCCGACCGCACCAAGATCCGCGACTACATGACCAACCTGAAAGGTTTCGAAGGTTTCGGCGGGCCGATCAGCTTCACCGCCGACGGCGACGCCGCCAAAACCTTCTTCATCGTTCAAGGTCAGAACGGTGCATGGGCGACCAAAGAGAGCGCGTGCAGCGCGGCGGGCGGCTGCTGATCGCTGCCGCGGAGGGCGCGCTCTGTCGGCTGCAACACCTCGTATTCGCAGCGGGCCGCCGCAACGGCTCGCTGCGCAGGTTTGACCGCATGAGCAGCGAACACTTTCGGCAAGCGCGCCAACAAGACGCAACACTATGCTAGCGCAGCAAATCGTAAACGGACTAACGCTCGGCGCGGTTTATACGCTGATAGCTTTGTCCTTCTCGCTGGTCATGGGGATCCTCTCGATCCTCAATCTTGCCATCGGCGAATTGTTCATGCTGGGCGGCTTCGTCGGCTTCAGCCTGATCGCTGCAAATTTTCCGCTGCCCGTGGCCTTGCTGGCCGGAATGGCGGCGGGGGCGTTGATGGCGATCGTCATCGGAAAGATCGCCTGCGAGCCGCTGCGCGACGCGCCGCCGATCACGCCGCTTCTTTCGACGCTCGGTTTCTCCATCATCCTGCAGAATGTGGTCACCAATGTCTGGGGCTCCGATCCGCTGCAATTACCGTCCGAATTATTCGATGACCGCCTGACGCTGGGTTCGCTCAATGTCGGCGTGATGCAGCTCGCGGTCATCGGCGTCACGATCGTTCTGGTCGGCGCATTGGCGTGGCTGATCCGGAGCACCTCGGCCGGACGCGCGTTGCGGGCGGTGGCTGAGAACCGCGACGTGGCGCGGCTCTTGGGCGTCTCGGTCGGCCGCATGATGATGCATGCCTTCGCGATTTCCGGCGCTTTGGCCGGTGCCGCCGGTGTGCTCATCAGCCTGCACTATGCGGCGATCACGCCGTATGTCGGGGTCGATACCGGGCTCAAAGCGATCGCCGTGATGGTGATCGGCGGCACGGCCAACGTGTGGGGCGCGCTGCTGGCCGGGCCGCTGATCGGCATCGCCGAAGTACTGACCGTGGCCTATGGCGGCTCGCAGATGCGCGACTTCGTCGTCTACGGGCTGATGATCCTGATCCTTCTGCTGCGCCCGCAGGGCCTGCTCGGCGGCGCGCGCTCCGATCTCGGGCAGCGTGTGTGATGTCGACCTATTACGCCGGGCTCCTTGCCGATATCGGCATCCTGACGCTCGGCGCGCTCAGCGTGTACGTGATCCTGGCGACCAACCAATTGTCGCTCGGCAATGCCGGATTCATGGCAATCGGCAGTTACCTCTCTTCCTATTTGACGGTGGAATTGCATTGGCCGCTGACCGGCGCGGTGGTGGCCGCGGCGTTATCGGCCAGCGTCATCGGTATCGTGGTCGGCTTCCCGGCCTTGCGGCTCAAGGGCATTTATCTCGCCATCGCCACCCTGGGCTTCGGCGAGATGGTGCGGAGCTTCTTTCTGGTGTTTGCGCCGATGGGCGGCTCCGGCGGCTATCACGGCATGGCGCATGTTGCGCTCGGCTACATCTGGCTATGGACCGCGGGCATTCTGCTCGTGATCCTGCTGCTCGAGCGCTCGCATCTTTGGCTGCAGATGCGGGCGGTGCATGACGACGAGACCGCCGCCGGCCTTGTCGGCCTCAATACGACGCTGATCAAAGTCGGCGCTTTCGGATTGGGCGCCGCCATCGCTGCCGTCGCGGGCGCGCTCTTTGCGCATCATTACGTTTATATCGAGCCGGGCAATTTCGGCTTCGAGCGTTCGATCGACTTCGTGCTGGCGGTGATCCTCGGCGGCTCCACGGTCGGAGTGGGGGCCTTGGCCGGCGCGGGATTGCTCGTGCTCCTGCCCGAGTGGCTGCGCTTCATGGCCGATTGGCGGCTTGCCGCCTTCGGCGCGCTCCTGATCATCGTCCTGCTGACGCGGCGCCAGGGGATTCTCGACCGCCCGCTGCTCGCGAGGCTCAGCTTCCGGAGCGCCGCGATATGAGCGCGGCATCGCCCGATACGTTGCTTCGCCTCGAAGCGGTGGGAAAGCGATTTGGCGGCGTGCGCGCCTTGTCGGACATATCGTTGTCGGTTGGGCGCAATCGCATTGTCGGCGTTATCGGTCCGAACGGCGCGGGCAAGACGACGCTGTTCAATCTCATCACCGGCGCCTACCGCTCCGATTCCGGCGCCATTGTCTTCGACGGCCGGCAGATAACCGACTGGCCGCCGCACCGCATCATCCGTGCCGGGCTCGCGCGCACCTTCCAGAATATTCGTTTATTCGCGGGGATGACGGTCTGGGAACACTTGTTGGTCACGCAGCATCCCAAGGGCAATGCGCTGCGCGGCCTCATGCCTTTGCGCTGGAGCAATCCGGCGGTCACGGCGCGCGCCGAGCAGGTTTTGAAATTCTTCGGCCTGGAAAAATATCGCGACGTGCTGGCGCGCACCTTGCCGTATGGGATTCAGCGCAAGGTCGACATGGCGCGGGCGCTCGCCAGCGGGCCCAAATTGCTTCTGCTCGACGAGCCGGTCGCCGGGATGAATCACGAAGAGGCCGACGAGTTGCGCAGATTACTCCTCCGCCTCAATGAGGAGGGCTTAACGATCCTTCTGATCGAGCACGACATGGCGTTCGTGATGAATCTTTGCCACGAGCTCTACGTGCTCGATTTCGGCGTCCGGATTGCTGCCGGCGAGCCGGCCGCGATCCGCAGCGATCCGGTGGTCCTCGACGCCTATCTCGGGAGCGAAGCGGCATGCTGAGCGTGCGCAAGCTCGAGGTTTTTTATGGGCCGATCCGAGCGGTTCGCGGCATCGACCTCGATGTGCAGGCCGGCGAGATCGTGGCGCTGATCGGCGCCAACGGCGCCGGCAAGACCAGCACCTTGCGGGCCATCGCCGGACTATTGCCGTTTCGCGGCGAAGTCGCCTATCAGGGCCGCGCGCTCATTCCCAACAAGGCCGAGCTCAATCTGCGCGCCGGTCTCTCTCTTGTGCCTGAGGGCCGCGGCATGCTTGGCCGCATGAGCGTGGAAGATAATCTGCGCATGGGCATTTATGCCCGTGCGGACCGCGCCGAAGCGGCCGCCGACATCGAGCGCATGTTCGAGCGCTTCCCGATCCTAAAGGAACGGCGCGCCGCGATGGCGAGCCTGTTGAGCGGCGGCGAACAGCAGATGCTGGCGATTGCGCGGGCGCTGCTCAGCCGGCCGCGGCTTCTCTTGCTCGACGAGCCTTCGCTCGGGCTTGCTCCGAAGATGAGCGATTTCGTGTTCAGCACCATCGCCGACTTGCGGCGCGGCGGGCTGACCGTTCTCTTGGTCGAGCAAAAAGCGCGGCAGGCGCTGAAGTTCGCCAACCGCGCTTATCTCCTGGAAACCGGGCGGGTGATCGCGTCCGGGTCCGCAGCCGATCTCGCAGCCGATTCTCTCATTTCCGACGCGTTTTTGGGAAAGGCGCCGGCAGCCGCGCCAGGCGCTCCACGACCAATGAACACAGACCGATGACCATACGAAGCGACGTCCAATGACCAGCTCAGCCCGTAAACGAACCGCAAGCCTGCCTGGAACGCTGCCGCGCAAGATCGGCCGACGGCGTCCTTCACCGCCGCTGACGGTTTCGCGGCCGGAGCTTCTGGTCAACGGCTCGGATCGGCATTTTCGCCGGCTGGTGCATAGCCTGTTTGGCTTCCTGGCCCGCCATGAAGCGATCCGCCGTGGCCATGCTGCGCGCATCGGTCTCGTCGGCATCGAATACACCACCCTGATTTCGATCCGGCATCTCGATGCCGAAGAGGGCGACGTGAACGTCAACCGCGTGGCCGAGCATCTTCATCTCAGCGGCGCGTTCGTGACGACCGTGACCAACAAGCTCCTTAAGCGCGGCCTCATTCACAAATCCGTCGACCCGGCGGACCGCCGGCGCGTGCGGCTGCAAGTTTCGGAAAAGGGCGACGCGCTACTGGCCGAGCTTGCGCCGGTGCAGCGGCAAGTCAACGACGCCGAATTCGGCAGCCTCAGTCAGGCTGAATTCCTGCAACTGCTCGGCATGGTCGAGCGACTGATCGCAAGCAGCGAGGATGCCGTGCGCCTGCAGGCTTACCTCGCCAACAGCCCGGCGGCGAAGATCGTTCCGCATCCGCGCCTGCCGTCATCGCGGCGGGCGTGACGCGGCCGCGTCATTGCATAAGCGTCCATTTGCCGCCGACAAGCTTGACGAGCACTTGCGCGCGCTCGTCGACGCCGGTCGTGGCGCCCGGCTTGAAATTGTAGATGGCATGGGTGCCGACAAGCTCCTTGGTCGTCACGATGGCGTCGCGGAGCGCGGTGCGGAATTCCGGCGTGCCGGGCTGCGCGCCGGTCGCCAAAGCACGCTTGGAGGCATCGAGCATAATGAGCCAGGCGTCGAAGGCATAAGGCGCAAAACCGCCGCGCGCCTGTTCGTTGTTCGCCTTCTGATAGGCCGCAAGGTATTCCATCGAGATCTTGCGCGTCGGCGCGGATTCCGGAAGCTGCTCGGCGACCACGACTGGACCCGCCGGGCAGATCACGCCCTCCACGGCGGTGCCGCCGACCCGGATAAAGTCCGGATTGATCAGGGCGTGCGTGCCGTAGATCTGGCCTTTGTAGCCGCGATCGGCGAGCGCAATGAACGGAAGCGCGCCAGGTGTGCCCGAGCCGCCCATCATTACCACTTCCGGCGCGGCGGCAACGAGATGCAAGGCTTGCGCGGTCACTGACGTGTCGGCACGCGCATAGCGCTCGTTGGCGACGATCTGCATGCCGGCCGGATCGGCGGTCTTTTTGAGCGCGTTGTAGACAAGATCGCCCCAGGCGTCGTTGTAGCCGATGTAGCCGACTGTCTTAAAGCCGCTCGCGGTCATCCGCTTCACCACCGCTTCCACCATCATGGGCGGCGGCTGCGGAACGGAAATCATCCAGGAGCCGGCATCGCCGGGTACGTCTCCGGTCGGCGTCAGCGCGATCAGCGGGACTTTCAGTTCGTGCGAGACGGCGGCGATGGCAAGCGTGGTCGGCGTGGCGCCGGCGCCCATCAGCACATCGACTTTGTCTTGTTCGATCAGCTTGCGGGCGTCGCGCGTGCCGGTCGACGGGTCGGAGGCATCGTCGAGCTGAACCGCTTTGACTTTGATCCCGTTGACTTCGTCCTTGTAGACAAGGCCGGCGGCGAGACCCTTCGAATAAGGAATGCCGATCGAGGCGCCAGGCCCGGTCATCGAGGTAATCAGCCCGACCGTAATCTCTGCGGCCATGGCTGGAAACGCTATTACTGAGGCGATGGCCACGACGGCGGCGAAACGCACAGAATGGAGCACGCGCACCTCCCAAATTAGCGGCGAAAAGCCAACAACCATGCACGTTCGCCGTCCGTCGCCCGTTTGTAAATTTTAAGCTTGAAACAATTTCGTCGCAATGGTTTTCTTGCTCGTCCCTCAGGATGGCGGAACTGAAATGCCGCTGTGGTTCAGGCTTTTTCGCACCACAGAACGCAGACGACTCGCCTGCCGTTACCGCTGCGACGGCACCGCGACGGCGAGCCTGGCATGACGCCCGATATCGCTCTCATCCTCGGCATCGACGGCATCGCTACCGGATCGATTTACGTACTTGTCGGACTGGGCCTCGTTCTGATTTTCTCGGTTACGCGCGTGGTTTTCGTGCCGTTCGGCGACATTGTCGCATTCTCGGCGCTGACGCTTGCCTCACTGCAACTCGGCCGCATGCCCGGAACGGTCTATCTGGTCGCGACCTTGGCGGTGGTCGCTTGCTTCGTGGTCAGCATTCATCATTGGCGGCGCGGCGAGTTGCGCCAGATCGGCCGAGGGCTGATCGGCTACGGCATTTTGCCGCTCCTTCCGGCGGCGATCGCTTGGTTCTTTGCCGGCGCGAGCCTGCCGAACTGGGCGCAGATCCCGCTCGCCATTGCGCTCGTGGTTCCGATCGCGCCGCTGATTGAGCGCATTGCATTGCGGCCGCTTGCCGACGCGTCCGTACTTCTGTTGCTGATCGTCTCGGTTGCGCTGACCTTCGCCCTTTCCGGATTGGGCCTGCTGTTCTTCGGTCCAGAGGGATTCCGTACCAAGCCGCTGACGACGGAGGTCTTCCGGTTCGGCAGCGTGATTGTCACGTCGCAGACGGTGCTGATGGTCGCGACTGCCATCGTGTTCAGCCTGCTGCTGTTCCTGTTCTTCGAGCACACGCTCGCCGGCAAGGCGCTGCGCGCGACTGCGGTCAACCGGGTGGGCGCGCGCATTGTCGGCATTCGTCCCGGCAACACCGGGACGCTCGCGTTTTTGCTCGCGTCGCTATTGGGCGCCATATCCGGCATTCTGATCGGGCCGGTGACCACGCTCTATTACGATTCCGGTTTCATTATCGGGCTGAAAGCGTTTGTCGGCGCCATCATCGGCGGCCTGATCAGCTATCCGGGCACGGCGATTGGCGCTGTCCTTATCGGACTGCTCGAAAGCTTTGCGTCTTTCTGGAGCAGCTCGTTCAAAGAGGTGACGGTCTTCAGCGTGCTGATCCCGGTGTTGCTTTGGCGCTCGTTGTCGCTCGAGCAGACCGATGAGGAGGATGCGGAGGTCGAAGGATGATCGCCCGCACCGGCGTGATCATCGTCATTGTCGCTGTGGCTATCTTGCTGGCGGCGCCCTTCTGGGCCGCCGAATTCACCATCACGCTGCTCAACTATATCGGCATCTATGCGCTGGTGGCGCTTGGCGTAGTGCTGCTCACCGGCGTCGGCGGATTGACTTCGTTCGGCCAGGCAGCCTTCGTCGGCATCGGCGCTTATGCAACCGCTTGGCTGACGACGGCAGAGGGCGCCTCGCCCTGGCTGGGGCTTCTGTTTGCTCTCGCGCTGACGGGGATTGTCGCCGCTTTGCTCGGCGCAATCACGCTTCGGCTCGGCGGACATTTCCTGCCGCTCGGCACCATTGCCTGGGGACTGTCGATCTATTTTCTGTTCGGCAATCTGGAATCGCTCGGCCGCAACAATGGCATCACCAGCGTACCGCCGATCGCGATCGGGCCAGTGTCGCTCGCGCCGAATGATGCAATCTATTATCTGATCTGGGGCGTGCTTGCGGCAGCGACCATTCTGATCGCGAACCTGCTCAACTCGCGTGAAGGCCGCGCCGTTCGCAGCCTGCGCGGCGGCGTGGTGATGGTGGAGAAGTCTCGGCATCAGCGTGTTTCGCATCAGGCTCGTGATCTTTGTCATCGCCGCTTTGCTCGCCGGACTGTCCGGCTGGCTCTATGCGCATATGAGCCGCTATGTCAGCCCGGCGCCATTCGATCTGCGCATGGGCATCCAGTATTTGTTCATGGCGATCCTCGGTGGCTCGGGGCACATTTTGGGCGCGGTGGTCGGCGCAGCGCTACTCACCTTGTTACAGAATGGGCTGCAGGATCTGCTGCCGCATTTCGCCGAGAATGGTCAGCAGCTGGAAGTGATCGTCTTCGCCGTGATCTACGTGCTGGCGCTGCAATTCGCCCGCGGCGGGGTGACGCCGTTCGTACTTCGCTATCTGCCGAAGCCGGCACGGCCGCCACCGGCCGCGGCGGAGCCGCTGCCGCGGCGCACGATGCCGCAGGCCGGCATCCCACTGCTGACGGTGCAGGATTTGCTGAAGCGCTTCGGCGGTCTCGAGGCGGTCAGCCGCGTCGGCTTTGAAGTGAAGGCCGGCGAAATCGTCGGACTGATCGGCCCGAACGGCGCCGGCAAGAGCACGGTGTTCAACCTCATCACCGGCGCGCTCAAAAGCGACGAGGGCGCGATCGTTTTCCTCGGCCAGGACATTACCCGCGCGGGTCAGCGCCGCATTGCCAAAGCCGGCATCGCGCGCACCTTCCAGCACGTGAAGCTGCGGCCGAGCATGACGCTGAACGACAACGTGTTGCTTGGAACCTATGTGCGCACGCGCTCTGGCTTTCTGGCAAGCGCGTTGCGGCTCGACCGCGCCGAAGAGGCGCGCGCCCGCGCCGAGGCGCTGGCGCAGCTCAAGCGCGTTGGCTTAGGCGAGCAGGCCTACGACCAAGCCGGCAACTTACCGCTTGGACGCCAGCGCATCCTTGAAGTCGCCCGCGCGCTTGCCGCCGATCCGGCCCTGATCATCCTCGACGAGCCAGCCGCCGGACTGAGCCGGCCGGAGAAGCTCGCCCTTGCCGATCTGCTGCGCGGCTTGCGCAAGGAAGGCGTAACAGTCCTATTGGTCGAGCATGATGTCGAATTCGTCATGGGGCTGGTCGATCGCATCGTGGTGATGGACTTCGGCTCCAAACTGGTCGAAGGACTTCCGGCCGCAGTGCGGGCCGATCCGCGCGTGCAGGAAGCCTATTTGGGCAGTGTGGCATGACGGCGCTTCTTGAGATCAAGAATCTGCATGTAGCCTACGGCAAGGTCGAAGCCGTTCGCGGCGTCGGGCTGACCATGCAGCCGGGCCAGATCGTGGCCGTCATCGGTCCGAATGGTGCGGGCAAGACTACGCTGCTTGCCGCGGCGGCCGGGCTACTGCGCTGGCGCGGCCAAGTCATTTATGATGGCTTCGATGTCGAGAGGCTCGACGTCGAGGAGCGGGTCGAGCGCGGATTTTGTCTGGTGCCGGAAACCCGCGAATTGTTCGGCGACATGACGGTCGCCGACAATCTTTTGCTGGGCGGCTACACGCGCCGCCGCAACGGGTCCGATGTGAAGCAAAGCTTGCAACAGGTCTATGCGCGTTTTCCCCGGCTCGACGAGCGCCGGCGGCAGAAGGCGCAGACACTGTCGGGCGGCGAGCGGCAGATGCTGGCGCTCGGCCGCGCGCTGATGGCGAAGCCGCGGCTTCTGCTGCTCGATGAGCCTAGCCTCGGGCTTGCGCCGATCATGGTGCGGGAGATCCTGCGCATTATCGCATCGCTGCGTGAGCTTGGCGTGTCGATCCTGCTGGTCGAGCAGAATGCGCGCGCCGCGCTGGAAACAGCCGACTACGGCTACGTGCTCGAAATGGGCGAAATCACCCATCAAGGTCCGGCCGCCGCGCTCGCGCACGACCCGCGGGTGGTCGCGACCTATCTCGGCGGTTCGGCCTGATGGCGGTGCCGGCGCCGTACGACGACGTCGTGCTGGCGGCGCCGGTGACGGTGCCGTACGTCCGCTATTCCATCAAAAGCGCACACTGGTTTCTCGGCCGTGCCGTGGCCGCGTTGCTCGCGGCGGCAAAGATTCCAAAGGCGCGCATCGACGGCCTGACGGTCGCAAGCTTCACGCTTGCGCCCGATACCGCCGTCGGCCTCACCCAGCATTTGGATATGACCGTGCGCTGGCTCGATCATGTGCCGATGGGCGGGGTCTCCGGCATTGTCTCGATCCGGCGCGCGGCGCGCGCGGTGCAGAATGGCGATGCGGAAATCGTGGCCTGCATTGCCGGCGACACCAATCACACGGATAGTTTTCGCCGCAACACGTCAGCCTTCAGCCAGTTTTCTCAGGACGCGGTTTATCCGTACGGCTCGGGCGGACCGAATGCGAGCTTCGCCTTTCTCACTGCCTATTACATGCGAACCTATGGGGCGACGCGCGAGGACTTCGGCAAGCTGTGCGTGGCGCAACGCAGCAATGCGCTGAAAAATCCGCTAGCGCTGTTCAAAAGGCCACTGACGCTTGAACAATATCTCGACGCGCGCCTCGTCGCTGATCCGTTGCGGCTGTTCGACTGCGTGATGCCGTGTGCCGGCGCGGAAGCATTTTTGGTGATGCGGCGCGCGACCGCCGACGACCTGGGCCTGCGCTACGTGCGGCTCCTTGGTGCGATCGAGCGGCACAACGCCTTCGCCGACGATCCGGTGCAATATCGCGGCGGGTGGGTCATGGATCGAGACAATCTGTACGCACAGGCGGGTGTCGGGCCTGAGGACATCGACTTCCTCGAAACCTATGACGACTATCCGGTGATCAACGTGCTGCAATTCGAAGGCCTGGGTTTCTGCAACGAAGGCGAGGGGCCGGCCTTTGTCCGCGCCAACAGCTTCGAGGTGGAGGGAAGCTTTCCGTTCAATACATCCGGCGGCCAATTGTCGGTCGGGCAGGCCGGCGCGGCCGGCGGACATCTTGGCATCACCGAAGCCATCCGGCAGCTCACGGGCCAGCCGCTTGGCGCGCAAGTGCCGGACGCGCGGCACGGCATTGTGTCGGGCTTCGGGATGATCAACTACGATCGCGGCCTTTGCAGCGGCGCCGTCGTGCTTGCGGCAGCTTGAGCTTGACAAAGAGCAGGGACGCAAAAAATGCCTAAGCAAGCGGCGCGGCCGCGACCAAAAAATCCGATCCTGCGCACGCGCCAGCCGACGCTGCCGCCGGCGTCGCGCAGCCGCGCTGCGCTCGGCTTGACCGCTGCTGCGGCGCGCGGCCGCTTCATGCTGCAGGTTTGTCGCGACTGCGGCGCTGTCCAATATCCGCCACGCGAAGTCTGCCGTGCATGTTTGTCGCACCGGCTAGTCTGGCGGCCCCAGGACGGGAAGGGCGAGCTTCTCACCGAGACGACCTTGCGCACTGCGCAGGAGCTCTACTTCCGCGAACGACTGCCCTGGCGCATTGGCCTTGTTCGCCTGGACGCCGGCGTCAATCTCGTTGCCTATCTGCATGCCAGCGTCGGCACGGCGCCGTGCCGCATGCGCGTCGAGACTGCGCTCGACCGCGCCGGGCAGGCGGCGCTCATCGCGATGCCCGAAAAGGGGAGACCGGATTTGTCGGACGATCCAAAGTTGCGCGAGCTTACCTGCGACCCGCGCGGGCGCAAGATCCTGGTCACCGACGGGAAGACGGCGGTCGGGCAGGCGATCGCACACGCGCTGGCAAAGGCAGGCGCCGACAAGATTTGGATCGGCGAAGCGGAACCTTGGAAGAAGATCGCGGGATTGGAAGCGTTGCGCACGCTGCCGCAGGCGACCATCGTTCCGCTCGATCTGACCGACGGCAGCTCCGTGCTGGAGCTTGCCGGCGAGATCGGTGGCAAGGTCGATATTCTGATCAATACGGCGGATCACCATCGCACATTTTCGATCGCGTCGCGGCGCGGTGTGGAAACCGCGCAGCTTGAAATGGACGTGAACTATTTCGGCCTGCTGCGCCTTGCGCAGGCTTTTGCGCCGGTGCTGAAAACGCGTGCGGCCGACGCGCCTTCGAATGCGATCGCCTGGGTCAACTTGCTGTCGATCTTTGCACTGGCGAACTATCCGCCGCACGGCACCTACTCGGCTTCGAAGGCGGCCGCCTTCTCGTTGTCGCAAGCCTTGCGCGCCGAATTGCGTCCGGCCGGTGTGCGGGTGATCAATCTCTTTCCCGGTCCGATCGACGACGATTGGGATCAATTGGAAATGCCGCCGAAGCTTTCGCCCGCGGGGCTCGCCACAACGGTAGTGGAGGCACTCAAGGGCTCGGTCGAGGACGTTTATCCAGGTGACGTGGCGCAGGACTGGGTCGCGCGGCATCTCGATAATCCGAAAGCGCTCGAACGCGAAGTCGGCGAGGGTGCGCGATGAAAGCCACCAAAAGGGCAGCTGCGAGCAAAAAGGCGCCAAACAGGAATGGGGCGAACAAAAGCGCGGCGCAGCCTCGGCCTGACGCGCTGCACGCGCTTCTCCGTGCGGTTGCCGCGTCGGGCGGCGTTGACATCGTCGATCTGACACAAACGCTGTCGCCGGAATTCCCGCCGATCGTGCTGCCTCCGGAGATGGGCCAGAGCCGGCCGTTCCGCATGGAGGAAATCTCGCGCTACGACGAGCGCGGGCCGGCCTGGTACTGGAACAATGTGAGCTTCGGCGAACATACCGGCACCCATTTCGACGCCCCCATTCACTGGATCTCCGGCCGCGACCGGCCGAACAATACGACCGACACGTTGTCGGTCGAACACTTCATCGCCCCGGCCTGCGTCATCGATTGCAGCGCTGAAGCAGAGCGGGATGCGGACTTTCTGCTCACGGCTGCGCATCTGAAAGCGTGGGAGAAGCGGCACGGGCGGATACCGCCGCGGTCATGGGTCTTGATGCGAACCGACTGGTCGAAGCGTTCTGATCCGGTCGCTTATCAGAATCTCGACGAGACAGGTCAGCACACGCCCGGCCCCGATCCCGATTGCGTTCGTTTCCTGGTGGACGAGCGCGACGTGCTCGGGTTCGGCACCGAAACGATCGGCACCGACGCCGGGCAGGCGGCGCACTTTTCGCCGCCCTATCCGTGCCATTACTACATGCATGGTGCGGGCAAATACGGCTTGCAGTGTTTATGCAATCTCGATCGCTTGCCGCCGACCGGCGCGCTTATCGTCGCCGCACCGCTGAAAATCCGCCAGGGTAGCGGCAGCCCGTTGCGCGCCTTCGCCGTTGTGCCGAAGCGTTGACGGCGCGCACTCTCAGGACGGCAGGCGCCGCCGGATATAGCGGCCGTGGCCGACGGCAGCATCCAGGAGCGCGTCGTCGTGCAAAACGGTGCGGCCACGCACCAAGGCGTGACGAATACGGCCCTTGAACCGCTGGCCTTCATAGATCGAATAGCCGGCGCTCGACACCACGTCGCCGCGCTGCAAGGTCCATTCGGCCTCGAGGTCGGCAAGCGCCAAGTCAGCGTCCAGTCCGGGCGCGATGCTGCCCTTGGCGTGGCCGAGACCCATGATGCGGGCCGGATTGGTTGCGGTGATTTCGACGATTCGCTCCAGCGGCAATCCACGTTTGTGGTGCCCTTCGCTGAGCAGAACAGGAAGCAGCGTCTCCAGTCCGGGGCAGCCGGGCGAAGCCGCCCATGTGCCGCCGGCCTTGGCGGAGATATCGCGATGAACATGATCGGTGGCGACCGTATCAATTTCGCCGTCGCGCAAGCCCTGCCAGAGCCTTTCGCGGTCCCCCGCTTCGCGTAGCGGCGGATTGATCTTGCCGACGTCGCCGCCCGGCCAGCCGACGTCGTGCGTGAGATAGTGCGGGCAGGTCTCGATATGCACCGTGGCGCCGGCGCGGCGATGGCGCAGCGCCGCCTCCAATGCCTCTGCCGACGAGGTATGGACGACGTAGAGCGGCGCACCCGCCGTGTGTGCTACATAGGCCGCGCGCTGCACCGCGTCGGCTTCGACGAATGGCGGACGGGTGGCGTTCCAGGTTTTCAGGCCGCCGTGGCCTTCTGGATCGCTCGCTTTCAGCCGGTCGCGCAACACCCAGGCGATCTCGATCGTTTCCGGATGCGGACAGACCATGCCGCCATTTTTGGCCGCGGCCTCGCACAACCGGAACAAAAAGCCGTCGTCGATGTCCGGCAGCCCGAGGCGGGCGCCTTCGCCGCCGCGGTTATTCATGAAGATCTTGAAGCTCGGCGCGCCGTAATCGCGGACATAGCGGGCGACGCCGGCGAGTTGCGCTTCGGTCGAAATGATAAAGTGATAGCCGAAGTCGATGCGCGCGCCTTGTTCGGTGACCGCGACGACATCGTCGAAAATCGCCTCGAACGGCGCGGTCGCCATCAGATAAGGAATAAACGTGGTAACCCCGCCTTTTGCCGCCGCCGCTGTCTCGCGGTCGGCGTCCAGTGGTTCGCGCGGGCGTGCGATGTCCTTGCCGTGGCCGAGATGCAGGTGAACATCGACGGCGCCTGGCATGACGACAAGCCCGCGCGCCGGCATCTCCTCTTGGGCCGGGACTGCTTCGCCCGGCCCCAAAATCGCGGCGATCTTGCCGTCGCGGATCGCGATGTCGCAAACAGTCCGTCCGCGCCCAGGGAGAATCGCGTCGCCGCCTTTGATCACAAGATCGAAGGGTTTCATCGGACGCTGATCTCGCATTGCTTCAACCGACCGCGCGCAAAGCGGTCAACGCGTCGGCGGTCGGCATCACATCGGCGTATTTCGACGCCATATCGAACAGATTGACCGCGTGCGAGGTAGCGGAGCGATCGTAAACGGCGTCCTCCGGCACCAGCACACGGAAGTTATAGGCGAAGGCGTCAACTACGCTGCCGCGCACGCAGCCGCTGGTCGTGCAACCGGTCACAACAAGCGTATCGGCTCCGACTTCGATCAGATAGCTCGCGAGCGGCGTACCGAAAAAAGCGCTCGGATGCTTCTTGGGCAGCAAGATATCTTTCTCGCGCGGCGCCACCTCGGCGACGAATTCGTAGCCCTTGGCCGCTACTGTCATGATGGCCGGCACCTTCTCCGAAAGCCTGCCGTAGTCGAAGCTCTGCTTTGGCGACACGTGCGGATAGAGCACCGGCCAACCGCACTCGCGGAAATAACCGAGCAGACGCTCGATGTTGTGGATCGCCGCCCAGCCGACATCGCCGCAGGCTGTCGGAAATTCCTTGATCGCTTCCCAGAACGGCTTCGGCGTCGTGCCGACGGTGCGGTACTGCACGTCGATGATGAGCAAGGCCGGCCGCTTGCCCAGGCCGGACGAGCGGCCGAAGCCTGCGGCGTTGTAGGCGCGCTGCTCTTCCGCCGAGATGATGCCGTCCCACGGTCGCGGCGCTGTGTTCTTGGTCATGCCGGCATCCCTTACACGCGATAGCGCGCTTCGTGCGCGTCCCACATATCTTTGGCGACGACGCGCTGGCGCTCTTCGAAGGAGGCCAAGCGATCCCCGACCGATTTCAACGAGCCCTCAGTCTTGAGCGCGCTCAGCACGTCGTAGGAAGCCTTCAGCGCGGCCTGCAGCGCCGCGTTGGCGTAGAGCACGATCGAGAAGCCGAGCTCCGCAAGCTTGTCGCGGCCGGGGTCGGGCGTCTTGCCGCCGAAGACGATGTTGGCGACTTGCGGCGCCGCGAGCTCCTTCGGGATGCGCGCAAGTTCCTCAAGACCGGTCGGCGCCTCGACAAAAGTGACGTCCGCGCCCGCCGCGATATACGCCTGCGCACGCTCCAGCGCGCGGTCCAAGCCTTCGACGGCGCGCGCGTCGGTGCGGGCAATGATTTGCAGCGATTGATCGCGCCGCGCGTCGACGGCGGCTTTGATCTTCTGCACCATTTCGTCCGTCGCGATCACGTGCTTGCCGGCAAAGTGTCCGCACTTCTTCGGAAACACCTGATCCTCGATCTGGATCCCGGCGGCGCCGGCGCGCTCGAATGTGCGGACGGTGCGCAGCATGTTCAGGGCGTTGCCGTAGCCGGTGTCGGCGTCGACGATGACGGGCACCGACACTGCATCAGCGACGGCAGCAACGGTTTCGCTGACTTCGGTCATTGTCGTCAGCCCGATATCGGGCGCGCCGAGCAGCATGTTGGCGATGCCGGCGCCGGTGACATAGACGGCCTCAAAGCCGAGGTCTTCGATGACGCGCGCGAACAGGGCGTTCGCCGCACCCGGAACCGTGACGGCGGCACGGCGCGCCAGCAAGTCCTTCAACCGCCGGGAATTGCTCATGGGCCGCTCGCATTCCAGTTACGCCTCCCAACTTCCTCGCACATGATGGGCTTTATGAAAAGGCGAAGGGGCGATAAGGACAAGCGCCCAGCCCGGGCGTCATGCTGCCCTCTGAGGAGAGTACGACTTGCATCTATTGGAGACGCTCGATTTGCACGCAGTCCGCGAACTCGTGATCGCCGGCTGGACCGGCAAGGACGTTGCCGCACTGGAAAAGCATATCCGCGAACTGGAAGCGATCGGCGTGAAGCGGCCGAAGACCACGCCGATTTTCTATCGCGTGGCGGCGTCTTTGCTCACCAGCGACAACGCCATCGAAGTGCTTGGCGATCAATCGAGCGGCGAGGCCGAATGCGTGGTCTATTCCCGTGACGATGGCCTCTTTGTCGGCCTCGGCTCCGACCACACCGACCGCAAAGCGGAGGCCGTCGGCGTTTCGCTGTCCAAGCAGATGTGCGCCAAGCCGGTAAGCCGCGAGGTCTGGCGGCTCGAGGATGTGGCCGTGCATTGGGATAGGCTCATCCTGCGCTCGCATGTCGGCGCCGAGGGCCGGCGGCGCCTTTATCAGGAAGGCTCGCTCGCCGCGATGCGGCCGCCGACCGAGCTGTTCAAGCTCTATTGCGGCGGTCTATTGCCCGCCGGCACGGCGATGTTTTGCGGCACGCTCGCCGTTCATGGCGGCATCACGCCGTCGGAGACATTCGAGATGGAATTGGAAGATCCGGTGCTGGGCCGCAAGATCGCGCACAGCTATCGCGTCAAGACGCTGCCCGATCAAGGATAGGAGAGTGCCATGGGGTTCGACAAAGGCCACAAGGAGTTTCACAAGCTCGATTTGAGCGAGGGCTGGCAAACACTGCCCGGCTATCCCGACGGCATTCAGCAGAAAATCATCGCTGGCGCGCTCGACGAGAAGAGCAAGCGCGGCAACCGCACGCGGCTCCTGCGCTTCATGCCCGGCGTCTACACGACCAAGCCGTTCGTGCACGACTATTGGGAAGAGGTCTTTCTCGTCTCAGGCGACTTGATCGTCGGCAATGACGAGCAGGGCAGGGGCGGCGAGAAATTCCAGGGCTATACCTACGCCGTGCGCCCGCCCGGCGTGTATCACGGGCCTTTCAAGTCGGAAGGCGGCTGCATTCTGCTGGAGACGCACTTTTACGAGTAAGCGTGAGCGCTCGCGGAACTCGAATGAGCATGATCTTATCCGAAAACCGGTTTCCACTTTTCGGGATCATGCTCTGCCAAGTTCGGCGCGGCGCGCGGCGGTCGCGGCCGCATCGACCGCCAGTGAGTCATCCTCGATCTTGCCGGCGAACAGGACACCGTAAATGTCGCGGGCCTTGCCGATCGACTCGTAGCCTTCGAGCACGTCGGTAAGCACGCGCGCGGGATCGCGCGTCAGCGGATCGCCATAGCCGCCGCCGCTGCTGTCGCGCCCGCGGATATGCTGGTCCTTGCGGATATGCATGTTGACAAGGTTCGGCAGCTTGGTGACTTGACCATTGTGATCGATGAGATGCGTTGAGCCCGGCGTGCCATTATGGCCGCCATTGACGCCGCGCGGCGGCGCGAACTGCCCGTCGCACGGAATGACCACCTGCACCGGGTTCTGCAGCGCCGTGTAGGTCACTTCCTGCGCCGGCGCGCCACGATGCCGCCCGGCGCCTGCCGAATCCGCGACGAGCCCAAGCGACTCGACACGGAACGGGTGCTTGAGCTCGTCGATCTCGACGCTGTCGCGATACATCAAGCCGGCGATCACCGGGATCGCATAATTCACCCAGCCGTCGGCGGTCGGGCTGGCCGGGCCGCCATTGGTCGAGAGCATCATGCGATTGACGTAGCGCCCATCGTTGCGCCGGTGGTCCTTGCCTGAGAGCACTGCCATGCCGGCGCCGAGCCCGGTGCCGCCTTCTGCGAGCCCGTGTCCCTCGCCGAGCCGCGCGAACGCCGACTGCGTGATGTTCACCAGCCGCTCGGAGACGTTGGTGGTGGCGGTCGAGCAACTGTGCGGAAAGACCGGCGAGGCGACCACGCTGTTCTCCGCATATTGGAACGACAGCCGGCGGAACGAGCCGGCGTTGCGCGGAATGTCTTTATCCAGGCTGTTGAAGATGGCGCCGACCACGGAACTCGTCGCCGCCGCGCGCGAGGTGTTGAGGCCGCAGTCGACGCAGGGCGGATTGTCGCGCAGATCGACGCCGATCATCGCCTTTTTCGGATCGATCCCAACCGTCACGTTGAGCGCAAGACCTTCGGGCAGAATGCCTTCGAGCGGGTCGGAACGGCCGGTATTGGTGATGCGCGCCGCCGGCAGCTTGCGGATCGAACTCGATCGCGCGCCGCTCCGAATAGTCGAACCAATCCTTGATGAAGACCTTGATGGTCGCGGCGCCGTACTTGCGGCACAGTTCCTTCAGCCGGCGCTCGGCGATGCGGGCGGAGCCAAGTGCGGCGAGCGCGTCGCCGTACCACTGGTCGGGCACGCGGATGCGCGCTCGGCACATGCGGATGACATCCGGCTCGTTCTTGTAGTCGCGCTGGATGCGCACGCCTGGAAATACGAGAGCGCCTTCCTCGTAGACGTCCAGCGCCTTGGCGAAGTAGCTCGACGGAATGCTGTTGCCGATGTCAGCCATGTGGCACTTGGCGACGGTCGTGAACAGATGTTCGCCGTCGATGAACACCGGCACCAAAAAGGTATGGTCGGCCGGATGGGTGTTGCCGCCATAGGGATCGTTGTCGAGATAAGCGTCGCCTTCGCGAATGTCGCCGGCGTGATAGCGCGACATGTTCTCGCCCTGCAGATGGGCGCCGAAGATGTGCACCGGCAACCCTTCCGCCGACGCGAGAAGCTGATTGTCGCCGGTGAGGATGCAGCAGGAGAAGTCGCGCGCGCTCGAGATGACCGCCGAGCGGGCCGCGCGCAACAGCGTGTTGGTCATTTCGCGCACGATGCCGTCGAGGCGATTGGCGATAACTGTCATCACCACCGGGTCGAGTAGATCGGGCCGTGATTTGTGCGCCGACTTGCTGCGTGCGGTCTTGGAAGCGAGTTTCGGCTTGTGTTTCGGCTTGGGCGCGGACTTCGCGACCGATTTCGCCTTGGATGGGAGCTTGGCTTTCTGCTTGGCCATGCGTGCTCGCTTATGATTTCAAAATGTAGTGGCCGGAGGGGCTCACGGTCGCGCTCATTTGCGGATAAACGACGATCGTGGTCGTCGGCTCCTCGATGATCGCCGGACCGGCAATGAAGGCGCCGGGGGCAAGATCGATGCCGCGAAACACCGGCGTGTTGCGCAGGTCGTCAGGTCCGAAATAAGCCGCGCGACGCGCCCAAGGCTTCGGCTTGCGCTGCGCGATCTTCTTGTGCACCGGCTTGGCCGGCTTGGCCAGACGGATGGAAATCCGCCCGCGCCAATTGACGCACTCGACTTCACTCTGCTCGTCGCGCACCGCGTAGACGCGGTCATGCACCGTGTGGAACGCCTCGACCAATGCGGCAACATCCTTGGGAGTGCGGAAGCGTTCGACCGGCAAAGGCGTATCAAGCTCCCAAACCTGCGACTTGTAGCGCGCTTCCACCAGATATTCCTTGCGCACCTTCGCGTTCTCGGCGCCGTGCAGATTGCTGCGGAAATCGTCGAGCGCGGCGTCGATTTCGGACAGCGCCGTATTCACGCCGTCGAGGTCGAAGCTGCCCGACATGGTGACGCGGCTTCGCGTCTGCTCGAAGACGATATCGGAATATTGCATGCCGCATGCCGACATGGCGCTCGCGGTCTTTGGCAGGATTGTCGTCGAACAGCCCAGCTCGCGTGCAATCGACAGAATATTGAGGCCGGCCGCGCCGCCGCCGGCCACGATCACGCTCTCGCGCGGATTGACGCCTTCGCTGACGGTGATCTCGTGGATCGCCTTGATCATCAGCTCATTGGCGATGGTGATGATGGCGAAAGCAGTCTCCGGCACACTGCGCCCGAGCTTCTGCGCGAGTTTTTCAAGAAGGCGATGCGCGGCTTCAGCGTCGAGCTGCATGCGGCCGCCGTTGAAGTAATCGGGATCGAACCAGCCAAGCACGACGCACGCGTCCGTCACGGTGGGCTGGTCGCCGCCGGCGCCGTAACACGCCGGACCGGGCATGGCGCCGGCACTTTGCGGACCCACGCGAAGCAGGCCGCCGGCGTCGATCCAGGCAATCGAGCCGCCACCGGCGCCGATGCTGCGTACGTCGACTGTCGACATAGCCACCATGTCGCCCAGCCAGCGTCGACCGAGCCAGCTATCGCGCGTGTAAACAAGCTCGCCGTCGCGCACCAGGCCGACATCGAAGGTCGTGCCGCCGGTGTCGCAGACGATGGCATCGCGGCCGAGATCCTCGATGGTGGTGTAGGCCTTGCCCGCCACCGGCGCCATCGCCGGGCCGGATTTCAGCATCGTTACCGGGCGGCCCACCACCTCGGTGACGTGCTGACAGCCGCCGCCGGAGGTGCCGATCAGAAGCTCGCCGGAGAAACCGGCAGCACGCAGATCGCTTTCCATCTCGCGCAGATGCTGCTGCATCAAGGGCTTGAGCGACGCGTCGATCGCCGTCGTCGAGGCGCGGCGGTATTCGCGCACGATCGGAATGAGCTCATGCGACAGCGTGTATGGGACGCCCGGCAGTTCCTCTTCGATCAGCCGGGAAATTTCCTTTTCGTGATCGCCGTTGGCGATTGACCACAACAGGCATACCGCGACCGCCTCGAATTTGCGTTCGGCGAGCGTACGAATGACCTCGCGCGCCTGATTAATGTCGAGCGGACGCACGACATTGCCCTGCGCGTCGACGCGCTCGTCGATTTCGAACGTGTAGCGGCGTGGAATGTAAGGCGGAGGATAATCGTAGCTGTAATCGTGCGGATCGTATTTGCCGCCTTCCTTGAGCACCAGAACGTCGCGGAAGCCGCGCGTTGTCAGGAACGCGGTCTTGGCGGTCGATTTGGTGACCACTGCATTGGTGGCGCGCGTCGTGCCGTAGATCAGCATGTCGCTCTTGCTGAGCAGCGTCTTGCCGTCGAGCTTGATCTCTTGCGCGGCGACCTCGATCGCAGCACGCATGCCGTCGAAAATTCGATTGGGCGTCGTCAGCGCCTTGCCGATGGCGCGAATCCCGCTGCCATCGGCAATGACGACGTCAGTGAAGGTGCCGCCGGTATCGACCGAAATACGAAACGCCATAATACGAAACGCCCTGCCTGCCTGTACCGTCGTAAGCCGATTGTTTTAAGCGACCAAATAATTCCGCATGCTACGAAGCCAGAGCGCACGCGTCCGCTTTTCGCGAGGGTCGACTGTGCAACGCGCCTTGCAGTGCTTCAAGCCGAAAATTCTTGCAGCGACCGCGTCGTTCATAGGACGCTAACTTTGTGGCGGAGCATGATCGGAAAACCGGTTTCCACTTTTCCGGATCATGCTCTAGCGCCGCAGTTCGATCACGGGCGCGATCTGTTCTGCGATGACGCCGATCTCGGCATCCATTCCGGGAGCGCCGATCAGCATCAGTCCCAAGGGCATGCCGCCCGCGCCGGTTCCGACCGGAATGGAAACGATCGGGCCGCCCAAGGCCGTGAACGGCACGATGAAGCGGGGATCGCCGGTCTTCATTCCCATCGGCGCGACGTCGGGAGCGGCAGGAAACAGCAGCGCATCCGCTTCGGCGGTTGCCGCCCAGAAACGCTCGCGTGCAGCGCCCAGCGCGGCGTATGCGTCGAGATAGGTGGGGTCGGTGACGACGCGTCCGCGCGCGACGGCTTCGCGCAAGCCTGCGCTCACGTCGGAGTTGTGCTCGAGATGGGGGTGCGCGTGCGCGACTTCGTATTCGATGATGGTTTTGTGCCAGCCGGCGATCTCGGCAAACGCTACCGGGGACGTGAGCCGCTTCACTCCGACGCCTGCCGCAGCCAAAGCTTCGGCAGCCGTGCGCACGCTGTCGGCGACTGCAGCGCTTGCGGCTTCTGTAATCGGCTCTTCGACAACGCCGATGGTGAGCGGCGAGGGCGCCTCGGCCGCGCGCTGCCGCAAGAAGGGCGGCATCAGCACACGCGCCGCCGTGACCGCATCGCGCACGCGGTGCGCGAAAATGCCGATCGTGTCGAAGCTCGGCGCGAAGGGAACGAGCCCGGAGCTCGACCAGGCGAGCGTGCTCGGCTTGAACGCGGCGATGCCGCAATAGGCCGCGGGGCGGCTCACGGAGCCCGCGGTCTGCGTGCCGAGGCTCAGCGGCACCATGCCCGAGGCAACAACGGCGGCCGGTCCGGCGCTGGAGCCGCCCGGCGTGTGCGCGACATTGTGCGGATTGCGGGTCGGCGGCGGACCATCGAAATAGGCGAACTCGGTGGTGTGCGCCTTGCCGAGCACAATGGCGCCAGCGGCTTTGAGCAGCGTCACGATATGAGCGTCGATCGTGCTCGGCGCGATCTGTGCGCGGGTCTTGCTGCCGGCGCGTGTCGGCAGGCCGGCGACATCCAGCACGTCCTTGATGGCGACCGGTACGCCGTGCAGCAGACTGCGAATGCGGCCGGCTTCCGCCTCCTGCCGCAAAACTTGCGCGTCGGCCATCGCCCGCTCGCGATCGATGAGGCGCCAGCCCTGCACCTCCTTCTCGACAACGGCGATGCGCCGGAGCGAGGCTTCGACGTGAGCGACCGGGTCGGTCCTTCGGCCCTTAACGGCGGCCGCGATCTCCTCGATCGCGCCCGGATCGGCGACGAGGCCCTGGTGGCTCACGGCGCTTCGTTCGTATTGCGGCGCCCGGCCGTCTCGATATAGGCGAGCACTTCGTCGAGGCCGACCACGTCGGCGTAACGACGCCCGACGTCGCGCAGATTGTCGCGATGCGGGCCTTCCTCCACGTCGCCGCAGCACGGCTCCGGCACGATGACGCGGAAGCCATATGAAAAAGCATCATTGATGCTGGCGCGCACGCAGCCCGACGTGTTGCAGCCGGTAATGATCACGGTGTCGACGCCCTCTTTGACGAAATAGGACGCTACCGGCGTGTTGAAGAAGATCGAGGGCGCCGTCTTGCACACGATCATGTCGTAGCTTTTGTCGTAGATGCGCTCGTCGAGCTCGGTCGAAGGGTGGCCGTGGTGAAATTCGTTGACCACCGCCGGTATCTTCCAGAGCGGAGCGTCGCGCGCACTGGTGTAGGCGGTGTAGCAGGACGCGATCGGCAGATGCGCCTTGCGCGCGGCGGCAAGCAGCGTCGCCGTGTTCACCACTGCGCGGTCGACCATGGGACGGCCGCCCAGCGGGAAGCGGCCTTCGGTAAAGCCCTTTTGGAAATCGACTACGACGATGCCGGCCTTGCGGCCGAAGCCGATGCGGTTGGAGTCGAAGCCGATGTCCTTGTAGGTGTCGCTCATAATGCCTAGTCCCAACAGCTAGTTTTTCAAGGTGACGCCGAAGCGCGTCGCGAAGGCGCTTTTCAACCGATCGAAACAGTGCCCGACGCGGACGACGGAGAAATCGGTAAAGTCGATGATGGTGCTGGAAAGCCCGTCCTTGTGCGCATATTTCGATTGGCCGTAGTCGAAATGGATAGCTGCGGCATCGCGGATCGGCTGGTCGATATCCTCGTAGCGATACTTGCTGCCGGTGAGCGACAAATTCGCCGACGAGCCGAACACCGCAACGCCGCGGGCGAGCGAGCCTTCCGCGATCGCGTCGTGAAACTGGCCGGCATTGAGCAGCATGTCGAGCGTGCCGCCCTTCGATGAGTTCTGCAGCACGAACGGATCGACCGCGGCAAACAGCGCATGGTCGGCGCGAAACGGCGCCACGACCGAGAACGGGATTCTCTCTTGCTCGATGATCTCGCGCACCATGGCATGCCGCCGATCATCCATCAGATGGATATCGCGGCTCATCCGCCAGTTGCCGAACATGCCGGAGGGCTTCTCATACGAGCGCCGCTTGACCTCGAAGATGCGGCGGATGCCGCTCGGCGTGGTGGCAATTACGGCATAGGCAACGTCCAGCGGCACCAGGCCGATGCCGCCGCCCGCGAGAGCCTCGAACAGGCGTGCGATGTCATTCGTCAGTTGCTCCGGCGCAACCGGATCCGACGTAAGCCGTGTCGTCTCGACTGTCGCCACCGCCATGAAGCTCTCCCTTTGCCGGACCGACCATATCGCCGCCCGGAAAAATAGTGAATGCTTCGCGGAAGGACGCTAAAATTGACAGTGCCATGATTATTCAGACCGCACCCGCAGGCCAGCCTCGGCTGGCGATCATGATGTACGAGCACACCGCCTTGTGCGGGCAGTTTGCGCGTGCCTTCGGCAATGACACGTTCGAGCCGCTCGCGCCACTTGATCCCATGGTCTACGTCATCTCCCATCACGATGCAGGATGGATCGAGTTCGACCACGATCCGGTGACCGACCCAAAAACAGGACTGCCATACAATCTGATCGAGACGCCGGCCAAGTACATCACGGTCACCAGCCGGCTTTCGCCCGACTTCAACGAGCGGCAGGGCCCGTTCTGCGGGTTGATTTCCAGCATGCATAGCTGGGGCCTCTATAACGGCCGCTACGGGCTCTCCGATCATGTGTTGATCAAGCAATTTCCCGAGGCCGAGCGGCCGCTGGCGGAACGCATGCTGGACGGCGAGCTAGCGCGCCAGAAACGGCTGAAGGAGGACGTGCGCAAGGATCCGAAGCTTGCCGACCGGCTCGACGAGAAAAAACTGTTTCAGAACTACAAGCAGTTGCAATTCATCGACACGCTCGCGCTCTATTTCAATCGCGTGCATCCGAGCGAGCGCGGCACGCAGACCTTCGCGCATGTACCGCGGAACGCTGACGACGATGCTGCGGTAACGATCAAGCCGCGCGGGGAGGGGGTCTATGCGCTCTCGCCATTTCCGTTCGCGCCGACCGACGCCGAGTTTGCGTTCGCCGGCCGTCACGTCCACCCAGGCGAGAACGGGAAGAATGGGCACTGGACCGAAGCACTACGGCGCGCGCCGACGGTGTGGGAGCGCTTCCGGCTTGTGCCGGCTTAGAGAGCTAGAAGAGCCGGATGTTTCCCCCGCTCATTCCCGCGAAAGCGGGAATCCAGACCCGACATGAAAACTGGTGGTTGCTTCCTGGGTCCCCGCCTTCGCGGGGACGAGCGGATCAGGGTGCGGATGCCTGCTGAAGCGTTGCGTTACTTTCGCCCGTAGGTCTTGTCGAATTCGGAGACCGCGCCAAAGCCCATGAGCTCACTGAAAGCGCTGAACTTATAGAGCGGCACGTCGCCGCCGACGCTCGAGCCGTGCTGCTTGAGGTGCGTGTAAACCCTGCGCAGCGCTTCACCGGCGGCGAGGAAGCCGAAGGCCGGGAAAATGGCCAGCGAATATCCGACCTCTTCCAAGGTTTTTTGATCGACGACTGGCGTGCGCCCGCCCTCGACCATATTGGCCACCAGCGGCTTGTCGAAAGTGCGGCCGATCGTGCGCATCTCCTCGAGGCTCTCGGGACTTTCGACGAACAGAATGTCCGCGCCGGCTTTGGCATAGGCCTCAGCGCGGCGCAGAGCTTCGTCGAGCCCAAGCGTGGTGCGCGCATCGGTGCGGGC
This sequence comes from uncultured Alphaproteobacteria bacterium, assembly GCA_963720115.1. Lineage (GTDB taxonomy): Bacteria > Pseudomonadota > Alphaproteobacteria > Rhizobiales > Xanthobacteraceae > BOG-931. The sequence continues at coordinate 76,087 of CAVREN010000039.1, forward strand.
GATGATCAGAAAATTGCTGTCGTCCCGGCTCGAGGTCGCGACCTTGATCTTGTCGACCATGTCTTCGATGGGCACGACGCGGCGGCCGAGCATATGGCCGCACTTTTTCGGAAACTCCTGATCCTCAAGCTGGATGGCGATGGCGCCCGCCGCCTCGTAGCCGCGCACCGTGTATTGAACGTTGAGGAGACCGCCATAACCGGTGTCGCCGTCGGCGATCAGCGGCGTCTTCGATCCCCCGGCAATCACTGCCACGCGGCCGACCATGTCCGTGTAGGTGGCGATGCCGGCGTCCGGCAACCCCAGGTGCGAGGCGACCGTACCGTAGCCGGTCATGTAGAGCGCTTCGAAATCCATTTGATCGGCGATCTTCGCCGAGATCCCATCGAACACGCCGGGCGCGACCAGCAATTGCTTTTGCGCAAGCCGCGCACGAAGGTTCGGTCGCTCTCGTTGCGTCATTTCGGACTCCATCCTTTGCGCGGCGCTCCCTACAGGCGGGCGCAAATGTGCTACGCATTCAAATCTGTGTACAGTCTTTGGCGGCGGAGATCGTGGAATGAGCGCAGCGGGTGACAACGACGTCGGCGAGGCGACGCTTGCCGAGCTTATGGCAAGTAACGGTGTTGCAGTGAGCCAAGAGGAAGTCGCTCCGGTCGCCGGCGCGCTCAAACGGATTAACGCCGCCGCGCGCATCCTGTTGCGGCCGTCGTTCGACGACACTGTCGAGGCCTATTACCGCCTGCTCGAACAGGATGGCGCGGGAGCCGACGCGTGACGGATCCCGCTGCGCTCACGTTGCGCGAGGCGGCGGCCGCCATCGCGCAAGGCAAGCTCAGCGCCGAGGCCTTGGTCGACGCCTGTCTCGACCGCGCCGAACGCCTGCAGCCAGTACTCAATTGCTTCATCAGCGTGACCGCGGAGCGAGCGCGCAAGCTTGCCCGCGAGGCCGACGCTGCCGTCAAGGCTGGACGCGCGCTCGGCCCGCTGCACGGTGTGCCGCTCGCGCACAAGGACATGTTCTATCGCGCCGGCGAGGTCTGCACCTGCGGCTCAAAAATCCGCCGAGACTTTGTGCCCGACCACACCGCGACCGTGCTGACGCAACTGGATGCGGCCGGCGCGATCGAGATCGGTCATCTCAACATGGCGGAATTCGCCATGGGCCCCACGGGCCACAATGAGCATTACGGCCGTTGCCGGAATCCATGGAATCCGAACCACATCACCGGCGGCTCTTCGTCCGGATCGGGCGCGGCGGTTGCCGCCGCTCTGGCGTTCGGAGCGCTCGGCTCCGACACCGGCGGCTCGGTGCGTCTGCCCGCGGCCGCCTGCGGCGTGGTCGGCATCAAGCCGACGCTCGGGCGGGTGAGCCGCTGCGGCACCATGCCGCTGTCGCACTCGCTCGATTGCATTGGCGTGCTCGCGCGCAGCGTCGGCGATTGCGCGCGGCTTTTGTCGCTGATCGCCGGCCCCGACGCGCGCGACGGCATGGCTAGCCGGCGGCCGGTCCCGGATTACGAGCACGGACTTGATGAGGCGGCAGAAGCGGGCGGGCTCGCCGGCGTGCGGATCGGCGTCCCGAACCGATATTATTTTGACGACATCGATCCCGAGGTGGCGGACCTGATTGCAGACAGCCGGCGCGTGCTCGAAAAGCGGGGCGCGAGGATCGTTGATGTGCCGGTCGGCGACCATGGGGCTCTCAACGATTTGTCCAATGCCGTGCTGTGGCCGGAAGCGGCCGACGTGCACCTAAAATGGCTGCGCGAGCGGCCGCAGGATTATGCCAAGCAGGGCCGTGCCCGATTGCTGGTCGGCTTGGGCGTTCCCGCCACGCTTTACGGCGAAGCGCTGCGCGCGCGGGCGGGGTTGCTGAGAGAGTTGTTGCGCGACGCCTTCTCGAAATGCGACGTCCTGCATGTGCCGGTCCTGAGACGGCCGGTGCCGACCGCGGCCGAGACCGACGTGGGCGGCGGCGCCGCCATGCAGCAAGTGCTCGGCCAGATCGTCGCCAACACGCAGGCCGTTCAATTTTCTCGGTTTGCCCGGCCTCTCTGTGCCGATCGGCTTGACGCGTAACGGTCTGCCGCAAGCGATGCAGCTTGTCGGGCGGCCGTTCCGCGAGGATTTATTGTTTCGCATCGGCGCGGCGTATGAGGCAGCAGCCGGGCCGTTTGCGCGGCCGAAGCTTTAAGCCGATTCCGGTTCTTGCTCCGCTCGTCCCCGCGAAAGCGGGGACCCAGCGATCACACCGCTCCATTCGAGATGTCCAACTGGATTTCCCGCTTGCGTGGGAATGAGCGGAAAACCGCCTTTAAGAACCTCGCCGCCCCGGCGAGCCGAGGCCCGGGCGTGGCGCGAGGACGTCTTTGACCATATTGGCATGCGTATTGGCGTATTGGCCGCCATAGGCGCTGCGCTTGACGAAAGCGCCATCGCCGGCGTGGCCCACATAATTGCCCCGGTCGATGACGATCTTGCCGCGCGACAAGACGGTTTCCGTATAGCCCTTCACTTTGAAGCCTTCGTAGGCGCTGTAGTCGATATTCATGTGATGGGTTTTGCTGTTGAAGGCGCTGATCGTCTCCTCGCGCTCCGGATCGAAAATCACGATATCGGCGTCACTGCTGACCGCGATCGTGCCCTTTTTCGGAAACAGGCCGAAAATCTTCGCCGGGCCGGTTGAGGTCAGCTCGACAAAGCGATTGAGCGAAATGTGCCCCTGGCTGACGCCGTAGTGATAGATCAGGCTCATCCGGCTCTCGATGCCCGGACCGCCATTGGGGATTTTGCTGAAGTCGTTCTTGCCGAGCTCCTTCTGCTCCTTGAGGCAGAAGGGACAATGGTCGGTCGAGATGACGTCGAGTGCGTGCGAGCGCAAGCCGCCCCAGAGCTCGTCCTGATTCCACTCTTCGCGCAGCGGCGGGGTGAGAACGTATTTGGCGGCGTCGAAGCCGGGCTCGTCGTAGCGTTCGACATCGAGCAGCAAATATTGCGGGCAGGTTTCGGCGTGCGCCATAACGCCGCGGGCTTGCGCAAGCCGCAGCTCCTGCAGCGCATCGTAGCAGCTCAGGTGCACGATATAGACGGGCGCCCGTGCCACTTCCGCGATCGAGAGCGCGCGGTGAACGCCTTCAGCTTCCAGCCGCGTCGGCCGCGTCAGCGCGTGATATTTCGGCTCGATGTGCTTTTGCGCCAGCGCGATCTTCACCAGCTCATCGATCACGATGCCGTTCTCGGCATGCATGCAGACGAGCGTGCCGTCCTCGCCAGCCTTGCGCATGGCGCGAAAGATCGTGCCGTCGTCGGACAGCAGCGCGCCCGGATAGGCCATGAACAGCTTGTAACTGGTGATGCCGGCATCGGCGAGGCTGCGCATCTCGGCGATGCGCTCCTGCGGCATGTCGGTGACGATCATGTGAAAGGCGTAGTCGATCGCGGTCTTGCCCTGGGCCTTGCCATGCCAGTCGTCCAGCGCCTTGAGCGTGGACGTGCCGCGCGTCTGGACCGCAAAGTCGATGATGCATGTGGTGCCGCCATACGCGGCCGCGCGCGTGCCGGTCTCGAACGTATCAGACGTAGTCGTGCCGCCAAACGGCAACTCAAGGTGCGTATGCGGATCGATCCCGCCCGGGATCACCAGTTTGCCGGATGCGTCGATCTGCTTGTCCGCGTCGATCGTGAGATCCTTGCCGATCAAGGCGACCGTTGAGCCGTTAATAAAGATGTCGGCGAAGTAATCGTCGACCGCGGTAACGATACGCCCATTCTTAATTAGTACGCTCACGTCGCTTCCCCGATGCGGTTTGACAGCCCCCGGTACTAATGTATCATTCGCAAATTGAAGCGGCGCACAAGAGCTTTGGCTGACCGCCGCACCGGGCTTCAATAATCTAAAGCGCTGATTGGCTCTTCAACTCAACGGAGGCGGGCATGGCGTACAATAGCCCAGGAAAGGTTTTGCAAGGAAGATTCTCGCGTCGCTCGTTCATGAAAACCACGGCAGCCGGTGCGGTTGCTGCGGCCACGTCCGGCGCCAGCTCTATGCGTATTGCGGAAGCGGCGGACGGCTTGCGCAGCATCGGTCTCGGCGTGAGCGAGATTAACGAAATCCAGGACAAAGCGACGAAGGATCTTGGCTTCCCCGTCTCGGGCCAAGCGATGGGCTACGGCGACATGTTCAGCAAGATGCTGAACCAGAACGACCAGTACGAAATCGCCGAGGGCTACTACAACGACATGGACGTGATGCTGCCGGCGAAGGTTTGGCAGCCCATCGACACCAAAAAAATCAAGGATTGGGACAAGGTCACCAATCTCACCAAGACCGGCAGGCTGACGCCGGAGTTGAGCGTGGGGCAAGGGGATGCGCCTTATCTGTTCCTGTGGGTCGACGAGAACGGCAACAAGGTGAAGGGGCCATCGCAGTACATCAGCATGTGCCCGGCGTTCCACAATGCCGACTTCATCGGCTACAACCCCAAAGCCACCGGGCGTCCGATTGAGAGTTGGGGCGAACTCCTCAACAAGGATTTCAAGGGCAAGGTCGCGCTGTTGAACGTGCCGCAGATCGGCGTGATGGATGCAGCGATGGCGATCGAGGCGCTCGGGCTGAAGAAATTCGGCGACAAGGGCAACATGACCAAGGCCGAGATCGATTTCCTGATCGACTATCTGATCCCGCTCAAGAAGGCCGGTCACTTCCGCGCGTTCTGGGAAAACTTCGGCCAGTCCGTCAACCTGATGGTCAACGGCGAAGTGGCGCTCGAGAGCATGTGGTCGCCGGCCGTCGCCGCGATCCAGGCCGAAGGCGTCCCCTGCGTCTACGCCTTCCCGAAAGAGGGCATGCGCGGCTGGCACGGCGGTCTCGCCATCTCGGCGAAGGTCAAGGGCAAGCAGCTCGACCAGGCTTACGAATACATCAACTGGTGGCTGGCCGGCTGGCCGGCGGCGTTCGTCGCACGTCAGGGCTACTATCACTCGATCCCGGACAATGCGAAGAAGTACCTCGAGCCGGCGGAATGGGATTATTGGTACGACGGCAAGCCGGCGGCCAAGGATCTGGCCGATCCGTTCGGCACCATCATCATCAAGAAGGGCGATGTTCGCACCGGCGGCTCCTACTGGAACCGCTATTCCAAGATCGCCGTCTGGAACTCGCTGATGGACGAGAACGACTATCTCGTGAAGCGCTGGACGGAATTCCTCACCGCTTAAGGCTTTGAGGACTGCCGAAACGGCTGTAAAAATGACGCCGCCGGCCCGCAAGGAGCCGGCGGTACCTTTTGGGCCTGGCAGAATTCCAATCGTGGTTGACCTGTGACGACGGTCGAAACCTACCAAAAGCTAACGGACGCCCCCCTTCAGCGCGGGCTGATCGGCAGCGCGCCTGTCGTACAGCCAGACGAGGAGGTCAAGCGCAAGTACCGGCGCGAGCCCGGCTTTCCGGTGCCAATCCTGATCGCGCCGGCCACTTTGTGGCTGATCGTGTTTTTGTTCCTGCCGCTGATCTCGATCTTCATCTTCAGCTTTTGGAAGACGACCGGCCACGGCATGGCGCCGGCGTTTACGCTCGAACATTATCAAGCGTTTTTCGTCACGGAGGGGTTCTTCGATCCCAAGAGCAACGATTTTCTGACGCCCTCCGTCTTCTTGCGCACGTTGTGGACCACGTTCCGTTTCACTATCACGGTGATGGCCATCTGCCTGATCCTTGCCTATCCGCTCGCCTATTTCCTTTCGATGCAGGTCGAGGATTTCAAGTGGCAGTTGGCGCTATTCCTGTTGGCGATGGTGCCGTTCTGGACCAGCTATCTGATCCGCGCGGTCGCCTGGCTGCCAATGCTGGGCCGGCACGGCCTGATCAACGAGTTTCTGCTCGATATCGGTGCCATCGACGAGCCGGTCAGCTTCTTCCTTTATTCCGAGTTCAGTTACACAATGGCGCTGGTGCAGCTCTATGTGGTGCTGGCGGTCGGGCCGATCTTTTTTTCGCTCGCCAAGATCGACCGCACGCTGCTTGAAGCGGCGCGCGACATGGGCGCGACGCCGTTCCAGATCTTCCGCGAGATCATCTTCCCGCTGTCGCTGCCGGGCATCGCCATCGGCATGATTTTCGTGTTCGTCATGGTGATGGGCGAGTTCGCCACCGCCGTGGTGGTCTATGGCGGCAAGACCTCGACCACCGGCACCGTGATCCTGAACTATTATGCCATCGCCAACTATCCGTTCGCCGCGGTCAACGCCTTCATGCTGATGCTGGCGATGATGATCGGCGTGGTCGTCATTCTGCGGGTCGTCGACATCCGCAAGGAGCTGTGACGATGGCCCGCTCGACACCCGGAACGCCGCCGCAAGGCACGCGTCAAGGCGGGCTTCAGCGTCTATTACGCCATCTTTCTCATTTTCGTGTACGGGCCGATGTTCGCGATGTTCACGCTGTCCTTCCAGGGACCGCGTGGCGGCGTCACTTTCCCGATGCGCGGCTTGAGCTTTTTCTGGTGGGAAAAGCTGACCGGGCCGTCCGCCGTCGGCGACATCAAGAGTTCGCTGGTCCGCTCGCTCACGCTGGCCGTCATCGTCATGGTGATCACTGCGATCTTCTCGACCATGCTGGCGATGGCGTTCCGCAAGAAGTTTCGCGGGTCAGGGCCGCTTTTCTACGCCGTGATGGCGGGGCTGATGGTGCCTGGCGTGCTGCTCAGCTTGGGCCTCGCCTCGCTGATGCGGCAACTCGGCATTCCACCGGCCTGGTGGTGCTTCCGGCCTCGGCGTGCACGTCGTGTGGACGCTGCCGTTCGGCTTTCTAGTGATGATGGCGGTGTTCAACCGCTTCGACCACCGCCTCGAGGAGGCGGCGCGCGATATGGGCGCCGACGAGTGGACGGTTTTCAAGGAAATCACGCTGCCGCTGATCACGCCTGGTATCGTCGCCGCCGGCCTGTTCGGCTTCACGCTCTCCTACGACGAATTCGCTCGCACCACGCTGCTGTCCGGAGCGACGAATACGCTGCCGCTCGACATCAACGCGGCAATGACGCAGCGGGTTCAGCCGACCATATTCGCGCTCGGCACGGCATCGACAATATTTTCGCTGCTGATGATCGGATTGTTCATCGTAATCTATACAATTCTCTATCGGCGCTCCCGTTAGGGTAGGCTCCTCCCGCCCGGTGATGCGTTTATAGGTTCGGCACGGGTGCCGCTTCGCGGTCGCCGACAGTTTTGCGCGTAATCGATCCTTCCTTCTTTGTTGCGAACAGGCAGGAGGCCAACAGCTATGCCGCTGACCGGCAACGTCGCCGACTTTCCGTTCAAGAACAACGTTCCCGATCCGCTGCTGTCGGGCAAGGAACTGCCGACCTTCAAATTCGCGCTCGAGAAATCGGCCGGCAAGGTCGACGGCGGCAGCTTCGGCAAGGAGGCGACCGTCACGCAGTTGCCGGTCTCGAAGGGAATGGCCGGCGTGTCGATGCGGCTTGAGCCGGGCGTTATGCGCGAGTTGCACTGGCACGCGACGGCCGCGGAGTGGGCGTTCGTCATCGAGGGGCGCGTCCGCACCACGGTCGTCGATCCCGCCGGCGGAGTCGGAGATTAACGACTTCGATCCGGGCGACGTCTGGTACTTCCCGCGCGGTCACGGGCATATGCTCGCCGAAGGTTGGGGCAGAGGACGAGGCCATTTTATTCTGATCTTCGACGACGGCGCTTCTCGGAGTTCGGCACCTTCAGCACGACCGACTGGCTGGGCCACACGCCCCCGGAAGTCCTGTCCAAGACTCTGGGAGTTCCGGTTTCGGCGTTCGCGAAGTTCCCCAAGGAGGAGCTGTACATCGTTCGGGTCGTACTCCGCCCGGAGGTTCCCGGCCTGCACCAGGGCGAGCAGCGACCCACCAGACGCACCGTTATCCGCTCTGGCGCAGCAACCGCATTCGAATTTCGCCGGCGGCGAGGAGCGGCGGGTGAGCGCCAACGAGTTTCCGATCTCGGCGACATGACGGGCGTGGTCCTCGACCTCAAGGCCGGCGGCTTGCGCGAGCTGCACTGGCACCCCAACGCCGACGAGTGGCAATACGTCGTCAGCGGCGATTACAGCGTTACGCTGTTCGGTTCGCATGGCCGCTACCGCACGGAGACGCTAGAAAGGGCGACGTCGCCTACATTCCGCAGGGCTATGGTTATTCGATCGAGAATCGGCGGTAAAGCCGGACGCATCTTGATCGGCCTGAATACCGGAAACTATCAGGCGATCGATCTGTCGCAATGGATGGCCGGCACGCCGA
>CAVREN010000040.1:0-67689 GCA_963720115.1 uncultured Alphaproteobacteria bacterium
CCGTGAACCACCCGTAAACCGGAGCGAGCAGTTCGCGAGCTTGCTGCAGCTCCGGCCGGGGAAGACCGGGGCTTTACGGACAGAAGCCGGAAAGGGCATCCGTGTATTACTTTTCTAGGTCCTTCAAGCGCTCCTCAGCGTCTTGAAGTTCCTCTTTTAACTCCGCGATGTAGTCCTTAAGTGCCTCAGTTTCTTCACGGCGGCTTGGTCTTCGCCAGGGGCCACCGAAGCAACAGCCCCATAGTCCTGGTCCATAGTCCCAACGGTGCCGCCGTTCTGCATGGATAGGCATGACCGAAATCCTCCCTGCTAGTTTTCGTTATGATAATTCCTGCGGGGCGAAAAATGAAGCCCGGTCCTAAAAAGAAGAAGCCCCGGCTGCAACGCTGGCCGGTATCGAAACGGGTCAATAGCTCGAAGGCTGACGCGGATGATGCGACGCGCCCGCCCGCTCCACTTCTCCATCATTGCAGAAGTTGCGCCGGGTCGGCATAGAGCGGGTCGTCGGTTTCTTCGTGGGACCAGTCGTCGGCGGGCAACTCTCGCGACGCTGGTTGGAAGGAAGATCGAACGACGTTGCTCATGGGTGTTCTAGTTCGGCCAACTGAGGCGATGCAGTGCAATCAAGCGACGAAGCAAACTCCCACAGCATGCCGACAAGCTATCTCTAGTACGCGAGTTGTCGTTCGCCGGCATGACGAAGGGGATGTCGTGGAAATCGAGCCGGCTTGCGTCTGCAGGCGGTTCGGCAAAATCGTCTTGCTTGGAGGCAAGATAAAACGATCGGCGCGTGTCCATCGCTGGACCCCTCAAAAAATACACCGACCCCGTACAATCTTCCCATAACACTGAGATTTTTGGGAAGGCGAATTACTAGGCACGCACGAGGGGAGCGAACTGACCAAATCTTGATCCCAATCGCCCCACACTCAGCTGGTCGTCAGCCTTGTGCGCTTCATGATACGTTCTATTGTAGCATTATGCTTGACCGCCACTTTTCGCCGCCTTGGGATATCGAAGACAACGGCTCGTGCTTCATCGTCCGCGATCACAGCGGGCAGGCGCTCGCGTACCTGTATTACGAGGACGAGCCGGGTCGCCGAGCAGCAGCAAACTTGCTCACGCGCGATGAGGCGCGGGCGCATCGCCATCAAGCCGGCGAAGCTGCGGGAGCTGGTGAAGTGCCACAGTATTAGACACCGCCGCCCATCCCGCCCGCCACAAGAGCGCGGCACGCTCATCACTTCGACGGAATATCCGTACAGATGAAGTATTATCGCGCCGCTGGCCCTCGGGACCGATGATGGGTCGCGGATAATCCGCGCCGACGCCGATGGACCAGCGCCGGTCGAACGAAGAGGAGGCAAAATGGATAAGATCGAGCAGTGCGCGAGCGACGTGGCCGCGATCGCCAACGGGGCGCGCGATCATGAGCAGGCAAAGGCGCGCATCAAGGAGCTGCTCGACGACGCCAAGTTTCAATCGTTCAGGACCGCGCGGAGGCTCCGCGATCACCTTCGCGCGGTCTATAACCACGAGACCCTCTCCGCCAAACAGTTCTTAGACGAGCTGATTGAGTGGCTGGAGACGAAACACCTGAGGGATTGATAGCATCAGGTCACGCCAACCGCGCCGGCCTCGATCCCCGCCGGTAGATCGGGGCGATCGCGCTTGAAACGCCCCATCCGCAGCGTCAGCCGCGCCAAACTCCATCAGTTGCCACCATCAGCCCGACCACGTCACTATTGCGCATTTGGATAGCGGTAGGGTCCACGCGCCACACCGTGCTGCCCCGATGCTCACGTTCCCGCCGCCGCATCGAGGGTATCCACAGGACGACCTGCCGCATTGACAACAGTCTTGCCCGACGCGGAGGCTGTAGTCGGGGTCAGCGTCCGCCTGCAGGCGCAAGGTAGCGCAAGCTTGATTTGGACGACGGCTGGGCCACCGAGGAAGCCAGTTCAGAGCGGTCGTCAAATCCAAGCGGTCCACCGTTGCTTGGCGCATTCCAGGAGATGAGACGTCACTGGATGGGCCGCGCAATGGCCGAGATCGACTTGGGACTCAAACTATCGACGAAGCTAAGCGAGGCACATTCGGTACCGGAGGCCATGACCGCCTATCAGGAATGGTGGAGCGAGGAGATCAACGCACGCGCTGAAGACACACGTCGGTTGATGACCAAAGGGGAAGAGTTCATGGCCGCCAGCTCTCGACTTATATCCGCCGGTTGGCGAGGCGTTGGCCCGACCGCATAGTCCACTGCAGCAAACTCAGCCGTGGCCTTAGGTTCATTTTGGTTGCTTCTGGCTTAATTCTGCCGCACCGGCGAGGGCACCTTTGAACCGGCTGCCTGAATGTCTCGAATGATCCGAAGTATGTTGGCCGCGAACTGCGCCGCCTGCTGCCTTGCGGGCCACGCACATACGCTTCACAGCGCCAGCGTCGGGCGTACCCAAATCGTTTTCCCTTAAGGTGAACACCGACTGAACCGGATTTGTTGCTGTAAGACATCAAAGACGTCAGTGCCACCTGCGAAGCCCTGAGGACCCGAACGCCAGCACCGGTTTACGCTGCCAGAGGCACGCAGACTTCGCTTCGGGAGCTACGATGAGAAATGCCATAACCTCGTTCCCGAGGCAACTGCTGCAGCGATAACTAGACCCACAGGCAACGCTCACCAATAGATAACCTGACTCGGTGGCCCTATCGAACTGCGCGATGGCCCCGAGCACCTGACGCACCAGGACCGCAGTAGGTGTGTCCTCCGTGAAGTAGTCAGGAGCCGTGGCCGGGATCAGCGCGACGCCAAGCTTGCGTAGATGGTCATGGCCCGCAAGCTGCACTGCTAGGTCACGGGCGAACCGATCCGGGCTCTCCACAATGATCGTACGGATGCCATTGCCAGCGATGCGGTCGAGCATGGCCGCGAAGCCGGGACGCTCTGTAACGGCGTCCGCGCCCCTCACGGCCTTATCGTAGAACCATTCGACGATGACCATCCTGGCCGACTTGGCGTAGCCCTCGATTGCCTTCCGCTGACGAGCCTCGCTGTCCTTGCCCTCGCCGGCGTTTTTCGCAGAGCTGGTACGCATGTAGCCGATGGGCTTCCAGCGACTTTCCTTTGCGTGCCATTGCCTTAAGCTATTTTTGTATTGCTTTGCGACGATTGCCAAGCCTGAGTGAATGTGTGGAAGACGCAGCGATCGGAATCTGGGCTTCCAGTTACATGTCTGGCCTTTTAGAAGGCGGCCGGCTCTTCCGTGCGCACGTCATCAAGCATGCGCGTAAAGACCGAAATGTCAGTATTGTGCTGGACCACTGGACGGAAGTGATACGGGTGAAATGATGGCTCGAAGACGCCCTCGTTATATTCCCAAGGCGGGTTCATAACCTCCTCAAGCAACATCCCAGGCGTCCGCTCATACCCAACGTCGGGCGATACGAAACCCCTCACCGTATAGATGCTGCCCTTTATAGGGATGTTTGGAAATTCATTTCCTGGCGGGCAGCCAATATCGTGAATGCACACAACCCGCTGACCAATGCGAAACATGGTCTCGTGTCCGTCCGGTTACGCTGGAAACCAGTTGCGTCGCGGCAGTGACTGCACAATCGGGCCGGGCACGGAATCGCGCAGCCGCGCGACGACCTGCCCGCCCTCGATCATCGCCGGCCAGTCGTGGATCGGCAGCGCAAAGCGTGAGCGCGCAAGCACCTTCTTGATCGCCGCCTTCTCCTGCCGCTTCGTTGTGCCGTGATTGCCGGTGACGCGCGGCTCCATGTCACTGATTTCGTGGAAAGGCTCGATGATCTGATCATTGAAGTCGTAGATGACGTCGCCGCAGATCGTGGCGTCACCCTCGGCGGTCTTGACGATGATATTCATCGAGCCTTCGGTGTGGCCGCCGGCCGCTTCGCAGATCACGCCCGGCATCAATTCGACCGGCCCGGCGATTTCGAGGTCGAGGAAGCGCAGCGCGCCCTTGGTATGCAGCCGGTCGATCAGGTGCTTGATGTCGACCGCCGGATATTGCGGATGCATAAGCCCGGAGACGGAATATTCCAGCTCGCGGCGATTAAGCACGACCGTCGTGTTCATCGGGAAGAGATCGTCCTTACCGGCATGATCGATGTGCAAATGCGTGTGCAACACATAGCGTATGTCGCCAAGCCGAAGTCCGTGTTTCTTGAGCTGGTTCTCGATCATGGTCTCGTGGCTTTGCAGCCCGCGCATGCCGAGCGTTTCCATTATCTGATTGGAGCGGTAGCCGGTGTCGACCAGGATCGGCCAAGTGCCGCCGAGAATGAGCATGCCGAACACCGGCGCGCGGCGGACGCGGCCGCAATCGCGTCCGAGCACCAGGAAGCTCGCTTCAAGCTCGATGTCCCCGTAATCGAGAACCTTGATCTCCAACGCCATACGCTCCTCCCCCGTTCGGTGTTAGCGGCTCCGGGTCAATCAAACCAGTAATTTCCACCGTATCATGCAACTAATGAAACAGCACCTACGAGCTTAAAATAGCACATTGCTGTAGCGCGCGCCGGCGGCCGAGTGGTTGCCCGCTGTCTCAGGACGCTCAAAAAGCGCGTCGCCCGAGATCAGCGGCACGTCTCCCTTAAACCTATATCGGACATTGCCGGGTGTCGGCGTCGTCCATTGGGCGAAATCGCCGTCGTCTTCCGGCAATACTCATCGCTTTCACTCCCTTACGAATAGTTCGGAAAATCGTTGAGGTGTCGCTTGGCCCCGTGGCTGCGGGCCATCGTAGCCCTCAACAATGACGAAGTCGGCGACCAAGTGTCCGTCTCTAATCTTCTTGTTCGCTTGATACTCAGGCGAGTGATAGCACGCCAACGCAGACGCATAATCGGGAAACTCAATCACTACATGCAGAGAACGGGAGGAGCCTTCAGGAACCGCAAACTTTTGTGCGCGGACCAAATAGCGCCCGCCGAATTTCTCGAAGATTGCATGATTACCAGCGACATATCGTTTGACAGGCTCTTCATCTTTTACGTCCACTCGCACAATCCAATAACCCCTAGGCATCTGCGCGTCTCCATTGAGGTTTAATGTGTTTGCTTGCGCATGGTCGTCATTGCAGTTCATTCAACAATGCCTTTGCTTCCTTCAGGTCGCGCGTATCGAACCCTTCAGTGAACCAGTCATAAATTGGCGCCAGCAGTTCGCGTGCCTGCTGCACCTTGCCCTGGTCTCGCCAGAGGCGTGCGAGGCTCATGGCGGCGCGGAGTTCCCAGGATTTGGCTTGTTGTTTACGCGCAACCGAGAGCGCACGCTCGAAATAGCTTTCGGCTTTTGCGGCATCCTCCTCGTGCGACATCAGCGCGATTTCACCGGCGGTTCTAAGGACGTCGGCCTCGCACCATGTTTCCTTCGTTGTCTCCACGGCCGTGAATGCTTTGGCAATGTAGCGCTGGGCCTCGTCGAATTGACCAAGGTCCGCATAAGCACTGGACAAAGCTGAGAAGGCCGACGAGGCGTACGCTGTCGATCCACTCGACCGCCAACCAGGGCTCGCCGACGCCATTGCATGGACTGCGTCTGAGGCTTTCCCGGTCGCGATCAAAAAACGCCCTTTAAGCATGATTGCGCTCGCCTTCCAAAACACGGCGTTCTTTTCTTCGGCCAACGTGATACATTCATCAACAATCGCGTTTCCCGCCGTGTAATCTCCGCAGAAGAGGTAAATCCGGGAAGCGTGGATTAACGCATACATTAGAGTGCCAGCTTGACCGATCATGCGCGCATCGCTGAGCATCCCCTTGGTGTCTGCGAGTGCGGCCTCAGGGTAACCAAGCATCCATAAGGCCATTGCTCGATAGGACAAGATTGCCACGCCAGCGTCTTGGCCGAACCACGTCGCCAGCGGACGATGCTCGGCTGGATCGTAAAGTGCAATTGCCTGATCGAGATGTAATCGGCTTTCAGCGATGTCTCCCGTGAACACTAAGGTCGTGCCCATCACAGTATGCCCCACCATAAGGGCAACGCTACCGCCTTGCTTCTCGGCAAGCGCCAAGAAATGGGCTGCAAGATCGCGACACAAATCACCATTGAATGCCAGAAAGTTCGCAACCCAAAAGGCATAGAGGACCGAGAACATCAGGAGAGGGTCCTCTGGAGCTTCTCCAAGCGCTTCGGCCCGCTCGATCAACAGACGGGCACGTTCGGCAGCCGCCCTGGTTTCGGGCGCTGCATAACCTTTGACATGAATGAGTGGGGTTATGAGCGCGACCTGAAGGTTGATCTGCTCGCGACGCAGCGCCGGAGTGGCAGGCAGGTCCGCGATTTGGTCGAGAGCACGAGTAAGCTGTCCTATAGCTTCGACAAGCGCAGAGCGCTCAAGCGACCGCAACCCTGCTTTGCCCCAGAAATGAGCGGCCTCGTCGGTCAGTCCTGCATCAGTGTAGTGACGCGCCAAAAGCTCGGGCTGGGTTTCAGCAATCTCGGCGAACTGACTCTCAAGAGTTTCGGCGATACGTGCATGAAGCGCGCGGCGCGGCTCACGAAGTAGCGTCCCATAGGCGGCGTCCTGTATCAGTGCGTGTTTGAAAAGATAGGTGGTGTGCGGCGGCATGCCCTGCCGGAACATCAAGCCAGTGGCAATGATACGGTCGAGTGCCGATTGAAGTTCCGCTTCCGGCTTGCGAACCACGGCCTGCAACAGCGCATAAGAGAACTCGCGCCCCATCGTCGCCCCGATCTGCGCGATTTCCTTGGCTGATCCAAGCCGGTCTAGCCGTGCCATCAACGAAGCGTGTAGGCTTGCGGGGACGCCAATAGAAGGTGATGGAATAGTCGCGACCGCGCCCTTGGCGGTCTCCTCGCTTTCCGCTTCAAGCACCGCCTTCGTCATCTCCTCTGCGAACAGAGGAACGCCGTCGGTACGCTCGATAATGTCATGCTTGATGGCGAGTGGCAGTGGCTTATTGCCAGTGACGCGGTCAATCATCGCACCGATTTCGCGCTCGCCAAGCCTGTTAAGTGTCAGGGCTGTGACATGAGGTCGTCCAATCCACGGCGGCTCGAATTCCGGTCGATACGTGATGACTAGCAGCACTCCGAGGGTTCTCAGGCGGTCCACCGTCCGACCAAGTGCTTCGAGGCTTGTCGGGTCGATCCAATGAGCGTCCTCAAAGATCGTCAACACCGGGTTAGATCGCGACAATACCTCCACCTGAGTAGTCAGTGCTTCTAGTGTTCTTTGTCGTCGTAGCTGCGCAATCAGATCAAGCGTTAGGTAGCGTCCATCGTTTGGCAGCGACAGCATCTCAGCAAAGAGCGCCGCGTCCTGGCGTGGCGTAAAGGTTTGTGCCAGTAAGGCATCGAGCTTATCGAGCCTTGCTTGCGTGTTGTCATCGTACGTAAACTCGGCCGCGCGCTCCATCTGGCTAATGACGGGATACAAGGCGCTGTCGGTGTGCTGCGGCGAGCAGAAGTAGCGCAGTCGCGTATGTGGCTCAGCAGCGACGCGTTCTAGAAGTGCAGCCGTCAACCGAGATTTGCCAATGCCCGGTTCGCCAGAGAGCAACACCACTTGGCCTTCGCCAGCCTTTGCTTTCGACCACCGCCGCAGCAACAGTTCGAGTTCTTCTTCTCGACCGACAAGCTCGGTCAAGCCGCTCGCGTGTAGAGCATCAAAGCGGCTCTCAACAGAAGATGGTCGTAACGCTGCCCAGGCCCGCACCGGCCCTACGATGCCTTTGAGGTCCTGTGCTTCCAGGTCCTGAAACTCGAACAGGTTCCCCACGAGCTTTCGAGTGCTCTCCGCAATCACGACGCCGTTGGGCTCCGCAATGCCCTGCAGGCGCGCGGCAAGGTTGGGCGTCTCTCCAACGATGGCTTGCTCCTGAGAAGCGCCGGAGCCGATCAGATCGCCGACGACCACCAAGCCCGTTGCGATACCTATGCGCGTCTGTAAGGGCGCGTGGGTTTTCAGAGCACCTACCGCAGCCACCAAGTCTAGCCCTGCGCGCACAGCCCTCTCTGCGTCGTCCTCGTGGGCCTGCGGATACCCAAAGTAGACCAAGACCCCGTCGCCCATGAACTTCGCGACGAACCCGCCGAACCGCTGCACCGTCACTGCGACGCACTTCTGATAGGCGGAAATGACCTCGCGAAGGTCTTCAGGGTCCATGCGTGCCGACAGCGCCGTCGAGCCGACCAAGTCGGAGAACATCACCGTCACCTGGCGGCGTTCGGCGCGGTCTTCTGGATGTGGGCTTGGGGTGCTCGACGTGATCTCTGCGTCAACCAAGGGTGCCTTACCGCTCGCGTCGCTACGCAGAGCGGCAATGGCGTCGAGCATCTTCACCCGGTCCCCGAGCGCGGCAACACCCAATTCCTTCAGGTCCTCCGCCGTCAGCTTCGGCAGGACTGCATCATCTATTTTATTTTTGCGGAATGGTGCCTCGTACTCTTGTAAGCCCAAGCTCCGCAGCCAGACCACTATGTCCATGACGGCGCCTACAATCGGGGGCGGCGTGCATCATCGGCGGGGGAAGCGTGGGTGTCCAGGGGTGGCGTTGGGGTCCTCATGGCTTCTCAAAGCACCCTTCGCGGTAAACGGACCCTATTCGGTCGTACCGCTGCGCTCAGTCACTTAGAGGCGCGCGCAAAGGATAATCATCTCGTCATACAGCCGATTGATTTCTTCCTTGTTGAACCGATCCTCTTCAACCTGCATCCAGGCGCTGATGGACCGGCGTGTGCGCAGTTCTTCGACAGCATAGCGAATGGCCTCAGCCGCTGTCGCGAAACGCCGGTAATCGGTGTGTCGTGCTCTGCGCCTCGACAGATACAGTTCTGCCGGTAAGCTATAATCGAATGCAATTCCCTGGCGGCTCACGATGGGCCTCCCAGCGAAATAACAGAGGAGCCCTATTGCTCACTCTAGCACAGCCAGAGAAAAAAGAAGTGTCAGATCATGCCACCGTTCCTCTACCGCTGCCCCAACACCAGCGACACTGGTCTGAAGCTCAGGTCGGCGCGCCTCTCGATAACCAATCATGAAGCGAACCGCGTCATCGAGGTACGAACGACGATGTTGCCCTTCAGGGTCAAAGGCGTATCAAAACTAAATTCTGGCATTGTGCTTAGCTACCAGTTGTCGACGACGCGAGTTGGCTTCGCGCCGGCAACATCCTCCATGAAGAGTGAAACCAGTTTCCAGTTGCCGGGGATCTTTTCCTGGTCGCCTAACCTTTCAAACTAAAAGCGCCGCGATACGCAGCGGGGATTTGACGGGGGCCGCCATCTGAGGGATGGGGGGCTGGGGGGGCGGCCGACCAACAAGTTCTAACCGCAGTATTTCTATCGCAGGACGTGATTGCACGAGCGATGGGCAGAAATCGCCGTCGTTTCACTACTCGCGTTCGTGTTCATGTTCCTTCGGAGCAGATTTACCGGGCCCCCGCATGAAGGCTTGTATCTCCTCGAGGGTAAGAGTGCCGTCCTTGTCGGTGTCCATCGCCTTGAAGATTTTCTCGTGAGCGGCTTGAAATTCTTGCAACGAGACGGTTCCGTCACCATCGCTATCCATCAGAGCGAAGATGAAGCGCATGGCCACCCCTCGCCCCATCATGCCACCACCCATCATGCCTCCTCGTCCCATCATACCACAGCCCATCATGCCGCCTTGCCCATCATGGCGTGACCCTCGGGGCCGCGCATACTTGGGCCTTCTTCAGCAACAGCAGCACCAGATGTTAAGTGCAAAGATGGTGAGCATCAGAGCGCGCTTTTTCATGATATTCTCCTCGCTTCCATAAGACCTGTTCCCCGCCATTCAAATTGATGGGCGCGGGTTACAGGCACTGCGACCATGAGTCTATGCCTCTGTTTGGTAGCCGCCTGCTCAAATGACGGTGACCATGTCGCCTTTTTACTTCTTGGGCTCTGTCTGAAGCATTCGTCCGTTTCGGCAAACTAAGGCGGCGGGAAGCGGCGACGCTCAGCCATGGACAAGGTTTACAATTGCGGCCACAAACCGGCACGGACGTTCAGCGCGCGTTCATCGGGTGCTCGGTTAACTGAACCGCCTGGCAGGCTCGGGGGCCGGATCGTAGTGAGTTTCGCCATGAAAAACCCACTGATTATTGCGCTTGTTACGGCAATTGTTCTTGGCACTGGCAGCACTTTGGCGGCCATGAACCATGCCTGCAAATCCAGCCATCACTCTTGGTGCGCGCCGGCTTCCAGCATCCGCCACCACGTAAATGTCGGCTCGTAATCCACCACTAACGATCGAGCTAGAGTGGTTCGACGCAGCGTCCGCGTGAGGCCGTTATTGCTCGCGTCCTAGTAGCCTGCTAAGTAGCCTTCGCTGGAGGAGGAACCGCCACGCCGGCCGCTGCGTTTCATGCTGCGGCTGCGGCTGTGACACGGGGTTCGGGCAGCGGTCTGCCTGCCTTGGGAGAAGCCTCGTGCCTTACGCCCGCAGCGTCAATCCAGAATGGGGTTATGTCGCGCCGGCGCCTAGCGTCATGCGCACGGCGCGCTTGATCGCGGTCGCGGCGATCATCGGCGCGACCGCCGGCGCGGCGACGGTGTTTTCGTTGCTGGATCGGCCGGTAGCGGAAGGGTCGGTTGCAGCACGCACTTTGGTGGCGCCAGACCCCAGGTGGCCACTGACAGCCAGCACGTCGGTCGCGGCGCAACAGCCGGCTGAGCCGCAGCAGATCAAATCGCCTGCTGAAGCGCACAATTCCGCTGAACAAAAAGCTCCACCAGCGTCCGCAGCCGGGGCGGCGGTTCTTCCGCAGCCAATCGAGCTTGCCAGGACCTCGACACCGCAGGGTCCGACCAGCGCAGCCGCGCTCGCCGAGACTCCCGCAGTGAAGGATGCGCTCTCTGCTCAGACGTTCAACGATACAGCAGCAGTCGCGACAGATCCCGCGCCGGCTCCGAAGCCGCAAAGCAAGAAACCGCGCACGACGTCGCGAACCGCGTCGCGTATCGATGCTTCGCGCTATGATGCCCGGGGTTACGACAGATACTTTGACGGGCCTCGCTATGGATATCAGCCACGGTACGGGTACGAGCCGCGTTACGGCTCGAGGGGGTCGTTCAGCCAAATTCGACGCCGGTCTGTTGTCGTCGGACGGCGGCGTCCTGATGTTGCGCGAGGTCGAGCAACGCCTTCGCGTCGCCGATCGCATGGCCGCCTGCATCGAAGACCCGCGTGCGCCGGACCAGATCACGCACAGCCTTGCCGACATTATTCGCTTTCGATTGCTGATGATCGCGGCGGGTTATGAAGACGGCAACGACGCCTCCAGTCTTCGCGACGATCCCATGTTCAAGATAGCGCTCGATCGAACGCCGTCCGATCGCGAGCTGTGTTCGCAATCGACCATCTCGCGACTGGAAAACCTGCCCGATGCTCGCGCGCTGTTGCGCATGGGCGGCGCCATGGTCGATCTTTATTGCGAGTCCTTTCACCAGGTTCCCAAACGCATCACGCTCGACATCGATGACACCTTCGACGCGGTCCATGGCGGTCAGCAATTGCGACTGTTCAATGCGCATTACGATGAATACGGCTTTCAGCCGATCATCGTATTCGACGGCGAAGGCCGCTTCGTCACCGCCGTGCTTCGCCCCGCCAAACGGCCCGGCGGCAAGGAAATACGTGCCTTTCTGCGCCGCTTGCTGCGCGCCATCCGCGCCAACTGGCCGAAGACCGAGATATTGCTGCGCGCCGATAGTCATTATTGCTGCCCCGAGGTTCTCGACTGGTGTCGCGCCAACAGGATCGATTACATCCTCGGCGTCGCGCCGACCTCGACATTGCAACGCCACATCGAAAGTCTCGAGGCCAGCACGAAGGCGCGCTTTGCGGCCGCACCAAAGGAGGGCAAGGCGCGCCGCTTCAAGGAGTTTTACGACGGCGCCGCGAGCTGGAGCCGCGTCGAGCGCGTCATCGCCCGCGTCGAGGTTGGCGCGGAAGGACCAGACACGCGGTTCATCGTCGCGAATCTCAAGCAGTGCAACGCCCGCGTGCTCTACGAGGATATTTATTGTCGCCGTGGCCAGGCCGAAAATCACATCAAATCCTGGAAGACGCATTTGGCGGCGGACCGCACCTCATGCACCAAGGCCACCGCCAATCAGTTACGGTTGTTCCTGCACGCCGGCTCTTACTGGCTGATGTGGGGTCTGCGCGTGTCGATGCCGAAACGTTCGATGTGGCGCGTCGCCCAGTTCGACACGCTGCGCCTGCGCCTCATCAAGATTGCCGCGCGCGTCGTCGAGATGAAGACGATGTTGCGCGTTCATTTGCCGACATCGTGTCCCGGTCAGAATATCCTGCGCTTCGCGCTGGGACGAATACCGCAACTCGTCACCTGAGCCGCGGGACGTGACGTCCCAGAATTCCAACCCTTCCCCTCAACCCAAAAACCTCTTCCACCCCGCTCTCTGGAGCTTCGCCGGAAATGAAGAGGTGCGTCTCCGATCCAGAAAATCCAAACGCGCTCACCCGAAAACCGCGCCTTGCACCGCGCAAAAGATCAAAGCGCTGCATAATGCGGGCTAGGGATCACGAAACTTCTCCCCCAGAATCTTGGTGAGATGTTTCTCCCAGTCAGCTTGGAGATCGACCTGCCGTTACGCATTGCTGATAAGACGAACCAGCGCCGCACCCGCTATCCCCCAGAACGCTCTCCCCTAGCCGCGACGAACAGCGGGCATTGATCATCCACTTTGCTCTTCTTTGGTCTTGTGCATTTTCTTCAGGAACCCCTCGAATGAGCGCCTGCCTTCGACGCCGGTCTCGTGCTCGACGCGCTGTAGCACCTCCTCGATCGTCTTGGGCTTGGGCTCCTTCAGGCTCACGTCAGCTTCGATACGAACAATTTGGGCGAGCTTGACGATGCTGGCAAAATATAGATCGGGAAATTTTTCCCGCATGAGCTCCAGAATCTGAGTGCCGTATTTCTCCCAATCTTCCTGCAGATCCGCGATAAACGCGGCCGATAGAGTCCGGACATTCCGTGCACCGCGAAGCACAAGCGGGTTGCCGGGAATGACTGCGATTTCGGCGTCCTTTTTGAGTGAACGAGGCTTTGGCATTTGCTCTATCGTGGATAGCTGCAACAGTGGGGCTGGCAGTGCGTCATGACTTGCTCAGCACCTTTGGGACGCAGCAGCGCGGTAATGCTGCGCTACGAAAACCCGCAAAGCGCTCGCCAGCGTGACCTTGCGGCTCTTGGCTTGGCTAATCGCGTTGATGAGTTCGCTTAGTGAAAGCTGGCGCTCGTAGGCTATCTCGCGCAGGAAGTCCCAGAACTCTGCCTCTAGCCGTAAGCTGGTCGGATGCCCGGCGATGACGACGCCGCGGTGTGGGTGTCGCTTCATTGGTTATTTTCGCCATTTGCTGGCATGTAACGTCTTACTCCCTTTCAAATGCTGCCCAAGCTGAGCGCTCTAGCCAACTGCTGATGTTGCGGAGAATTGCCCCCGCGTCGCCGCGCTGTTCGTGCGCGATAACTCCGCCATTGACGAGCCGGTCGAGAGCGGCGTCCGAAAGTTGCGAGGCGTAGCAGCCTTGAATCACTGCCCATGGCTCGGCGCGTTCTTCCAAGGCTAGCAATCCACGAGCGACTGCGGCTTCGATGACGGTTTCAGGCGCGGTCACGGTTAGAAGCCGCAAACCGTGGCTTCGCCGCTCGCGATGCCGCCGCACACGCAGCGTGCTGGGGCGTTCGGGGCGACGCTCAGGGATGTGCTTGGTGGCGACGGTCATGGGCCCCACATTCTTTTAGCGAGCACCTGATAAGACTTGCGTCTTCATTGCATCACCCCTCGTTCACCGAGGAGTGAGCCAGACGGCTTCTCATGTCCTGGATTACAGCCTTCGCGCGCTCAAACTTCTCAGCAGCACGGCATGCAGCCGTGACGGCGTAAGCTTCGGCCGCAAGCACTTGCGAAGGAAATGTGCCGATGTGCTTTAGTTTGCCGTGCTCGCATATCAGAACACGCCAACTGTGCTCGCCGTGCCGGTAGACACCACGCAAGCCGGTTTTGTTGGAATTTTGTGGGAAGGTTGGATTATTGCTGCGATCCGATGTATCTATATTCTTAACAGTGCGAGCCACTCATCTTGCCGCCCCATCCCCCCTGAAAAGCTAACTTTCAGTTTATTTACAACTTCAGGTCCCGCGATTCAAGTACGCGAACCTTCAGCGCGGTGATTCGGCACCGTCTCCCACCACGCCACCTTTTTTCTGTTCATCGATTTTGCACGCAACTTACCGCCGGCCGTGACGTAGAAAGGCTTCATCAATGTCTATCAGTGATGCGGGTGCAATTAACGGCTCGAGACGCCGCGCCCTGAGCGAACGCCGTAAAATTCTTATCGGCATGAGGCGCGGCTCTTCGCGATCCGGTAGCCAGTCCTTAGTCGGAGGCAATTCATTGCCGTCTGGGTCGATCAGCCGTTCCCGATAGATAGCCGGCAACCCGCAAGTTCATGTCGCCAGGATCTCGGCGACTTGCAGGATGTGCCAGGCGGATCGTTGTCACCGCTCACCCACCATTCCAGTGCATTTGGCGGTTATCTGGACGACGAAACCCACGCCGGCGCGAAAGCGATTGCCGGCGGTCAGCGCTTCGGGAATTAACGTTAGCGGCGCCCTTGGTTCCCAGCCAGTTTTTTCAATGTTGCCGCGCCCACTGTTGCTGAGCCAACTCTCTCGCCTTTTATCTGCGTGCATCGATCTTGGAAGTCATCGACGCGCTCCTCGGTGCATCGGGCGATGCGCGCCATTGCGCGAGCAGGCGAACAAGGAGGTGGCCATAACCGAGATAGCCGCAAAGCTTCTCGGCAAAAGCTGTCCCACCGCCGGGGGGCATGAGAAATCCGCCCGCCGCCGGGCCGAACCCTCACACCAAGAACTCGCTGAGAACTTCCTTGCCCGTCTTGACCGCACCTGGCAGCACGGCCGCGAAGTACTCGACCGCGTGATGGCGGAACGGCCCGAGCTTTATTTTCAGGCGCTGGTCAGGCTGACGGTGGTTCTGCACCGTCGGCTTCCCGAGCCTCCGGGATTTGATCGGCGCCACTATCGTGCGGACGTATTGCAGCGGTTGCAGCAGCGCGCGGGTCGCGCGTGACTTGCTGGCTTGGGACACGAGCCCGACGTCGGCTATTCACTTGCAGCCTGCCGTCGGCGTCGGCGCCGGTATTGCTCGAGGCAGATCACGTTGGGCGATCGCGAACCAGCGGTTCCTCCTGGTCATGATGTTCGACAGGTCAACCTCCGTTTTATTTGCCGATGGCAGGTAAATTGCCATCACGTCGGCGTTGGCGGCGCGCAACCGCACAAGGAGCTTGCGAGACTGTCGTTCGAATCTGTCGGGGAAACTGTCGGGATAGACCTATCGGGATAGGCTAAGTACTGGTCGGAGTGGCAGGATTTGAACCTGCGACCCCCTCGTCCCGAACGAGGTGCGCTACCAGACTGCGCTACACTCCGACATAGGAGCATGATCCGGAAAAAGCCTGCCCCGGACTTGATCCGGGATGGATAGCGGTTTTCCGAAGAGATCATGCTCCAGCGAGAAGCAATGGCCGCGCTTATACATTCCGTCCCGCTGGGCTGCAAGCGCTAGGCCCTCCATCATGTAGTGCCGATCCGAAAAAATGCTTGTGTGCCCGGGCTTGATCCAGGGGGCCGCCCTCGGCATTCCGGAAAAAAGATCGCGCTCCGCCAAAGTGCTACAAGGTGCCCCACGCCAATATCCGCCACCTGCGAGGTCGTTCATGACTGCCCCGCTCATGACGCGCATCTTGCCGGCCGGCGCCGCCGCGGCCGCCGAGGCGGCGCATGTGCTTGCCGCGGGGGGGCTCGTCGCCTTTCCGACCGAGACGGTCTATGGGCTCGGCGCCGACGCGACCAATGGGCAGGCCGTTGCGCGCCTCTACGAGGCCAAGGGCCGCCCGGCCTTCAACCCGCTCATTGCGCACGTGACCGATCTCGCGGCGGCGCGGGCGCTGGCGCGCTTCGAAGCCGATGCCGGGCGGCTCGCCGCGGCGCTATGGCCTGGGCCGCTGACGCTCGTTCTGCCCAAAGCGGCCAGCTGCCCGGTCGCCGAGCTTGCCACCGCCGGGCTCGACAGCATTGCGGTGCGCATGCCGGACCATGCGGTGGCGCGCGCGATCCTCACGACATTCGGCAAGCCGGTGGTGGCGCCGTCAGCCAATCGCTCCGGGCATGTGTCGCCGACCACCGCCGAGCATGTGGCGGCCGATCTGAGCGGGCGGATCGATCTCATCATCGACGGCGGCGCGACACCGGTCGGCGTCGAATCCACTATCGTCGCCTGTCTCGGCCAGCCCACCTTGCTGCGCCCGGGCGGCGTGCCGCGCGCGGCGATCGAGCGCGCGCTCGGCAAACAGCTTTCCGACGCGCCAGCACTCCTGCCGGACGATGAAGCGCCGCTCGCGCCCGGCATGCTCGCCTCGCACTACGCGCCGCGCACCCGCATCCGCCTTCATGCCGGCCGCATCGAGCCCGGCGAGGCTCTGCTCGCGTTCGGCGCTTCGCTGCCGGAGGGCGCCGCGCACAGCAAAAAGACGCTTAATCTCTCCGCCCGCGGCGATCTCATCGAAGCCGCCGCTAACCTGTTTTCGCATCTGCGCGCGCTCGATGGCACAGGCGCCCGCGTCATCGCGGTGATGCCGGTCCCCCATGAGGGGCTCGGCGAAGCGATCAATGACCGGCTCGCGCGCGCGGCGGCGGAACGATAGATGCGCTGGTGCGAAATCTGGCTTATCTAATGGGCCGATAGGATCCTGCTTATGCTCGATACGCCGGAAAGAGCCAGATCGGACCAGACCAAGCCGGAGCGCGCGATCGATGGGTCGCTGCTGGCGCGCTTTGCCGCCATTGTCGGCGACAAATACGCCATCACCGATCCGCAGATGCAGGCGCCCTATGTGGTCGAGATGCGCGACTTGTTCCATGGGCGCACGCCCTTGGTGCTGCGGCCGGGTTCGGTCGGCGAAGTGGCGGCGATCGTGAAACTTGCCAACGAGACCGGAACGGCGATCGTGCCGCAGGGCGGCAACACCGGCCTGGTCGGCGGCCAGATCCCACTCAACAATGAAATCGTGCTGTCGCTGAACCGGCTCGATCGCATCCGCGAGGTCGACGCCACCTCGAACACCATCACCTGCGAAGCCGGCGTCACGCTGCAGCGGGCGCGCGAGGCCGCGGCCGCCGTCGACCGGCTCTATCCGCAGCTGTTGCCGTCGGAAGGCACCTGCACCATCGGCGGCAATCTTTCGACCAACGCAGGCGGCACCGCGGCGCTCGCCTACGGGATTGCGCGCTCGCATGTGCTCGGCATCGAAGTGGTGCTGGCCGACGGCCGCATCCTGCACGACCTCAACAAGCTGAAAAAAGACAATACCGGTTACGATCTGAAAAATCTGTTCATCGGCGCCGAGGGCACGCTCGGCGTGATTACCGCGGCGGTGCTGCGGCTCGTTCCGCGCCCGCGCTCGGTCGAGACCGCATTCGTTGGATTGCTGTCGCCCGAAGCGGCGCTGGCGCTGCTCAACATCGCGTCCGACAACGCCGGCGGCGGCGTCACGAGCTACGAGCTGATGCCGCGCGAAGGACTCGAGATCGTGCTGCGCTACACCGCCGGCTGCCGCGATCCGCTCATCGCCCCGCATCCCTGGTACGTGCTGATCGAATTGTCCTCGCAGGCGCAAAGCGGGCTGCGTGACGTGTTGGAAGACATCCTCGCCAAGGGTGTCGAGCAGGGGCTAGTCAGCGACGCCGCCATTGCGGAGAGCCTGGAACAGATTAAAGCGTTCTGGCGCGTCCGCGAGAATTTCGGCGAGGCGCAGCGCTATGCCGGCGGCTCGATCAAGCACGACATCTCGGTGCCGGTTGCGGCGGTGCCAGCCTTTCTCAAGGACGCTGCGGCGGCGGTCGAGCGCGCAGTCCCCGGCGCGCGTCCCCTGCCCTTCGGCCATCTGGGCGACGGCAATATCCACTACAACGTCAACCAGCCGGCGGGCGCCGACAAGGCCGAATACCTGACGCACTGGGACGCCATGAACGCCGCCGTCTACGAGGTGGTGAAGGCATATGGTGGATCGATCTCGGCCGAGCACGGCATCGGCGTCATCAAGCGCCATCAATTGCCGGCGGTGAAGGATCCGGTCGCGCTCGAACTCATGCGCAGCTTAAAGACCTTGCTCGATCCCAAGGGCATTCTGAATCCCGGCAAAGTGCTTTAACGTTACTCATTGTAAGGCTGGCTAGCGCGGCGCCGCGCGGTTTCAAAAAGGGGATGGAATGCGTTTTGGAGTGTTTTATGAATTGCAGCTGCCGCGACCATGGAACGAAGGCGATGAGCGCAACCTGTTTCATCAGGCGCTCGAGCAAGTCGAACTAGCCGACCGCCTCGGCTTCGACTACGCCTGGGAAGTCGAGCATCATTTCCTGGAAGAATATTCGCATTCGTCCGCGCCCGAAGTATTCCTCGCCGCCGCGGCGGCGCGCACCAAATCGATCCGGCTCGGCCACGGCATCCGGCAGGTCATTCCGAATTACAATCATCCGGCGCGCACTGCCGAGGGCTTGGCCACGCTCGACATCATCTCCGACGGCCGCGTTGATTTCGGCATCGGCGAAGGTGCGACGCGGCTCGAGCTCGGCGGCTTTCGCATCCCGGCCAGGGAGAAGCGCGCGATGGCGCTGGAGGCGGCCGAGCAGATCGCCAACATGATGGTGCTCGAGCCCTATCCGGGCTTCGAGGGCAAGTATTTCGCCATGCCCTGCCGCAACGTGTTGCCGAAGCCGGTGCAGAAGCCGCACCCGCCGATCTGGATGGCCTGCACCAACCGCGACACCATCAAGATCGCGGCGCAGAACGGCGTCGGCGCGCTCGCCTTCTCCTTCCTCGACCGCGAAGAAGCGACGCGCTGGGCCGACATCTATTACGGCATCATCAAATCGGACGCCTGCGTGCCGCTCGGCCATGCGGTCAACGCCAATCTGGCGATGGTGTCGAGTTTTTCGGTGCACCGCGACCGTGCCGAGGCGATCCGCCGCGGCCACGAGGGCTTCGAGTTCTTCGGCTATGCGCTCAATGCGCTGGTGGCGCAGGACTGCGTTCCCGGCCGCACCAATCTTTGGGGCGACTATCTGGCGCAGCGCGGCAACCGCACCGAGGCGGTGATCGACGCCTTGCAGAAGGTGGGCGCCAATTCGTCCGGCATCGGCACGCCCGACGACATGCGCAAGCATCTGGAAACCTTCCAGGATAGCGGCGTCGATCAGGTGATCTTCCTGCAGCAAGCCGGGCGCAACCGTCACGACCATATTTGCGAAGCGCTGGAATTATTCGCCGCCGAAGTGATGCCGGCCTTCAAAGCGGAAAGGGCCGCGCGCGAGGGACGCAAGGCCGCAGAGCTTGCGCCCTATATCGCCGCAGCCCTCAAGCGCAAAGCGTGGATGAAGCCGCTCGCCGATGACGAGATTCCGGTGGTGAAAGCCGCGGTCGACCGCGCGCAATTCGGGCGGGGCAGCGCTTAGCGTGCGTGAGGTTCGACGGATCAAAACAACGACAGTTGTTTGTCCGCTTCTTCGGGGTTCTCCGGCGCTTCGGCCGCAGCAGCGTTCACACTGTCATCGATCACAGCCGGCGCCGGCGCGATCAGTTCCGGCGAATCGTTGGCCGCGCGATTGACCGCGCTGGAGACCGCGTAGCTTTCGAGCAGCGCATCGGACGCAGGCAGAAACAGCGCCGCCGCGGTTGTGGCATCGACCGCAGCACAGTCGAGCCAAAGATTGAAAGCCTCGGGCGGCACGATTACCGGCATGCGGTCGTGAATCGATGCGAGCGATCGGTTCGACCGCGTGGTGACGATCGCAGCGGTGTCGACCTCTTCGCCGTTCGGCCCGGTCCAGGTTTCCCACAATCCGGCAAAGGCGATCGGACCGCCGGCCTTCGGCCGCACGAAAAAAGGACGCCGCGGGCGCGTGTCGCTCCATTCGTAAAAGCCGTCGGCCGGGACAAGGCAGCGCCGCCGCCGCATGGCGTTGCGAAAGGCCGGCTTCTCGAGCACGGATTCGCCGCGCGCATTGACGAGCAGCGAAAATGTGCGCGGATCCTTGACCCAGGAAGGCAGAAATCCCCAGCGCACCAGTGCGAACGCGCGCTTGCCTTGCTCCAGCCGCACGATGGGGATCGGCTGCGTCGGCGCCACGTTATAACGCGGCGGGAAATCCGGCCGGTCGGCATAGCCGAACAGAGCTCTGATCGCATCGGCCGGCGAGGTTATGACGTAGCGGGCGCACATTGGGCTATAGATAGGCTCCGGCGAGAATAGCGAACGGGCAAGGCGCCCGCGATCATAGGCAAATGGGTCGGCCCTTGACCAACACCAGCGCGGATTCGCGGAGTTATCCTTGCCGCCCCTATCTCGCGGTCAGCGCCGCTATTTTCCGCGCCGGGCGGGTGCTGATCGTGCGGCGCGGCACGCCGCCGTTACAGGGGATCTACACGTTGCCCGGCGGCGGCGTCGAGCTTGGCGAGACGCTTGAGCGGGCGGTCATCCGAGAGGTGTGCGAAGAGACCGGGCTTGCCATCGAGCCCCTGTCGCTTGCCGGCTATCGCCAAGTGATCGCGCGCGACGCGGACGGCAAGATCGAGCGGCATTTCGTCATTCTGCCGTTTGCGGCGCGTTATCTGGGGGGCGAAATTTCCCTCAATGCGGAACTCGCCGAGGCGAGATGGCTGTTGCCGGCGGAACTTTCCGGACTAGAAACGACGGAAGGGCTTGCCGAAATCGTTACCGCTGCCGGCGAGCGGATCGCCGCGTTCTCGTGATATTTGATATTTGCAACGGTGTCGCCTTTTCGTGTTTGGGCTACTACAGCGCGCCCCGCCGTTGTGCTTTGATCCGACTCTGATGTCTCGAACCTCGCTCGTTCTATTCCTTTGTCTATGCCTCGCCGCCGCCCTTCCGGCCTATGGCCAGGGCTTTTGGGGGCAGGGCTGGGGCGAGCAGCAGCCGCAGCCGCGCTACTATCGGCCGGCGCCCCGCCCGGTTCAGCCGCAGCCGCAGCAACCGCCGCAACAGGAAGCGCAGCCGCAGGCGCCGCAAAACCGGCCGGCGCCCTTTGACCACGACTTGCAGCGGCTCGCCGAGATCCTCGGCTCGCTGCATTTCCTGCGCGGCATTTGCGGCTCGAACGAGGGCCAAAAATGGCGCAACGAGGCGCAAGTGCTGATCGACACCGAAGCGCCGGGCGGCGAGCGGCACGAACAGATGATCGCAAGCTTCAACCGCGGCTACCGCGCGTTCCAACAGAGCTATCGCACCTGCACGCCGGCGGCCGATTTCGCCATCCGCCGCTACCTCGCTGAAGGCGCCAAGATCGCCCGCGAGATCACGGCGCGCTACGCCAACTAAGGGCCGGGTCGCTCCGCTTGTCGCCGGCTTAAAACAGCGCGGCAAGCCTGATCGTTCCAATTAACCCTTCCTCAAGGTTCGGCTTAGGGCTCGCGGATGACGTGCTAATTTCTCGCTGTCAGGGGCGCCGCCGGGCTGCGGCGATAAGTTAATCAATGAGTATTGCGACGCAACTTTCGGCGGCACAGGAAGCCGTTGCCGATCACGAGCAGAAGCGATTGGCGCTCGGTTATTTGCAAGAAGCATGGGTTCATGCCCGCCATGAGGGCATCGACGGCGATTGCCTGGCGCAAACGGCGCTTTTTCTGGCGCTGGCCGAACTTATTTCCACCTATGGCGAGGACGCGACCGCCCGCTATACCGAAAGTCTCGCCGCGCGCATTCGCAACGGCGAATTCTCCGTCGAGCTGTCGCGCCAATAGCACGTTACCGGCGCGCAGGACTGAGCGCGCGTAGTCCGCAGAAGCGGCATAGGACCCCTTCCAAATCCGCCGGGTAGAACGGCTTTTTGAGAAAGGCGATACCCTGAGTGTTCGCCTTTTCCGCCAGCGCCGCGTCGTCCGCCGACGTCATCAGCACAAAGCCCGGGTAGCGCTTTGCTCGCCGCAATTCAGCGATCGCCTCCAAACCGCTCAAGCCGGGCAGATTGTGGTCGAAAAAGACGAAGTCGAATTCGGCGGCGCGCGCCAACGCCAGCGCCTATCCGCCGTCGCCCGCCTCGGTCACGTCGAGCGGCAAGCGTGTTGCCGCCAGAACCCTGCGCACGATGCTGCGCATGGTCGGCGAATCGTCCACCAACAGTACGCGGCTCGGCAGCCGGAGCCGGATCGAGCCGGCGATCAGGCGGTGCGCATCGTCCTCGTCCTCCGGCCGGCTGGCCTGATAGTCCGTCGGAAGAGACCCGCAATCGCCGGGCCCGCAGAGCGCGATTGTGAAGGGCGGGCGCGATGCGGCGCGGGCCGCCAAGGCCATCCGCGCCATTGCTTCGCCGCCAAGCGCCGTGTCGAAAAACGCCAGATCAGCGCCGGCCGCAATCGACCGCCCAGCCGCCGCTTCGCCGTCGTTTTCCACAAGCTCGATCGGCACGCGCGCGGCGGTTGCCGCATTGCGGAACATCGCACGACCGCCTGGCGACGGCGAGACCACAATGACGCGCAAGGAAAGCAGTTCGTCGGCCATGCGCTTACTCATTGAACGCCTGCTGTTTCGGGCTTGTGACGGGACGCAATGGGTGGGGCCGAAGGGCTGAGAACCTAAGGGTGAGCCTCGCAACGGGGCGGCAGCGGCGGTATTGTCGAGGCCGCTAAAGTCCCGATCACGTCGTTATCTTCTCGGCGACGTGAAAATTCCCGGGTGGTGCGGCCGATCTGCGGGACTAAAAAAATCGTGATTGCACCGCTCGGTCAAGGTGGGGTGCCGATCGGCGATTGCTTATCGGGGCGATGCGCTCCATCGTTGCGGCGGAAGCGACCCTTGAGGGTGACGGGGCGGGACCTTAGCTTCCCCAGACGGCCCTGCAGACTGAGAACGGGGAATTGTGGCATCGATGAAGGCCGCCTTACTTTCGGACCGGGGAGTGGTGAAGGTCGCCGGCGACGAGGCGCGAAGCTTTCTGCACGGGCTTGTCAGCGCCGACGTGCTCGAGCTCCGCCCGGGCGCCGCGCGCTTCTGCGCGCTGCTGACACCGCAAGGCAAGATCATCGCCGATTTCATCGCCACCGAAGCGCCGGCCGAGGACGGCGGCGGCTTTTTCCTCGACGTTGCGCGCGAGCGGGCGAAAGCGCTGGTCGACAAGCTCAATCTCTACAAGCTGCGGTCACGTGTCATGGTCGAGGATTTGTCTGAGGTGCTCGGAGTTCTGGCGGAGTGGGACGGCACGGGCGCGACATCCGCGGGCCTTGCTTATCCCGATCCGCGCCTGCCGGCGCTCGGCATGCGCATCATGCTGCCGCCCCATCGGGCTGCCGATGCGGCGGCCAGTCTTGGCGCCACGCTGGTGGACGAAAGTCAGTACGAAGCGCACCGGATCGCGCTCGGCATTCCTCGCGGGGGCGCCGATTTCGGCTATGGCGATGCTTTCCCGCATGAGGCGGACATGGATCAGCTCGGCGGCGTCGATTTCGAGAAGGGCTGCTATGTCGGCCAGGAAGTCGTATCGCGCATGGAGCATCGCGGCATCACGCGCACACGCGCCGTCGCGGTCGGCTATGACGGCGCGGCTCCGCAGGCCGGCGCGGCAATCACCGCCGGCGGGCGGCAGGTCGGCATCATGGGCTCGGCTGCCGGCGGCCGCGGGCTTGCGCTGTTGCGCCTTGATCGCGCCGCCGAAGCGCTCTCGCGCGGCGAGGCATTGTTTGCCGGCGACGTGCCGGTGCGGCCGATCAAACCGGACTGGGCGACGTTTGCCTTTCCCGACAGCGCCAAGGCGGCCGAATGACTCTCGCCGCTGACGCAACGCTGATCCGCTGCCCGTGGCCGAAGGACGACGCACTCTATGTCGCCTATCACGACCAGGAATGGGGCGTTCCCGAATATGACGATCGCGCCCTGTACGAGAAGCTTGTGCTCGACGGCTTCCAGGCCGGCCTGTCGTGGATCACGATTTTGCGCAAGCGCGAGAATTTCCGCCGCGCCTTCGATGGCTTCGTGCCGGAGAAGATCGCGCGCTACACGCCGAAAAAGGTCGAGCGGCTTATGCAGGATGCCGGCATCGTGCGCAATCGCGCCAAGATTGAAGGCGCGGTGCTCTCGGCGCGCGGCTGGCTCGAGGCGATGGAAAAGGGCGACGGCTTCTCAAACTTGTTGTGGGATTTCGTCGGCGGAGAGCCGAAGGTCAACCGCTTCAAGACCATCCGGCAAATTCCGGCGGAGACTCCGATCTCGCGCGCGATGTCGAAAGAGCTGGCGCAACGCGGCTTCAAGTTCGTGGGACCAACCATCGTCTATGCCTTCATGCAGGCGGTCGGCATGGTCAACGATCATCTGGTCGCCTGCCATCGCCACGAGGCGGTGCACAAAAACTGGCGCGGAAGGTTTGACTCCGTCATTGCGGAGCGTCGATCCCGGAATCCATAGCCCCCGTCAGCCAGACCGTACGCGGCGCTCATTCTCAGATTTCAGCGAATATAAATTCCGGGCTCGGCCTTCGGCCGCCCCGGAATGACGCTTAACCGCTCACGGCGCGCCGCCGCGCCAAACTGAAAAAGATCGCGGCGAGCAAAGTCAGCGTGCCGATGACAGTGTAGTGCACGGAGGAATTGGCATCGATGTAGGACGATGCGCTCGACGTCGCTTGCACAAGCGCGGCGCCGAGAAGCGTGGAGATGAACGAGCCGCGCCCCCCGGTGACGCTGGCGCCGCCGAGAACCACGACGGTGATGCTCATCAGCGTATAATCCGAGCCGGTCGTCGGCGAGCCGATGCCGACTTGGCCGGCCAGCATCAGTCCGCCGATCCCGGTCAACAAACCCGAAATGACGAACGCAAGCCAGGTCAGGCGCCGGCTGTCGATGCCGAGCCGATAACTCGCCAGCGGGCTCGAACCGACGGCGCGGAAGCTGCGCCCAAAACCGGTGCGGAACAAAAGCCATTCGGCGCACACCACCATCGCCAGCGTCAGCACCAGTCCCGCCGGCAAAAACCCGATCGGAAACTGCGCGGCATTGGAAATCGCGTCGTCGATCTGGCCGGCCGCGGTCGGCCGCAGCAACAACGATACGCCTTGCAATCCGATGAAGGTCGCGATCGTTACCACGATTGCCGGCAACCGCAGCGAGGTGATCAAGAGGCCCTGCAGCAAGCCGAAAATCGTCGTGAGCAGAAGGATGATGATCACGCCGGCTGCGAATGGTCCGGTCTCGACACCGTCGGGCGCGAGAAACGAAGCGAGCACGACGCATAGCCCGGCAAGCGGGCCGATCGACAGATCGATGGCGCCGACCAGCACGGTGGCAAGCTGCGCGCTCGAGAGGAACGCAAGGATGCTGAAGAAGGATAGAATGCTTTTGACGCTGAACGGCGAGAGGAAGTAGCCGTTCAAAGCTTGCGTGCCGCCGAGAATGATCGCGGTGAGAACGGCGAGCACCAGGGCCGGAAAGTGATCGCTGGCGGCGAATTCGCGCCAGCGCCGCACCTGTGCGTCGGCCGGCGCCTTGCTTGCGCGCGAAACCGTCGCGGTGAGATTGGCTTCGGTGATGGCGGCGTCGGTGACCTCAGCGCCGGTCAATTCATGCACAATGCGGCCGCGGGCGAAAATCAGCACGCGATCGCACAGGCCTTCGAGCTCGATGCCGTCGGAGGACGACACCAGCACTGCCAAGCCCTGATCGGCGATGGCGCGCAGGCGCTGGTAGATTTCGCTGCGCGCGCCGATATCGACGCCCTTGGTCGGCTCGTCCACCAAGAGCACGCTAGGTTTCGCCGATATCTCGCGGCCGAACAGAGCCTTCTGTTGATTGCCGCCGGATAGTTCGAACAATTTGGTTTCGGCCGACGGCGCGCGGATGCGCAAGTCGTTGATGATCGCCTTGCTGCGATCGGCCTCGGTGCCGCGGTCGACGACGCCGAAGCGGGAAATGGACTCCAAAAAGCCGAGGCTGAAATTCTCGCGCAGCGTCAAATTGAGGAACACGCCCTCGGCGTGGCGGTCATCGGGAACAAAGCCGATGCCGGCGCGGCGAAAGGCGCCTGGACTGTCGCCCCCGATGTTCGCATCCTTGATGCACACCTCGCCGGAAGAGCGGCGGTCAATGCCGGCGGCAGCGCGGATGAATTCGCGCTGGCCCTCGCCTTCGATGCCGGCAAGCCCGACGATTTCGCCGGCATGCGCCACCAGATCGACCTGATCGAAGCCGCGGCCGCTCAAGCCTTTGACCGAAAACAGCGCGGCTCCGACGCCTTTCGCCTTCGCGGGGAATATCTGGCCTAGCGGACGCCCGGCGATCAGCGCGACGATTTCGCTCGAGGTGATCTCGTCGGCTAGCCGGCTGTCGATGATCTCGCCGTCGCGCATCACTGAAATGCGGTCGGCCAGTTCGTCCACTTCATGCAGCCGGTGCGAAACATAGACAATGCCAACGCCGTCGCGCTTGAGCTCGCCGATCAGCTCGAACAGCTTGCGCACGTCGCCCACCTGCAACGGCTCGGTCGGCTCGTCGAGGAAAAGCACCCTCGGCCGGGTGACCAGCGCGCGGGCGATCTCGACAATATGGCGCTGCGCCAGCGACAATTCGGCGACGCGCTTGCTGATCGGCATGCGCAACTCGTCGGTGGCGATGCGCGCGATCAGGCGCTCGGCCTCGGCGGCGCCCGCCGCGCCGACGAGCGAAGGCGCCGCAAGCTGAAGATTTTCGAGCACGGTCAAATCGGGCGCCAGCGCCGGATGCTGGTAGACGACGGAAACGCCGTCCTCGCGCATCTGCCGCGGATCGGGCGCGCCGACATATTTGCCGTCGTAATAGATAGCGCCAGAATCGGCGCGCAACACACCGGTCGCGACCCCGATCAGCGTCGATTTGCCGGCGCCGTTCTCGCCGACGATGGCATGAACCTCGCCCGGGTAGATCAGAACATCGACGCCCTTGAGCGCGCGCACCGGACCGAAGCTCTTGCGGATGTCCGCAAGCGTCATCGCCGGCACGTGCGCCGCGGTGGCGACGACCGCCGCGCTCATGGCGTCGGGCACGGCGACGTCATGCATAGCGAAGCCGCCGGGTTATTTCGGGCAGCGCCACGCCGCCCAGCACGATGAGCGCGTCGGCCAGATCTTCCGCCGAGCTGCCGAAGCCGAGCGCGGTCACGAGTTGCGCGAGATAGGTGAGAAAGAACGCGCCGATGACGGTCGCGACCACGCTGCCCTTGGTAAGGCCGCCGAGCGGATTGCCGCCGACCACGACGGCGGCGATGGTGCCGAGCAGATAAGGCAGGCCGCACAACACCGTCGGCGAGACCAGATAGCCGGACAGCATGAGCGCGGCGATGGCATACATCAACCCGGCGACCGCATAGGTGAGAATGCTGTAGGCTTTCAGCGGCACGCCGACGACGTGAGCGGCCGCCGGATTGACGCTCACCGCGATGAAGCGGCGCCCGACGGTTGTGAAGGTCAGAACAAACACCGTCACTCCGGCGACCAGGATCAGCATCCAGACCAGGGTCGGCACGTAAAGGAAACTGCCGGTGAAAAACTTCACCATCATCGGCGGCGACTGCACCGACGCGCCGGTCGAGACGAAATAGGTCAGGCCGAACAGAATGGCGTTGACGCCGATCGTGGTGACGAGCGGCGGCACGTGCAACAGCGTCACGATCAGTCCGATAATCGCGCCGATCAGCGCGCCGGTCGCGAGTGCGGCGAAGATCCAGAAGATGACCACGCCGGTATCGGTGCTGCTGTCCGGCAGCTTGGTCACGACCACGGCGCAGAACGACATCACGCCGGCAGTGGAGAGATCGAGCCCGCGCTGCTGAATGACAAGATGCTGGCCGATCGACGCGACCGCGAGAATGGCGAAATACGGCAGCGTGGAAAGGATCGCCGCGGTCGAGATCGTGCTCGGTGCCGCGATACCGCCGATCAGCACCAGAATAGCCGTCGCGATGAACGCTTTGGCCGCCAGCGGCAATTCGGTCAGGTCCATGCCCAGCGCGGGCAATCGCAGACGGCTGGTCCGTTCGTCCGCCATCTCCTGATCCGGTCCCCTTACCAAAAACAATTCAGCCCGCGCCTCCCCCGTCGCCGGGGGAGGCCGGCGAAGGCGCTGCCTTCGCCGTTCGCGGACTTAAGCCTCAGACACGATCAACAAAACCGCCTGGCTTACTTGCCGAGCGCCTTCTTCTGCTGATCGTTGGTCAGCATCGAGCCCGGGATCGAGTTCATCGGCATCGACTTGTCGCACTTCAAGGCGAGCTTCGGATCCTTCGAGGTGGTGTCCTCGACGATCGGCAGCGTGATCAGGCTCGGCTCGTCGTTGTCGATGCCCTGCGCCGCAGCCACCGCCTTGCGCAACGCGAGCCGCACCATCCAGGTGTGCGCGTCGATGCTCATCATTTTCATTTCCGGATGTTCGGCGGTGATGCAGCTCAAGTCCATGAGCGCCTGGCCGACATAAGCCGGGATCGGCTTGCCGGCGGCGACGAAGGCGCGGATCGGACCGACCGTCTCGCTGTAGATGCCGTCGATCTGCGGATACTTGGCGATCAGCGCAGCGGTCTTCTGCTGGGCGACGGCCGGATCCCACATGGTCGGCACCGGCTCCTGCTCCAGCACCTTGATGCCGGGATACTTGGCGAAGACCGGACGCCAGCCATGCGTCTGCGCTTCCGTCATCGGGTTGCCCGGCGTGCCGCCGAACATGATGATGTTGCCTTTGCCGCCCAGGGTCTTGGCCAGCCATTCGGCGGCCTGTGCGCCGACTTCGCTTTGGCTCTCGGTGGCGCGGTCGAGATAATCCTTGCCGATGACGCCCGGGAACTTATCGCCGGTGTCGTAGGGCACGACCGCGACGCCGGCGCCGGTCGCCTCGCGCGTCGCCTTGAGGATCGCGGGGCCGCCGTCCAGGAAGGCGACGATCACGTCATACTTCTGCGCGATCAGGCCTTCGATGTCGGCGATGTGTTTTTCCGGCTTGAACTCGGCGTCGGTGTAGCGTGCGTCGGTGATGTTCTTGCACTTCGACGCTTCGTCTTCGAACTCGGCGCGCGTGATGTGGCGCCAGTAGTTGCCGCCCCAGCCGTCCGCGAGCGCGACCTTGAGCGGTTTGGTGCCGCAGAATTTGGACATCGGCTGCAGATCCGCCACCGTGCCCTTCTTGTCGGGATAGAGTTTGACCTTGGCGATGTCGACGGCGTAGCCGACCGTGGCCATGGCTACCACCATACCCAACGTCGAAACGCCGACAGCTAGACTGCGAGCTGACAACATATACTTCCTCCCCTGTGCATCTGTTTTTGATCCCGATCGAACAAGCGATCAGCGATTCACAGATGATCTTTGTGCTTTGGAAGCATACTCCTTTTGCGGCCGGTGCCAAGCTCTGTGACACTGCCAAAAAGTTAACCGGTTCTAGGAGAAAAACACGGTGGGACCGGGCCCTTCATTTGGTGGGCAGCGCTCTCGTCAGCACCGCCGCGACGCGAGAAGCACGTGCGCGTTCCACCGCGCGTGGCGATCCGCGTGAGCAACAATGTGCGGGCACATGTGTGTAACCTTCGTTGCGGCGCATGAGCGGCTTGTCACTTGCGCGCTGCAGCGGCGGACTGGCATAATCTTTACACACTTGGCGGCTAATCCAAATAGCGGCTCATCAAAATTCAAAACGGGAGGAATTCATGCTCAAGAGCACCGAACACATTTTGACCACACATACCGGCAGCCTGCCGCGCGGCGCCGAACTTAACGATCTTTTGATCGCCGACGAGGCCGGCGAGAAGGTCGATCAGGCCAAGCTCGCCGAAAAGATCGAAAAGCGCGTCGCCTATGTGATGGAGAAGCAGCGCTGGTCCGGCGTCGACGTCGCCAATGACGGCGAACAGGGCCGCGTGGGCTTCCAGACCTATGTGCCGAAGCGCATGCACGGCTTCGGCGGCGAATCGAAGCGTCCCTTCGGCAAGGAATGGCTGGAAAATCCGCTCTACACCCAGAAGTTCTCGGCGCGCCTGCCCAAGACCGGCAAGGTGTTCGGCTGTCCCGAATGCGTCAGCGAGCTGAAGTATCATGATAAGGAAGCGATCAAGACCGAGCTTTCTCGCTTCAAGAAGGCGGCTGCGACCATCAAGCCGCCGTTCGCCGAAATGTTCTTCGCCGAGCCGTCGCCCGGCATCATCGCAACGACGATGCTGAACGCGCACTACTCCACCTACGAGGGCTATCTCGACGCCATCGCGCGCGAGATGCATTACGAATATAAGTCGGTGGTCGATGCCGGTTATGTTCTGCAGATCGATGCGCCTGACCTCGCGATGGAACGCGTGCTGTTGTTCCAAGACAAGACCGAGGCCGAATACGTCAAGATCGTCGAGCTGCACATCGCCACCCTCAACAAGGCGTTGCACGACATCCCGCGCGACCGCGTGCGGTTGCATATCTGCTGGGGCAACTGGGAAGGCCCGCACATCTACGACATCGGCCTCGAGCCGCTGTTGCAGGCGTTCTACAAGGCCAATGTCGGCGCGCTCAGCATCGAGTTCGCCAATGCGCGCCGGCAGCACGAATATGCGGCGCTGAAGAAGCAAAAATTCCCGGACAACATGATCCTGATCCCCGGGGTGATCGACTCCAAGATCAATCTGGTCGAGCACCCGGAAGTGGTGGCGCAGCGCATCGAGTCCGCCGTCGCGGCGGTCGGCGACCGCGAGCGCGTCATTGCCGGCGTCGATTGCGGCTTCGGCACCTTCGCGGGCTGGGAATGGGTGGCCGAGGACGTGGTGTGGCTCAAGCTTAAGACGCTGCGCGAGGGCGCCGACATCGCCACCAAGCGGCTGTGGGGCAAGAAGGCCGCGGCGTAACGCGCTTCGTGCCTCCCCCTGAAAGGGGGAGGTCGACGGCCGAAGGCCGGCGGGTGGGGGGTCGGTTTCACCACTTGACCCCTCCCCGGATCTCATTCGTCGATCCTGCCCTCCCCTTCCGCGGAGGGGCATTTTTTATGCCGGTTGCGAAGTGTCGGCGGAAAGCTACTTTCTGCCGGCATGGAAACGCAAACGCGCCTGTCACTTCCGCGCGCCTGGCAGCGCATGCTCTCAGGCCGGCGGCTCGATCTGCTCGATCCTTCCGCGCTCGACATTGAGGTCGAGGACATTGCGCATGGGCTCGCGCGCGTGGCACGCTGGAACGGACAGACCAGCGGTGCGCATATTTTCTCCGTCGCGCAACACTCACTCCTGGTCGAGACGCTGGCGCACAAGCGCGCGCCGGGATTGGATCGCGGCCGGCGGCTTGCCGTGCTGCTGCACGATGCGCCCGAATACGTGATCGGCGACATGATCTCGCCGTTCAAAGCGGTGATTGGCGACGCCTACAAGACCGTCGAGCGGCGTTTGCTCGCAGCGATCCATCGCCGCTTCGGCCTGCCGGCAAAGTCGCCGCCGGAACTGGAAAAGCTGATCAAGACTGCCGACCGCCAAGCGGCCTTCCTGGAAGCCACCCGGCTCGCCGGCTTCGACATCGCCGAAGCGCGCCGGTTTTTCGGCCGTCCGCCGCCCGTATCCACCTCGCTCGAGCGCGACTACCTCAAGCCGTGGCCGGCGGAGACGGCGCAGGCGCGTTATCTCGAGCGATTCGCCAAGCTTTTTGTCAAAAGCGAGCAAAGCCGGGCCGGCGAATAGCTGGCTTTTTAGCCTTTCGCTCACGACGCTCGCCCCTGGAGCGCGATGGCTTCGTCCGCCATCGCGCTCTGGATTTTTGGTGGAGCATGATCTTTTCCGGAAAACCGGTATCCACTTTTCCGGATCATGCTCTAAACTCCCGCGCCGCGATCGGCGCAGTGGGGGCTGCGATGGACGACTTCTTTTATATGCTCGTGCTTGCCGCATTGGCGATTCCGGTGATCGCCATTGCCGCACTAGTGGTGGCGCTCTCGCAATTCAGCGCCATTCGTCGCCTCGACGAGCGGCTGCGCGCGCTCGAGTTCGCGCGCGCCCAAGGGCCGCTGCTACAAGGGGCGGCGCCAACCGCCGTCCCTCCGCTTTCGCCATCAACCGCGCTTGCGCCGGCGACGCCCGGGTCGACGACGCAAACTGAAACTGCGCCGGCGCCGGCGACCGAAGCCGCAGAGATGCCTCTGAGCGCAGCGCCGGAAGGGCCCGCTTCTCCGCCGCCATTGCCGCCGTCGCCGCCGTCGTCCGTGCCGCCCGTCAGCGCTGCGTCGCCTCCGCCGCCGCGATCGATCGGCTTTGAAGAGCGGTTCGGCACCCGCTGGGTGGTTTGGGTCGGCGGCATCGCGCTTGCGCTCGGCGGCATCTTTTTGGTGCGCTATACGATCCAGCAAGGGCTGATCGGTCCGGGCGTGCGCATTGCGCTTGGTGCGCTGCTCGCCGCTGCCTTGGTTGCGATCGGTGAATGGTCGCGCCGAAGAGAAAGGCTTGCAGGCATTCCGGGCCTGCCCGCCGCGGACATTCCGAGCATCCTGACCGCCGCCGGCACGGTGGTGGCTTATGCGACGGTCTACGCGGCTTATGCGCTCTACGAATTTCTGCCGCCCGGCGCGGCGTTCATTCTGCTCGGCATCGTGGCGCTGTTGACGCTCGCAGCCGCTCTGCTGCACGGCCCGGCGCTCGCGGGCCTTGGCGTGGTCGGCGCCTTCGGGACGCCGCTGCTAGTCGCGTCCGACAAGCCGGATTATTGGGCGCTCTACACCTACATCGCGATCGTCACCGCCGCCGCGTTTGCGCTTGCGCGCGCGCGCTTGTGGCTGTGGCTTGCCGTCACCGCCATCGTGCTCGGCGCCTTGTGGACGCTGCCGGGCACGGACGTATCCCCGGTCGAAGCGATCGGCGCGCATGTATTCAACGCATTGGCCGGCTTTGTCCTCGCCGCGGTCCTTTTGGTGTGCGGATTGTTCTACGGCCCGCAGGCAAAGCCAGGCGAGGTCGAGTGGGTCTCGACACTTTCGCTGTCGGTCTATGTGCTGGTCACCGCCCTCCTCGTGTTTGCGACGGGCGAAGACGCGATCCCCTTCACGGCTTTCATTATCCTCGCCGCCGTGACCGTCGCCATCGCCTGGCGCACCGAGGCGGCAACCGCCGCCGTGCCGGTTGCGGCGATCCTCGCCATCGCGGTCATGGCCGACTGGGCGGTGCCACGAAACCTCAGCAACCTGATCGCGCCGGCAGGACCGGCGGCGCCGGCGATCGCCGATCCGCAACGCTACGATTACGGGGCGCACTTTCTGCTCGCCGCTGCCTGGGCGGCGATGTTCGGCGTTACCGGCTTTTTGGCCCAGGGCCGTTCGACGCGCGCTCTCGCGCCGATCTTGTGGGCGGCATGCGCGGTGGTGGCGCCGCTCGCAATGTTGATTGCGCTTTATTACCGCGTCGCCGGGCTCGACCGCTCGCTGCCTTTCGCCGGGCTTGCGCTGTTGCTCGCGGCGATTTTTGCGGTCGCGACCGAAGCGCTGGTGCAGCGCGCGCCGCGCCCCGGCTTGCCGGCGGCGAGCGCGATCTTCGCAACCGGCACGCTGGCGGCGCTCGCGCTTGCGCTCACCTTCGCGCTGGAAAAAGGCTGGCTCACGATTACGCTCGCGCTGATGTCCCCGGCGGCCGCCTGGGTCAGCGAGAAGCGGCCGTTGCCGGCATTGCGCTGGCTTGCCGCCGCGATGGTCATGGTGACGCTTGCGCGCATCGGCTACGAGCCGCGCATCGTCGGCGACGAGCTCGGCCGGACGCCTATCTTCAACTGGCTGCTTTATGGCTATGGCGTTCCGGCCCTTTCATTCTGGGTGGCGGGCTGGCTGCTGCGGCGGCGCGGCGACGATCTGGCCGCGCGCATCGCCGATGCGGGCGCCATCGTGTTCACCGTGCTGCTCGTGATCTTGCAGATCCGCCACTACATCACCGGCGGCGACATCTACCAGCCGGTGAATGCGATCACCGAAGCCGCGCTCGACGTCAATGCCGGCCTGGCGCTGACCATTGCGCTCGAACACATCCGCGGGCGGAGCGGCAGCATCGTCCACAATGTGGGTGCGCTTGTGGTCGCGGCGGCGACGTTGTGCATCATCGTCTTCGATCTGATCATCGTCGTCGGCCCGCGCTTCAACAACAATCCGGTCGGGGGCTTGTTCTTCAATGCGATCTTGCTCGCCTACGGCCTGCCGGCGGTGCTCGCGATCATCCTGGCGCTGATCGCCCGCACCACGCGGCCGCTGGCGTATCGCATCATCGCCGCCAGCACGGCGGCGATTCTGGCGTTGTTCTATTTGACACTCCAAGTGCGGCGTTTCTTCCACGGCGAGATCCTGGCCGGGCCGACCAGCGATGCAGAGCAATATTGCTATTCGTCCGCGTGGCTCGCCTTCGGCATTGCCTTGCTCGCGGTCGGATTCTTCCTGCGCTCGCAGCCGGCGCGGATGCTGGCGCTCGGCGTCATCACGCTGACCATCGCCAAGGTCTTCATCATCGACA
Source organism: uncultured Alphaproteobacteria bacterium (assembly GCA_963720115.1). Taxonomy (GTDB): domain Bacteria; phylum Pseudomonadota; class Alphaproteobacteria; order Rhizobiales; family Xanthobacteraceae; genus BOG-931. The sequence continues at coordinate 34,584 of CAVREN010000040.1, forward strand.
CCGCAAGCATCAGCGGCATCTACCGCGCGCTATCGGTAATCGGGCTGGGCGTGGTGCTGCTAGGCATCGGCTTTCTGTACCAGCGTCTGTTGTTTCCGCGCGCGCCGGCCGCCGGCTCAGCCGCGAGCGAATAGAGCCGCTCAGGTCACTTTGACGGCGACCGGAAACACGTTAAGCACAACCCAGGCGGGGTCACACTTGTGCCGCCTGATACCTATATAAGCCGTAGAAAATATAAGCTGTGATTCGCTGATCTACCTGGTTCCATGATTTACGTCTGTTCCCTTGCCCGCCTGCACGCCACCGTCGAAGACACCGGCGCGCGCCATGTTGTCTCACTGCTCAGCGACGAGGCGCCGATCGACCGGCCGAGTGCGATCGTCGAAGAAAATCATCTCTGGCTGCGGTTGCACGACATTTCCTCGCCGCTCGACGGCTACATCCTGCCCGACGAGGATCATGTGGCAGATCTGTTAAGCTTCGTGCGCCGCTGGGATCGCCGCACGCCGCTGGTCGTGCATTGCTATGCGGGCATCAGCCGCTCGACCGCGAGCGCCTTCACCACCGTCTGCGCGCTCAATCCGCATCGTGACGAGACCAGTATCGCGCAAGCCTTGCGGCACGCCTCACCCACCGCGACCCCGAACATCCGCATCGTCTCGCTCGCCGACCGGCTGCTTGGTCGCGACGGCCGCATGGTCGCAGCGATCGAAACCATCGGTCGCGGCGAAATCGCCGTGGAAGGCAATCCCTTCCGGCTGGAGCTGGAATAAGAAGCTGGCGAATGGCGAATAGGGAGTGGCGAGTGGAACACCTCGCCGCTTTCCGACTATTCGCTACTCGCCATTCCCTGTTCGCTCTCTAATCTGCAATCGCCGGCCGCAGCGTTACCGTCGCGGGTGCAGGCTGTGGCGTCTCGGTCGGCGCCGGTTTTGCCGCGTCCGCGGCCGCCGCCGGCTGTTGCTGCTGTTGCGGTTGCTGCTGCTCTTGCGGGGGCGGCGCCATCGGCGAGGATTGAACCGAAACGACCGGTGCAGAAGGGGCCGGCGCCGCCTGGAACGGCGCTGTGCGCCCCGGTTGAGCCGCAGCCGGCGGCGCCGTGCGGCTGGTGATGCGCGTGCGCGGTTCCGGCAGGCGGCTCATCATCTCCGCGCGCGGATTGTGCTGATAGAAATCGCAATAGGCGAAACCGAGGCCGGAGATGGACCCGCGAAAGCGGCGATAATCGATCTTCTCGACCCGGAAGCAGGGCTGCATGATCATGCCCGACAGATGCGCGCACATCGAGGAGCCCTCGATCCGCAGCGTCCCGGGCGGCAGGTTCGCAAACCGCACCTCGCCGCGGCCGCCAGGCCGGATGGTGCCGATCACCGAGCCATCGGCAAAGATGCGGCCCATGCCGGCGGTTCCATCGAAGCAGGTATAGGAGAACAGCTTGCCGACTACGAACGCCCTGGCCTGCTCGGGGCCGAGCTCCTCGGCCTTCGCGGCGATCGCACCCAATACGCACGTACCGGCAACAACAGCAACGCGCACTAACATCGGCGACTCCACTCTCAACGCGAAGGCCATGTTAACAAGATTTCTTAACCGTCCCCTTACCATACGGCCTCGCACGATAGCGGAAATTCTCGTGACTTTCCCGGGCAAATTCTCGGTTGCTTACCGAACTTTTACCACAATGCGGCCACGCACTTCGCCGGCGAGGATGCGCGGGCCGGCATCGATCACATCGCTCAATCCGATGTCGCTGGTCATGCTCTCGATCTTGCCGCGATCAAGATCGGCTTCGAGCCGCCGCCACGCTTCCTGCCGAAGCGGCAGCGGGCACATGACCGAATCAATTCCAATGAGCGATACGCCGCGCAGAATGAAGGGAGCGACCGACGTCGGCAAGTCCATCCCGCCGGCAAGTCCACAAGCGGTGACGACGCCGCCATAGCGTGTCATGGACAGCACGTTCGCGAGCGTGGTCGAGCCTACCGCATCGATGGCGCCGGCCCAGCGCTCCTTGCCGAGCGCGCGCGGCTGGCCGGCCAATTCCTTGCGTTCGATCACTTCAGCCGCGCCCAGCCGCTTGAGATAGTCGACCTCCGATTGCCGGCCGGTCGAGGCGATGACGTGATAGCCGAGCTTGGCCAACAGCGCGACCGCGACCGAGCCGACGCCGCCGACCGCGCCGGTGACCACGATACCGCCGCGTGCAGGCGTGATGCCGCCGCGCTCGAGCGCCAGGACGCACAGCATCGCAGTGTAACCCGCGGTGCCGATGGCCATCGCCTCGCGCGCGCTCATGCTCGCGGGCTGCCGCACCAGCCAATCGCCCTTGACGCGCGCCTTTTCCGCATAGGCGCCGAGATGCGTTTCGCCAAGACCCCAGCCGTTGAGGATCACCTTGTCGCCGGGCTTCCAGGACTGATGCGACGAACTCTCCACCGTGCCGGCGAAATCGATCCCCGCGATCATGGGGAAACGCCGCACCACCGGCGATTTGCCGGTGAGCGCAAGCCCGTCCTTATAGTTGAGCGTCGAGTATTCGACGGCGACGGTGACGTCGCCGTCCATCAGGTCCTTCTCGTCGAAATCGGTGAGCCGGACGGTCTGTCCGGCGTCCGCCTTCTCGACGACCACCGCCTTGAATGTCGCCATTGCTCCGTCCCGGTCATGCCGGAAACGGCGCCATCCGCGCTACCGGCTCCTCTACGATCGGCAGATTGATCAGCGCGGAGAGTACACCGAACAGGATCGCCAACCACCAGACCAGATCGTAAGAACCGGTGCGGTCGAACACAATGCCGCCGAGCCAGACGCCAAGGAAGCCGCCGACCTGGTGGCTGAAGAAGGTGACGCCGGAGAGCATCGCCAGCCAGCGCGTGCCGAACATGACAACGATAATGCCGTTGGTCGGCGGCACGGTGGAAAGCCACATCAAGCCCATCACCGCGCCGAACATTATGCAGGCGAACGCCGTGATCGGAAACATGATGAAGGCGAAGATCGCCGCAGCGCGGCCGAAATAGAGAAGCGACAGCAAGTAACGCTTGGGCATGCGTTCGCTGAGCCAGCCGGCGCTGAGCGCGCCGATAATGTTGAACAGCCCGATCGCCGCCAGCGTCCAGCCGCCGACGTCGGAGGAGAGGCCGCGATCGGCGAGGTAAGCCGGCAAGTGCACGGTGATGAAGGCAAGCTGAAACCCGCAGGTGAAGAAGCCGAGCATCAGCAGCACGTAGGAGCGATGCCCGAGCGCTTCGCCGAGCGCTTCTCGCAGCGACTGCGAAGCGGCCGCCGAGTTCCCCGCCGCCGACGCCGGCGACGCGAGCGCCAGCGAAGCCGGCAACACGACAAGGATGACGACGCCGAAGGCGACCAGCGCATTCTGCCAGCCGAGCACATCCATCAAGAAAACGGCGAGCGGCGAAAACAGGAACTGACCGAAAGACCCTGCCGCCGTTCCGAGACCGAAAGCGGTCGAGCGCCACTCGGCCGGCAATATTTTGCCGAAGGCCGCGAGCACGATCGGAAACGTGGTGCCGGAAAGACCGAAGCCGATCAAGGCGCCGGCCGAAAGGTCCAGCAGCGCCGCACTGGTCGAATGCGCCATCAGCACCAGGCCAAGAGCATAGAGGATGGCGCCTGCGCTCAGTACACGGATTGCACCAAACCGGTCGGCGATCGCTCCAGCAACCGGCTGCGCCGCGCCCCACAAAAGATTCTGTAAGGCGAGCGCAAAAGCGAAGACGTCGCGGCCCCAGTGGTTGGCGCTCGACAGAGGCGTGAGAAAAAAGCCGAGCGCGGAGCGCGGGCCGAAGGCGACCGCTGCGATCAAACAACCACAGACGATGACGACCGCGGGCGTTCTCCAGTTCGCCGCCATCGATTGAGTCAAGTGCGGCGCGCTTTCGCGCGGCGTGGGGGATGCAGCGGAGCGCGTCAGACATTCAGACATAACAGTCCCGGGGGCAAAATACTTCGCGAGAATTTAAGAATACGGTGTCGCCCGGGCGGCCCCAACTGAATCTTTCTCTCTTTGAGGTGAGCGCATAGCTGCCCCGCGCTCCTAAAGCATGATCCCGAAAAGCATTCCTTCTGGCTTTGACCCGATGGGTGGAACGCGGTTTTCGGAAAAGATCACGCGCAAACAAACGGCTAGAGAAATCAGAGCGGCGCGGTCAGGATCTTGTCCTCAGGCTCCGGCGAAGCCGCCGCTTGCGGAATCTTGGCCGCCGCCTCCGGGCTCTTGCTGGTGGCGTCGGGCTCCTTCGCATCCGGACTTTGCGCGGATGGTCCGGTCGATTTCGCCGGAACGGGCACTGTGGCCCACACCGGTCCCTCGGGCACGTCGCTCCAGGCCCGCGGCCGATAAAAGGTATGCACGCCGAGCCGGTACATCTTCTTCATCTCATGCACCCAGCTCGGATGCACCCAGTATGCATGGTAGTGGGTGGCATGGCCCACCTCGGTGAGCCAGATCTTGCCATCGAGCATGTCCTTGGAGATAGTCTTTGCCTGCTCCCACATGTCGAGTTCATCGACCTTGCTCAAATCCTTGCCCTCGCAGGCGAAGGTGAATTGGCAACGCAGATGGCGGTGGGCGTTCTGATAAACGACGCCGCAGACATTGTTAGGATAGTAACCGGAGAACACCCGATTCATGATCACTTGCGCAACCGCCATCTGTCCGCGCAGCGGCTCGCCGCGCGCTTCGAAATAGACGGCATCGGCCAGGCACTTCTCCGCCTTGGCGCGCTCCTTGCCCTCGAGGCCGAGACGAACCGCCGGCGTTATCAGCCGACCCGCATCGTCCTTGCCGGCGATGCTCTCACCGCCCAGCCCCGCTTCAGGCTGAGCCTCCAGCGCCGAAAGCTTCATATCCGGATCGCGCCCGCGCGAAACCAAGACCGGCTCGGCGCCGAGCGGCCAATGTTCCAGGCCGCTGCGCGCCCCCATGACGCCGCCGCCAAAATAAATCTGAGAATTCCGCTCGGCAGGATCCTCGTTCAGAAACGACAGCGAGCGCGCGGATTCGCTTTCTCCGCTCTCGACAGCCGCTGGAATTTCGGGCGGCTTGTCGGCCAGGAACGTATCGTCGTCGATATCGGCGTCGTGCGCGCCATCGTGCGTCGGCACTGCGGACGCGACTGGCGCCGGCGGAAGGCTGCCGGTCACGTCGTCGTTCATCGACATGTCAGTCGGCAGACTTCCGAACGCATCGATCGGCACACCAAGGTCTACGCCAGGACCATCGTCGAGCCGCTCGACGCTTTTCGCCCGCGGCCCCGGGATTGGCGACAGGACCGGCGCGGGCAGCGGCGCCGGCTGCGCGGCGGGCGGTGCGTTGACCGGCTGCAACTGCGGCACGGTTTCCGTGCCGCCCGACGTCGCAGCCGGCTCCGGCAGCGGCATGCGATTGCCCTTGAGGCGGCGGTTGACGCTCGGATACTCGACCTGCAACGCCGGACGCACCAACGGCGAGCCGTTATTGCCGAACCACACTTTCACGTCGAGCGAACGCGGATCGAGATTGACCGTCTGTGCGCCGATCGGTTCGGACAGAGTCGTGCCGATCGGACGCGAGAAACTGAAAGTCGCCGCATGAATGGTGCCGAACGGGGAGGCGATCAGATGATCACGCCAACGCTCGGACACGCCGGGCTGCCGCGCCAGGTACGCGGCAAGATCCTGATAGCCGATCGATGTCGGTGCGAGCACGGCGCACAGCGCGCTGAACCAGAACGAGCCCGTAAACGCGGCCAGCGGCCGACTACGCAACGCTACCATCACCCCTCACGCGCACGCCTACACGCGACACTTCCCTTGCGAACAAACAAACGCGCGTGCAGTGGCGCGAATGCGACAGGTTTTGATATTGTCGGGTTAACCTTGCGGACGTGTTAACCCGCTGGTTCTTCGTCGTTTACGAACCGCGCTGGCACAGTCGCGGACGCGCAACTGGCGGCGTCACCGCCGTTATTCCGCCCTCACCACCGCCGGTGGTTGCGTTTTGTTAACCAAACCGCAAGATGGCGCAGCGATAGTCGTCCGCGATCTGGACGCGCCATGATGCCGATCGCGCTGTTTCCCTACGTGGTGGTGGCCTGCGTTGCCGGCGCGTTGCTCGCCGCCGGCGCATTGGCTTGCGGGCGGGCGCACGCCAAGGTCCGCCGCATGACCGACGCTCTCGACCACATGTCGCAGGGCTTGTGCATGTTCGATGCGGCAGGCCGCATCGTCATCTGCAATCGGCCTTATCTGCGCATGTACAAATTGTCGCCCGACGTGGTGAAACCGGGCTGCACGCTGCGCGAATTGATCGAGCATCGCCGGCAGACCGGATTGTTCACCGGCGATCCCGAGCAATACTGTAAAGAGATCATGGACGGCATCGCCGCCGGCAACATCTCGAAGTGGATCGTGAGCGCAAGCGACGGCCGTACGGTCCATGCGATCAACGCGCCGATGCCGGACGGCGGCTGGGTTTCGACGCACGAGGACATCACCGAACAACAACAGCTGCAGCAACAGCGCGACGACATGGCCAAGCAGCAGAAGCGCCGCGGCGTAGTCGACGCCGCGATTGCGACGTTCCGCACCGGCATGGAGACGCTGCTCAGGTCATTCGGCGACAGCGCTGCAGCGATGAAGTCGACGGCGACGACGCTTTCGGCCGCGGCCAATCACAGCGCACAATCGGCCACCGGCGCGGTCGCGGCCTCCAACGACGCCTCCAGCGGCGTCAAAGTCGCGGCCGACGCCACCGACGAACTGGCCAATTCGATCGCCGAAATCGCCCGCCAGATCACGCAGACCAACAATGTGGTACGGCTTGCGGTCGAGGAAGCGCACTCGACCGACGGCGAAATGACGACACTCGCGGAATCGGCACAGAAGATCGGCGATATCGTCAAGCTCATTCAGACCATCGCCGAGCAAACCAATCTGCTCGCGCTCAATGCCACGATCGAAGCGGCGCGCGCCGGCGACGCGGGCCGCGGATTTGCCGTGGTCGCCTCCGAGGTCAAGTCGCTCGCTGTGCAGACCGCCAAAGCCACCGAAGCCATCGTCGGGCAGATCCTCGCCGTGCAGGGCTCGACCACGAGCGCCGTCGATTCGATCCGGCGCATCACTCAGCGCATGCACGAGATTCAGCACTACACGTCCGGCGTCGCCGCCTCGATCGAGCAGCAGAACGCCGCCACCTCGAACATCTCCTCGAATGTGGCGAGTGCCGCGCGGGCGGCGGCAACCATGGCTGACGTGCTCTGTGAAGTTGCCGGCGCGGCAGCCAAGACCCACACCTCGGCCGAGGTCGTGCTCGGCACGTCGCGCACGGTGGAAACCGCCATGGCCGATTTGAGCCGGCACATCGAAGCGTTCCTCAACGGGGTGGCGGCATAGCCGTCATTCCGGGGCGCGAACGAAGTTCGCGAGCTCGGAATCCACAACCGCCGTCGGTGCAACGCTGGTTCGACCTGTGGTTATGGGTTCCGGACGGCCGCGGAGCCTGTCATCGGGCCGGCCACTTCGGGCCGGACCCGTTGGCGGCTTCCGGAATGACAAATTTACGCCGTCGAACTTCCGCCCTTCCCAAGCGCCGCCTGCGCGGCCGCCAAGCGCGCGATCGGCACCCGGAACGGCGAGCAGGACACATAGTCGAGACCGATCTCGTTGCAGAACGCGACCGAGGCGGGATCGCCGCCATGCTCGCCGCAGATGCCGAGCTTGATGTCCTTGCGCACCTTGCGGCCGCGCTCGGCGGCGATGCGCACCAATTCGCCGACGCCCTCGCGGTCGATCGACACGAACGGATCGTTCGCCAAAATGCCTTTCGCGGTGTAGATGCCCAAGAAACTTGCGGCATCGTCACGGCTGATGCCGAAAGTCGTCTGGGTCAGATCGTTGGTACCGAAAGAGAAGAACTCGGCGGTCTCCGCGATCTCGCTTGCTTTCAGCGCCGCGCGCGGCAATTCGATCATGGTGCCGACCTGGTATTTGACCGGCGACTTGGTCTCGGCGGCGACCGTCTCGGCCATCGCATCGATCCGTTCCTTGACAAGATCGAGCTCGGCTTTGCCGGCGATCAGCGGCACCATGATTTCCGGCATCACCGGCCTGCCGCTGGTGCGCGCAACCTCGACCGCCGCCTCGAAAATCGCACGCGCCTGCATCTCGGCGATTTCCGGATAGGCGATGGCGAGCCGGCAGCCGCGGAAGCCGAGCATCGGATTGAACTCGTGCAGCTCGCGCGCGCGATCGGCGAGCTTTCGCGCGTCGGCGCCCATGGCCTGCGCGACTTCGGCGATCTCGCGCTCGGTGTGCGGCAGGAATTCATGCAGCGGCGGATCAAGCAGCCGGATGGTCACCGGCAGGCCGTCCATGATGGCGAACAATTCGACAAAGTCGGCGCGCTGCATCGGCAGCAGCTTCGCCAGCGCCGCGCGCCGCGCCTTTTCGTCTTCGGCGAGGATCATCTCGCGCACCGCGCGGATGCGATCCTCCTCAAAGAACATATGCTCGGTGCGGCATAGCCCGATGCCTTCGGCGCCGAACTTCATCGCGGCGCGCGCATCCGCCGGCGTGTCGGCATTGGCCCGCACATTCAGCTTGCGTGCCGCGTCGGCCCATTTCATCAGCGTGCCGAATTCGCCGGCAAGTTCCGGCTCGCGCATCGCGACTTTGCCGGCGAGCACCTGCCCGGTCGAGCCGTCGATGGTGACGATGTCGCCTCTCTTCATCGTGACGCCGCCGGCCGTCATGGTCTGCGCGCGATAGTCGACGCGCAGAGCGCCGGCGCCGGCCACGCAGGGCTTGCCCATGCCGCGCGCCACCACGGCCGCATGCGAGGTCATGCCGCCGCGTGTTGTGAGGATGCCTTCCGCCGCATGCATGCCATGAATGTCCTCGGGTGAAGTCTCGACGCGCACGAGAACGACCTTGTGGCCCTGGCTTTTGAGAAGCTCCGCTTCCTCAGACGAGAACACGACCTCGCCGCAGGCGGCGCCGGGCGAGGCCGGCAGACCAGTGGCGATGATCTTGCGTTCGGCGTCGGGATCGATGGTCGGGTGCAGCAATTGGTCGAGCGACGCCGGATCGATGCGCGTGACCGCTTCGTCCTTCGAGATCAGTTTCTCCTGCGCGAGCTCGACCGCGATGCGCAGCGCCGCCTTGGCGGTGCGCTTGCCGTTGCGAGTCTGCAGCATCCACAACTTGCCCTGTTCGACCGTGAATTCCAGGTCCTGCATATCGCGGTAGTGCTTTTCGAGAACGCCGTGGATGCGCTTGAGCTCCGCGAAAGCGGCCGGCATGGCGCTTTCCATCGACGGCTTTTTGGAGCCCGCAACCTTACGCGCTTCCTCGGTGATCTCCTGCGGCGTGCGAATGCCGGCGACGACATCCTCGCCTTGCGCATTGATCAGAAATTCGCCGTAGAGCTTCTTCTCGCCGGTCGAGGGATTGCGGGTGAAGGCAACGCCGGTCGCCGAGGTGTCGCCCATATTGCCGAACACCATCGCCTGCACGTTCACCGCCGTCCCCCAGCTCTCCGGAATGGCATGCAAGCGGCGATAGGTGATGGCGCGCTGGTTCATCCACGAGCTGAACACGGCGCCGATGGCGCCCCACAATTGCGCGTGCGCATCCTGCGGAAACGGCCGGCCGCTCGCCTTATCGACGCGCGCCTTGAACGCGCCGACGATCTCTTCCCAGTCGCCGGCTTCCAGATCGGTGTCGAGCGTGTAGGCGTTGCGGTCCTTGTGCTCGTCGAGGATTTCCTCGAAGTGATGATGCGGAATGCCGAGCACCACGTCGGAATACATGGTGATGAAGCGCCGGTAGCTGTCGTAGGCGAAGCGCCGGTCGCCGGACTTTTCCGCCAGCGCCGCGACGGTGATGTCGTTGAGCCCGAGATTGAGCACGGTATCCATCATGCCCGGCATCGAGGCGCGCGCCCCCGAGCGCACCGAAACGAGCAGGGGATTTTCGCTATCGCCGAATTTTTTGCCGGTGATGCGGCCGACCTGAGCGAGCGCCGCCTCGACCTGTGGCTTCAAATCCTTCGGATAGGTTTTGTCGTGCTCATAGAAATAGGTGCAGACCTCGGTGGTGATGGTGAAACCGGGCGGTACCGGCAGGGCGAGATGCGCCATCTCGGCAAGGCCCGCGCCCTTGCCGCCCAGGAGGTTGCGCATATCGGCGCGGCCTTCGGCCTTGCCGCCGCCGAAGGCGTAGACCCATTGCCCTTTTTTGGCGGCAGACTTAGCGGCGGGCTTTACGACCGCCTTGGCGGAGATTTTTGCGACGGCCTTGGCGGGTTTAACCGCAATCTTGCCGGCCGGAGCAGCAGGCTTGGCCGCCCGCGTCGGACGCGCCTTCGCGGCGCGCGTGCGGCGCGCCGCGGCCTTGCTGGATTTCTTCACCGGCTGACGGGAGACTTTGGAACGCGATTTCGCCATCGGACTCGTCTGTTTCCACGCGGGACGTAAAAGGCGGGGGCGCCTTCTTAATGCAGATGCCGGCGGCGAATGCAACGCCGGCGCTCCAACTTCAGTTGGAGCGTGATCTTCTCCGAAAACCGATCTCCACTTTTGCAGATCATGCTCTAGTGCCAGTTGAAGAAGTGATGGACGCTGTTGAGGCCGACGATGCCGATGAAGATCAAATAGATGGCAACGATGTAATTGAGGAGGCGCGGCATGATGAGGATCAAGATGCCGGCAACAATCGCGACGAGCGGCGTGATATGGGCAGAGGTGATGACCATGGTCTAACCCTTTGGTTGAACTATGCGGTTGGGACGAATGCGACGCCGACACCGGAAAAGCCCGGCAGCTACACAACGCAGGAACGTGGCGCCCGGTTCTAGCAGGATTCGCGAATTTCGGAACCGCCGTTGCTGCTCCTTCTCCCCGCGTGCGGGGAGAAGGCCGGGATGAGGGGGCGTCTCCGCATGGCTCAGAATTGCGGCAACGCCCCCTCACCCGGATTGCAACGCAATCCGACCTCTCCCCGCGCGCGGTGAGAGGTGAATTACCCCTCGATCTTGGAAAAATCCGCTACCGCGCGCGTGGCGGCGCGAATTTCGTTGAGCAGCTTCAGCCGGTTCTCGCGCAGCGCCTTGTCATCGACATTGACGGTGACCTTGTCGAAAAAGGCATCGACATGCGGGCGAAGCTTTGCCATCGCGCGCATCGCGGCTTCGAAGTCTTCTGCGGCGACCGCGCGCTCGGCTTCGGATTTGGCTCCGGCGATCGCCTGAGCCAGCGCTTTCTCTTCGGCCTGCTGATAAAGCGTCGGATCGGGCGCGTCGGTATATTCGCGCTTATCCTTTTTCTCTTCGATGCGGATGATGTTGGTCGCGCGCTTGAAGCCGGCGAGCAGATTCTTGCCGTCTTCGGTGTCGAGGAATTTGCCGAGTGCTTCGACGCGGCGGACGATCAGCAAGAGATCATCCTGGCCTTCGAGTGCGAACACGGCATCCACAAGATCGTGCCGTGCGCCTTGATCGCGGAGTTGGACCTTTAGGCGATCCGCGAAGAAGGAAAGAAGATCAAGAGAGCGAACATCTAATATTCTGCCAGCGAATTCTTTCAATCCGCGATCCGATGCGGCAGCCAGCCCTCCGACTGTAATTCCCAAATCCTTTGCGGCAGCGCTTCGCCGCTGCAAGTCCCGCTGCATTTTGACGAAATCGAGCTTTTCGAAGAGCGGGTCTATTATTTCGGTCAATCCAATGCGCAATTGATTATCGAGAGATATCCTAATCACGCCTAACGCTGCCCTTCTTAGCGCATAGGGATCTTTTGATCCGGTCGGCTTCTCGTCAATCGCCCAGAACCCCACCAGCGTGTCGATCTTGTCGGCCACCGCGACAGCAATCGACACCGGATCGCTCGGCACCAAATCGTCCGGGCCCTTGGGCTTGTAGTGATCCTCGATCGCATGCGCGACCGCCTCATCCTCACCCTGCTCCTCGGCGTAATACTTGCCCATCAGGCCTTGCAGCTCGGGAAATTCGCCGACCACTTCGGTCAGCAAATCCGCTTTGCATAGGCGGGCCGCGCGCCTTGCCTTCTCCACATCGGCGTCGATCAGCGGCGCAAGCTCGCCCGCGAGCCGCTCGATCCGCGCGATGCGCTCCGCCTGCGTGCCGAGTTTTTCGTGAAACACGATGTGCTCGAATTTCGGCAGCCGGTCTTCCAGCCGCGTTTTCAGATCGGTCTCGTAGAAGAATTTCGCGTCCGAGAGCCGCGCGCGGATGACGCGCTCGTTGCCGGCGACAATCGCGGCGCCGCCGTCGTCGGCCTCGATGTTGGAGACGAGAATGAACTTGTTGACCAGCTTGGCGTGCGCGGCGTCGCGCAGCACGAAGCACTTTTGGTTGTTGCGGATGGTGGCGCGGATCACTTCTTCAGGTATGTGCAGAAAGCTCTGATCGAACGAGCCCATCAGCACCACCGGCCATTCGACCAGGCCGGAAACTTCCGCCAATAGCCCCTCGTCCTCGACCAGCTCAAGCCCCTGCGCGAAGGCAAGCTGCTTGGCCTCGGTGAGGATGATATCCCGCCGGCGCTCGGCGTCCGGCACCACCTTGGCCTTGTCGAGCTTCTGCAAATAATCGGCGAGCCGGCGCACGGTGAACGGCGCCGGCGCCATGAAGCGATGGCCGCGCGTCTCGTTGCCGACCGCGACGCCGTCGATGGCGAGCGGCACGATATCCGGCTCCTCGGTCTCCGGACCGAAAGTGGCGACGATCGAATGCAGCGGCCGCACCCAGTTGAGCGCGCCAGGATCCTTCGATGGCGCGCCCCAGCGCATGGATTTCGGCCAGGGGAAAGTCTTGATCACCTGGCTCAAGATGTCGGCTATCACATCGATCGCGGCGCGGCCCGGCCTTTCGATCACCGCGACGTAAAAGTCGCCCTTCTTGTCGGGCTGCACCTTGGCTTCGCTGATCGATGTCAGCCCGGCCGCCTTGAGGAAGCCCGCGATCGCGTTCTCCGGCGCGCCGACGCGCGGGCCCTTTTTCTCCTCGCGCACATCGGCCTGGCGGTTCGGCACGCCGTGCACCGCAAGCGCAAGCCGCCGCGGCGTCACGAAGGTCTTGGCGCCTTCGTAGACGAGACCGGCATCGACCAGGCGGTCGGTGACGGCTTTGCGCAAATCCTCCGCCGCGCGCGCCTGCATGCGAGCCGGAATTTCTTCGGAGAACAATTCGAGCAGAAGATCGGGCATGAATTGACTACAGCCGCTTGTGGCTGCCGTCGCACATCGGCTTTTTGGCCGAGCGCTTGCAGGCGCAGAACCAGACCTTCTCTGATGCCGCCGGCTTGAACTCGATCGGCGTGAAGCCCGTCACCTTGTGCGAGCCGTCGCAAAAGGGCTGGCGCTTCGACAGGCCGCAGGCGCACCACCAGTAGGTTTTGCCGGCCTCCACATCGATCGTGATCGGGGCGCGGCCGCCGATTTCAGGCATCTCGCTCATAGGCTTCGTCCTCCGCTTTCGGTCGCGAGCCACGCCTCGCCGCAGGCTTTGGCGAGATCGCGTACCCGCAGGATGTAGCTCTGCCGCTCGGTCACCGAAATCACCCCGCGCGCATCGAGCAGATTGAAAACGTGGCTCGCCTTGATGCACTGATCATACGCGGGCAGCGCCATCAGATGACGGCCGCGGTTGCTGCCGGTGCTGTCGCCGCTCCAGCCGGCTTCGAGATATTTTTTGCACGCCTCTTCGGCCATGCGGAATTGCGCGAACAGCATGTCGGTGTCGGCAAATTCGAAATTGTGCCGCGAATATTCCTGTTCGGCCTGCAGGAACACATCGCCGTATGACACCTTCTCGCGGCCGTCGCGGCCGTTGAAGTTGAGTTGAAAGACGTTCTCGACGCCCTGCACATACATTGCGAGCCGCTCGAGTCCGTAAGTGAGCTCGCCGGACACGGGCGCGCATTCGAAGCCCGCCACCTGCTGGAAATAGGTGAATTGCGACACTTCCATGCCGTCGCACCAGCACTCCCAGCCGAGCCCCCAGGCGCCGAGCGTCGGGCTTTCCCAATCATCCTCGACAAAACGGATGTCGTGGATTTTCGGATCGATGCCGATGGCGTAGAGCGATTTCAGATAAAGCTCTTGCAGGTCATCCGGCGACGGCTTGAGGATCACCTGCAGCTGGTAATAGTGCTGCAGGCGGTTCGGGTTCTCGCCGTAGCGGCCGTCCTTCGGCCGGCGCGAGGGCTGCACATAAGCCGCGTTCCACGGCTTCGGCCCGAGCGCGCGCAAGGTGGTGGCCGGATGAAACGTGCCGGCGCCGACTTCCATGTCATAGGGCTGCAAAATGACGCAGCCCCAGTCAGCCCAGTAGCGCTGCAGCGCCATGATCAGGCCCTGGAACGAACGCTCGGGCCGCATGTAGGGCGGCAAGTCGGTGATGGCGGTCGAATTCATCGGGACGTTGTTGGTGGAACACCCGCCCGCGGTCAAGTGCGTTCACTGCCGCTCGTCCCCGCGAAAGCGGGACCCGGGAAAGCTTCGGAAAAATAAACTGGATTCCCGCCTACGCGGGAATGAGCGGAGAAGGACTCAAGCCCGCGATCAACCCGGCCGGTATTCGCCGGTGCGCGGATCGGCCTTGAGCGTCGGCATCGTCTTGCGATCGACCGGCTCGGCCCGTGCGCGCAGCGTTTCGAGATCGGCGTTGACCCGCCTGACCTCGCGAAGGCACCAGCGCAGGATCACCGCCGTGCCAACAAGTCCGAAAGCGAAGGCGAAGACCGGCATCGTCATCTCCGTACGCTTGCCGCCCCCACGGCTAGTGTATGCGAAAACGGGGCCGCACTAAAGCCCGTAGCGGGCCCACAGCGCACGGGCCTCAAGCGCCGAAATCATGTCTTCCGCAAGGCCGAGGGGAGCGGCATGGAGTTCCAGTCCCCATCCAGGCATTGGGTCCGATACCAAAAGCGCGGCGGCCGAGAAAGCCGCGCTCCGGCGTGATCAGCGGCATATAGACTTTTTCGCCGAAGCGTTCGCGCAACACCGAGCGCAAATCGCCGATCGCATCGACCAAGCCGAGGCTAAGCGCACGGCGGCCGGTCCAGTATTCGCCGGAGAACAGGCTCTCTTCTGGGCCATTGAGCTTGCCGGCGCGACGCGACTTCACCAGCGCGATGAAATCGTCGTGGATCTCGCGCTGCAGGTGCTTGAGCCGTTCGACGTCGCCCGGATCCTCGGGCAGGAACGGATCGAGCATCGCCTTGTGGTCGCCGGAGGTATAGAGCCGGCGCTCCACGCCGATCTTGGCAATCAGCTTGTCGAAACCGAACGAGCCGCCGACCACGCCGATCGAGCCGACCACGGAACTCGGATCGGCAACGATCTCGTCGGCAGCGCAGGCGAGCATATAACCGCCGGAAGCGGCGGCGTCCTCCACGAAGGCGATGACCTTGCGGCTGTTTTCATGCGCCAGATCGCGAATCCGGCGGAAGATCAGATGCGATTGCGCGGGCGAGCCGCCCGGCGAGTTGATGACCAGCGCCACTGCCGCCGCATTGCGCACGCCGAACAGCCGGTCGAGCGAGCGCGCCAGCCCGGCCATGGTCAGGCCCGGCCGCAACACCGAGGAAATTCCGATCACGCCCGCTAGCCGCAGCACCGGAACCACTGGGCGGTCGCGGCGGAAGCGTTGTGGAACAAGCTCCCGCAGCGCCGATACGGCGCGCGTGACGCCGGCTTTTACGCGATTGCTCGTCCCTGGCTCGCTCATTGCCACCACATAGGATGCGGCTCGCTCACGCTCAAGTAATCGATTGTTAACCCCACGGCCTCTTACTTGCCGCAATGTCCGTGTGGGTGGAAGGGCAATGAAAATTTACGCTCTGCTTATGCTGATCAGCGTCATCGTCGGGGTTTCCTATCTTCCGCTGCGCCGGCCGGCCAAGGTATTCACGCCACTGCCGCCCGCGCCGGTGCCGAGCGAATCGGTTACCGTCAGCATCTGACCGCGGCGTCCGCCTCCAACATTCCCTTCCGCTTTTCCCGCCTAAGGGAATGAGCGGATTTGCTATTGGGTTTCGGCCACCGTGAGCACTGCGCCCTCGCGCAAGACCGCCTCCGCGGCTCGCGTCGGCTGCCCGTTACCATCCGTCAGCGCCAAGCCCGGCAGCAGCGCGAGCGGCGCGCGGCTCTGCTTGACGGCGCGGACCAGCACTCGGATGGCCGGCGCGTCCGGTTTCGGATGGATCGGCAATATGCCGACGCCGCCGAAATCGTCGCCGAGCGCGGCGAGCACCGTATCGAGTCCGTCGGCCCGCCAGATCAGCGTGAGAACGCCGGCCGGGCCAAGAAGCCGTGCGGCGGTCTCGACCCAAAGCCGCGGCGTGTCGAGCAGGCCTACGCGCGCGAGCCAGCGGCCGCGATCCGGCGACGGATTGTGCGCCGCGTTGAACGGCGGATTCATCAGCACATGATCCGCCGCAGCGGCGGAGATGCCGGCAGCGGCGAAAGCTTCCGGCGAAGCAGCGACATCGAGGCAAACGACGCGCGTGCGTTCGGCAAGTCCGTTGCGCCCGGCGTTCTCCCGCGCCATCGCCGCCAGCGCCGGATCGATCTCGATCAAGGTGAGCGCGAGATCACTCACGCGGCGAGCAACCGCAAGCCCCGCCGCACCGACACCGGCGCCGAGTTCGATCAGCCGCTCGCGCGGGCGCGCCGAGCAGGCCGCAGCAAGGAGGATAGCGTCGTGACCGACGCGATGGCCTTTGCGTGGCTGGCGCAGAACAAGCCGGCCGCCCAACACGGCGTCTTCGGTTACATCAGCGCGTTCAGCGCCCATCGGGCCGGAGCTCGTCAGCAAAGCCTGCTTCTTCCAGAAGCCGCCGCGCCGCATCGAACTCCTCCTCGGCGACCAGAATGCGGCGCGGAAAAATGCCGATCGAGCCTTCCAGCACGCTCATATTGCGATCCACGACCAGGTGCTTGATGTCTGCGCCGTTGAGCAAAGCCTCGATCGCCGTGATCAGCACCGCATCGTTGGTACGGACAAGCTCGCGCATTTTCAGCTCCGCCGCCGCTCTTCGCCCGGCGCGCGCAAGGCGAGATAAGCAAGAAGCTTGAGCTCGCGGCGGCCGCGCGTGACGGTATCGAGAATGAGGCCGACCGCGATGGACAGGAATGCAAGCAGCATCAGCCCGGTCGAGAGCACCGCGGTCGGCAGGCGCGGCACCTGACCTTCCTGCACGTAAGTGATGAAGATCGGGATGGCGAGCCCGACCGACACGATGGCGAGCGCGATCCCGGCGGCGCCGAATAGCGACAGCGGCCGTTCGGCGCGATAAAGCTTCAACACCGTCCAGAGAATGCGATAGCCGTCGCGCCAGGTGGACAGCTTCGAGGCGGAGCCGAGCGGGCGCGAATAATACGGCGTCGAGACTTCGCCGACCGGCAATTCCAGCTCGAGCGCATGCACAGTGAGCTCGGTCTCGATTTCAAAACCGCCGGACAGCACCGGAAACGATTTGACAAAGCGCCGCGAGAACACCCGGTAGCCCGACAAGATATCGGTGAAGGACCGGCCGAACATGTGTGCGACAAAGCCGGTGAGGATGCGATTGCCGGCGCGATGGCCGGCGCGATACGCGGCTTGCTCGCGCTCGACGCGCGTCGCCACCACCATGTCGAGGCGCTCGGCAAGGAGCTTGCCGACCATGGCTGGCGCACTCGCCGCATCGTAGGTGGTGTCGCCGTCCACGAGCACATAGATGTCGGCTTCGATGTCGTTGAACATCCGCCGCACGACGTGACCTTTACCCTGATAGGTCTCGCGGCGCACGATGGCGCCCGCGGCGCGCGCCACCTCCACGGTCTTGTCGGTCGAATTATTGTCGTAGACATACACAGCCGCCGCCGGCAGTGCCGCACGAAAATCGGCGACCACCTTGGCGACCGCATGCTCTTCGTTGTAGCAAGGCACCAAGACCGCCACCTGATGGTCAGCGTCGATCACATTTTCGGCAACAGATTCGCCGCTTGACATAAGCTCACTTGGCCCTTCTTGGCCCCTTTCACACGTGCTTAAAGCGCGATCGACGCCGCCGGGACCAAATCAAGCACCGCAAGGCCCCGCATGCGACCCTCGGTATACTTGCCGCGTCACCATAGCGTTTCTATTGTCGCCCGTCCTGCATGGAGAAAATTGCGTGGCTGTCGTCGTCCCGTTTGAAAGTCCGGAAAAGCCCTCGATCGACCCGCTGGTCGACCTCGTGAGCGCGGATATGGAACGCGTCAACAGCGTGATCCTGACGCGCACCGGCTCCGAGGTGACGATGATTCCCGAGGTGGCGAACCACCTGATCAGTTCGGGCGGCAAGCGGCTGCGGCCGATGCTGACCTTGGCGCTAGCGCGGCTCACCGGCCACGGCGGCGACGGCCATATCAAGCTCGCCGCCGCGGTCGAATTCATGCATACGGCGACGCTCTTGCACGACGACGTGGTGGACGAAAGCGAGCTTCGCCGCGGCCGGCTCGCCGCCCGCATGCTGTGGGGCAACGAGGCGAGCGTGCTGGTCGGCGATTTCCTGCTCGGCCAGGCGTTCAAGATGATGGTCGAGGTCGGCAGCCTCAAGGCGCTGGAAATTCTCTCGTCTGCGGCGGCGGTGATCGCCGAGGGCGAGGTGATGCAGCTTGCGGTCGCCAAGAATACGTCGACCACCGAGGACGAATATATCGCGGTGATCCGTGCCAAGACCGCCGAGTTGTTCGCGGCCGCTTGTGAAGTCGGGCCGGTTCTGTCCGCGCGGCAGAAAGCCGAGCAAGCGGCGTGCCGCTCGTTCGGTATGAATCTCGGCATCACCTTCCAGTTGGTCGACGACGTGCTCGATTATGGCGGCGCGGCCGCCAAGCTCGGCAAGAATGTCGGCGACGACTTTCGCGAAGGAAAGATCACACTGCCGGTCGTGCTTGCCTTCCGCCGCGGCGGTGATGCCGAGCGCGAGTTCTGGCGGCGCACGCTCGAGCGCGGCGAAGCGACCGATGCCGATCTCGAACACGCCATCGGGCTGATGATCAAACACCGCGCGCTGGAAGACACGATCGGCCGCGCGCATCACTACGGCGCCATCGCGCGCGACGCGCTAGCGCTATTTCCCGATTCGAAGATGAAATCGGCGCTGGCCGAAACGGTCGACTTCTGCATCGCGCGCACGCACTAGGCTGCGTTCGCGTCATTCCGGGGCGCTCCGAAGGAGCGAGCCCGGAATCCATATCCGCAGGCGCAGCAGCATCAGCAAGTCTCTCTGCAACGATGGTGGTTATGGATTCCGGGGCCGCGGGCTTTGCCCGCGTTCCCGGAATGACGAGCGTCATCGTCCGCCGAAGGTCGTCGCCTTCACCCACCATTTGGGCTGCCTTGCGGACAATGCCTTCTCCGCTGCCGTCGCCTCATCCGCCGTGCCGAACAATCCGAAGCAGGTCGCGCCCGAGCCGGACATGCGCGCCAGCGTGCAGCCCGGGCGTTCGCGCAAAGCGGCCAGCACATCTGCGACCGACGGCTGCAGTGCGATGGCAGGCGACTCCAGATCATTGGTCTGCCGGGCCACGAGCTGCACCAGCTCGCGCGCACTCGTGAGCTTTGCGAGCGCCGCTTCGTCGAGCGGCGCAGCCGCCGCCGGAGAAGCTTTCCAGCCGGCAAAGACCGCCTTGGTCGCGAGCGCCACGCCTGGATTGACCAGCACCGCCGGCAGCGGCGGCAGCGCCAGCGGCGCCGACAATCGTTCGCCGATACCGCGCATGATGCGCGGGCGCGGATCGAGGCAGACCGGCACGTCGGCGCCGGTGGCGCGCGCCGCCGCATAGAGATCCGCATCGTCGCGCGCGATGCCGTTCGCCTCGGCCAGAATGCGCAACGCCGCCGCCGCATCGGACGAGCCGCCCCCGAGCCCGGCCGCGACCGGCAGCCGTTTGTCGAGGTCGAAAGCGCCGAGCACAAGGCCGGGGCGCCGCGCGGCGAGCGCACGTGCGGCCCTGTACACCAAGTTGTCGTCACCTTCGCCGGCCGCGGCCGCGCTCGGCCCGCCCACCGTCAGCGCCAAATCGCCGCCGCGGGAAAAGCTCAAGCGGTCGCCGAAGTCGGCAAACACCACCAAGCTGTCAAGCTCGTGATAGCCGTCGGCGCGGCGCGCCAAGACGCGCAGCGTCAAGTTGACTTTGGCTGGCGCGTGGTCGGCCAGGAGAACAGCCGCAGACAAGTCTCAACCGCCGTTGCCGACCTTTTTGGTCTTGGCAGCATCGGCGGCCGACGAAGTGTCCTCGGGCAGCCCGGATTTCAGCTTGGCCTCGATCTTCGGCAGGTCTTCCGGTTCGGGCTTCAAATCGCGCGCGTGGGTCCATTGGAAGCGCGCTTCCAGCACACGGCCGACCCGCCAATAGGCGTCGCCGAGATGATCGTTGATTGTCGGGTCGTCGGGTTTGAGCTCGACCGCGCGCTCGAGATCCTTCACCGCTTCGTCGTAATTGCCGATGCGGAAATTGGCCCAGCCGAGCGAGTCGACGATGTAGCCGTCGTCGGGCCGCTGCTCGACGGCGCGGCGGATCATGTTCATGCCTTCGTCGAGATGGACGCCCTGGTCGATCCAGGAATAGCCGAGATAGTTCAGCACCAGCGGCTGGTCGGGATAAAGCTGCAGCGCCTTTTTCAGATCGGCTTCGGCCTGCGGCCATTGCTTGGAACGCTCGTAGCAAATGCCGCGGAAGTAGAAGACCACCCAATTCGCCTTCTCGGGCGTCGCAATGTTGGCGATCGCCTTGCCGTAGGCGTCGCCGCATTCGGCGAATTGCTTGCGGCCGCGCAGGATATTGGCCAGCGCCAGGATCGCCTCATTGTCCTTCGCATGATCGGCGACCAGCTTTTCGAGCCGCTTCTTGGCCTCGTCGGTGCGCTCGAGCGCGTCGAGATCGGACGCGATCTGAATCTCGGCGTTGCGATGCAGCGGCGAGGGTTGCGGGATCTTGTCATAGATCTTGATCGCGAGGTCCGGCTTCTTGAGCGCCTCGTACAGATCGGCGAGCGACAGCATCGCCATCTGGTGGTTCGGCTCGAGATAAAGCGCGAGATGCAGATAGACAAGCGCAAGATCCTCGCCGCCGCGGCGGCCGATGGAAGAACCGAGGCCGTACAGCGCCTCGGCGGCGCCGGCTTGCGCCGAGTTCGACGAGCAGCGGCAGCTTCTCGCCGGCCGCGACCTGCTTTGCCTCTTCCACGATCACCGGATGATTGGGAACGGTCTTTTCGAACTCGCCGTAGATCTTGAGCGCTTCGTCCTTGTTGCCGTTGCGCGAGAGGAAGCGGCCATAGGCCTCGACGTTGCGCACCGCGACCGCGTCCGCCTTGTAGGCCCGCTCGTAGCGCTTGGCGGCATCTTTTTTGTTGTTGGCGAGATCGAGGATCAAAGCAGCATGCATGTCCTTGAAGATCGCGTACCAGTCCGGCCCGGAGAGCCGGTCGAGCGTGTCGACCGCCGCATGCGAATCGCCGGCGCCGGCATAGGCCCAGGCCGTGAGCAGGGTAGCGGTGAGATCAGTGACCGGACCGCGGATCGATTGCGCGAAATTCTGCCGCGCCAGCGCATATTGCTTCTGCTTGAGCGCGCGCACGCCGAGCACAAGCCGCGCGATCCGATCGCTGCGGTCGACCTGCACTAGACGGTCGGCCAGGCGGCCCGCTTCCTCGATATCGCCTTCGGTGAGCACGGACAGGAAGGTTCGGCTGAGCAGTTCCGCGTTGCGCGGATCTGACTTCAACACGTTGAGGTAATAAGCGGCCGCGGTCGCCGAATCGCGCTCGGTACCGGCATGCCGGGCGGCGAGATAGCTGCCCGAGGCGGTCGCGTGCACGAGGTCCTGTGTCGTCGGTGTTTCCGTCGCGAGCGCGGATTGCAGTCCGAACAGCATGGCGGCGCCGGCAAAGGCGGCGTGCCGCAGCGGCAGCGTGTTGATCACGATATCTCCATCGGCGAGTTTGGATCGTCCACTGGCGATCGAAAATGTCGGGCAAACAGGGAATCGGCCCCGTACCGCGCATGGGCGCGAGAATGATCCTTTTGCCATGCCCCTGCAAGGACGCTTAGGCCGCAAGGGAGGCGAAATCGCGGCAGTTCTGGTGTTCCACGCCGGCAGGAACCGCCGCCCAATTACATATTCGGATAGTTCGGCCCGCCGCCGCCCTCGGGCGGCACCCAGTTAATATTCTGGTTCGGATCCTTGATGTCGCAGGTTTTGCAATGGACGCAATTCTGCGCGTTGATCACGTAGCGCGGTTTGCCCGCCTCCTCGACCCATTCGTAAACGCCGGCCGGGCAATAGCGTGCCGACGGCCCGGCATAGACGTCGTGCTCGGAGGATTTCTGCAGGACGGCATCGCGCACCACGAGGTGCACCGGCTGATCCTCTTCGTGATTGGTGTTGGACAGATAAACCGACGACAGCCGGTCGAAGGTGAGCTTGCCGTCCGGCTTCGGATAGGCGATCGGCCGGCATTGGGCGGCCGGCTTGAGCGAGGCAAAATCCGGCTTGCCGTGGCCGAGCGTGCCGACAAGCGAAAAGCCGAGCGTATTGGTCCACATATCGAAGCCGCCGAGCGCGACGCCAGCGATGGTTCCGAGTTTCGACCATAGCGGCTTGGCGTTGCGCACCCGCCAGAGATCGTGCCCGATCGGCGACGAGCGCCAGGCCGCTTCGTAGTCCAATAGCTCGTCATGCGCGCGGCCCGCCGCGAGCGCAGCAGCGACATTCTCCGCCGCCATCATTCCGGACAGCATGGCGTTGTGGCTGCCCTTGATGCGCGGCACGTTCATGAAGCCGGCCGCGCAGCCGATCAGCGCGCCGCCTGGGAAGACGAGCTTCGGCACCGACTGCCAGCCGCCTTCGGTGAGCGCGCGGGCGCCGTAGCAAATGCGCTTGCCGCCGGCGAAGGTGCCGCGAACCAGCGGATGAGTTTTGAAACGCTGAAACTCCTCGAACGGCGACAGGTAGGGGTTGTCGTAATTGAGATGAACGACAAAGCCGACTGAAACGAGGTGGTCGCCGAAATGATAGAGGAACGAGCCGCCGCCGACGCTGTTGCCGAGCGGCCAGCCCATGGTGTGCTGAACAAGCCCGCTCTGGAAGTTCTCCGGCGTAACCTGCCACAGCTCCTTCAATCCGATTCCGTACTTTTGCGGCTGGCGGTCTTGCGCCAATCCAAAGCGCGCAATCAGCGTCTTCGAAAGACTGCCGCGCGCGCCTTCGGCG
The DNA here is from genome assembly GCA_963720115.1 of uncultured Alphaproteobacteria bacterium. GTDB lineage: Bacteria > Pseudomonadota > Alphaproteobacteria > Rhizobiales > Xanthobacteraceae > BOG-931. The sequence goes on from CAVREN010000040.1 coordinate 57,852, forward strand.
AGCAGCGTATATTTGGCGCGCAGTTCCATGCCGCGCGTGAAACCGGATTTTTGCTGCCCGTCCTTGCCGATGCCCATGTCGCCGGTCGCGACGCCAGCGACCGCATCGCCCTCGAACAACAGCTCGGCGGCGGCAAAACCCGGATAGATTTCCACGCCGAGTGCTTCCGCCTTCTGCGCGAGGTAGCGGCATACGTCGCCGAGCGAGACGATGAAGTTGCCGTGATTGCTCATCAGCGGCGGCATCGCAAAATTCGGCAGCCGTACCGCGCCCGAGGGCCCGAGCACATAGAAGCGGTCGGAACTGACCGGCGTGCGCACCGGCGTCTCGTCGTTGCGCCATTCGGGGATCAGCCGATCGAGCCCGATCGGGTCGATCACCGCGCCGGAGAGAATATGCGCGCCGACCTCGGAGCCCTTCTCCACCACCACGACCGAAACGTCCGGCGCGATCTGCTTGAGCTTGATCGCGGCCGCAAGGCCCGCCGGCCCGGCGCCGACGATCACAACATCGAACTCCATCGCTTCGCGGGCGGGAAGGTCTGCTGCACTCATAGCCTGCTCCGGAATTGGCCTGCTCCACAATCGGCGCGAAAGAGGGTATTCCATTGTTCCCTCGCACAGACGCAAGGGATCGTCCATAACTTGCGGCCATGGATTCGCTAGACGGAAACGCCCGCGAGCTCCTCGCCTTCTATCGCGACGCCGGAGTCGATGCGCTCCTCGGCGACGAGGCGATCGACCGCTTCGCGGACGATTTCGATCGGCCGGCGCCGAAACCGGCCGCGTCTTCCCCTGCCGAAGCGTTTCCCGGTGAGCAAGCGCCCGCCGCCCCGTCCCTCGCCCGCAAGGGAGCAGGGAGCAGTGTCGGCACGCCTGCCGCGATCGCTGCCGCGCCGCCGTCCGCCGAAGCCGCGGTCATGTCGGCGCGTGCGGCCGCGAAAAGCGCCGAGAACCTAGAGGCGCTGCGCGCGCTGCTCCAGACATTCGAGGGCTGCATGTTGCGCACGACCGCAACCCAGCTCGTCTTTGCCGACGGCAATCCGAAAGGGCGCGTTATGTTTGTCGGTGAGGCGCCGGGCCGTGACGAGGATATCGCCGGCCTACCCTTTGTCGGCCGCTCGGGAAAATTGCTCGACCTGATGATGCAGGCGATCGGGCTCGACCGGACGCAGGCTTATATCGCCAACATCGTGCCGTGGCGGCCGCCCGGCAATCGCACGCCGACGCCGCATGAGAGCGCCATCTGCCTGCCCTTTCTGCTGCGGCAGATCGAGCTTGCCGATCCGGATATTCTTGTTTGCCTCGGACAGCCCTCGACCCAGACACTGCTCGGCACCAAGGAGGGTATCACGCGTACACGCGGCCGCTGGTTCAAGTTCGACACCGGCCGCCGCGAGATCCGCGCGCTTCCCACCTATCATCCCGCTTTCCTGCTGCGCAGCCCGCTGCAGAAGCGGCTCGCCTGGCGCGATTTTCTGGCGCTGAAAAAGGCGCTGGCGAGCTAACGGCCGCGGCTGTCAAGCAACTCGTCATTGCCCGCCTCGGCCGGACGCGCCTGAAGCATCCGCCGGCCTGATCACGCCCCAGCCGATCAATAACGGCGGCAGGCGGCCGCGCACCGGCCGCGCGAATGCGTGCGGCACCTCGGGAACGAGATCGGGGAAGCGCGCTTTGATTTCCGGCGGCGGCGTCGGATTGGTATCGGCGCTCGGCCAGACGATCACGGCGCCGTTGGCGCGAACCGCATCGGCATTGATGCGCGATCCCGGAGTCGGATTGGTGTCGAAATAGACATTCGGCCAGCTGGGCGCGCCGACAGCTACAAGCTCAGCGATGCGATGATCGCCGCCGACGATCGTAAGCGGCCGGCCGGTGCGGCGCGCAAAGCTCTCGGCGAAGAACTTGCCCATGGCGGTCGCGGGCTGAGCGACTTTCAGTTCCGAGCCCGTGGCCCAAGGCAACACCACGATCGCGATCGGCGCGAGAACAGCGGGCGCCACCAACAGCGCGGCCCAGGCCATGCCGAGAATGCGTTGATGGTGCAGCTCGATGCTATTGCCGGCAAAGACGACGACGGCGAGACCGGAGAGGAGGAGAAGCGGTGCTGCGTCGGCGATCGGCAGACGAAAACCGGCGAGCACGGCAACGATCGTCGTCAGCAGGACAGGGCCGAAGGCGAAGATCTTCACAAAGTTCAGGGTCGATGGCGTTACCGGCGCCCGCGCAATCGCCGGCGCCGGTGCGGAGCCCGTGCGCGGCCAGCCGAAGGCGAGCGCGACGAGCACGATCAGGCCGGCGTGCGCGAGGAGAAGCACGCCGACGAGCCTGAACCAGGCTTCCGTGTTGCCGGCGGCGGCGCCGGCGATGCGCAGCCGCTCGATCGTCGGTTTCAAGGCGAAGCCTGAGCGCTCGAGAAACTCGAACTGCACGTAGACCATTCCGGCGACCACGGCCCAGGCGATCCACGCTTCGAATGTCTGCGCTGCCGCGCGGCCGCGGCGGCTCGCGATCGTGAATAGGATCAGCACGGCGACGAAAATGAGCGCGTACGTCGTGGCGATCAAAAGGCCGGCCGCCGCGGCCGCGAACGCATACCAATAGGCCCGGCGCTTTTCCGTCACCGCGCGCCAATAGAACAAGGCGGTGGCCGCCCAAAACGGCATGGCGAGGATCGCCGGCCCGAATTCCGGTGTCGGCACGCCGAACGTGAAGATTCCGATCATCAGCAGAACGGCGATGACCGCGTGGGTCGGGCCGACCAAAGCGCGGCCCAGCGCGAAGACGCACCAAAACGCCGCGACTACGCACACTTGCGACAACAGATAAATGCCGAACATCCCGGCGGTGCGGAAGGCGAAGTCCGCGACCCAATAAGCAAGCGGCGGGCCGACATCCGGGCGAAGTGGCGGATCGTGCGCAACAGCGAGCAAGTGCGCGAGGTCGCCGGGCGGCGCGGAATAGAACAGCGTCGGCACCGCCACCCACAGCGCCGCCTGCGCGAGCACCGCAAGCCAGAAGACCAGCCGCGGACGCGAGCGCAGCGCTTCGATGTAAAGGGGGACGTAAAACATCGAGCCTTAGGTCATTTCGCCAAAGTGAGCGTAGCGAGCGAGGGCCGCAATCCTTAAACCCCAATGCTCACACTACGAAGTACCGAAGGCAAACCGCAAAACGGCGGCTACCGATTCAGGGCTCTGCCCTGCCGCCGCGCCCGGAATGACGCCGTGCAGCAAACGCTTAGAGCGTTGTGCATAAGTCCGGCTAATTATAGCGGCAAAACCGCAGCGGCGAGATCGTCGGGCTCGTTGTCGAGAAGGCCGAGCGCACCGGCGACCGGCGAGAATGAGCGGCGGTGATGGACGGTCGGGCCGAGCCGGTCCAATGCGGCGAAATGCTCTGGCACGCTGTAGCCCATATGGCGTTCGAATCCGTAACCCGGATGCGCGGCGCCAAGCCGCATCATCAGGCGATCGCGCGTCACCTTGGCGACAATCGAGGCGGCGGCGACCGAGGCGACCAGGCCGTCGCCGCCGATGACCGCCTGACAATCGCAACCTGCATCGATGCGATCGCGGCCGTCGACAAACACAAGCTGCGGCTTGACCGGCAGCGAAGCGACCGCACGCGCCAGCGCCCAGAGCGAGGCGCGCAAGATATTGTCGCGATCGATACGCCACGGCGGCGCCAGTGCGACCGCCACCTGCGCGCGCGCGCAGATGCGCTCATACAGCACTTCGCGCCGCTGCGGCGTGAGCCTTTTTGAGTCGTCGAGCCCGCGTGGCACATTGTCCGGGTCGAGAATGACCGCGGCGGCAACGACCGGCCCGGCGAGCGGACCGCGGCCGGCTTCATCGCAGCCGGCGACCGGCCACACGCCGCGCTTGAGCGCGGCGCGTTCGCGGCGGAAGGTCGGCCGGAGAATTTCCTCGTCCAGCGGCAGGCGCGCGGCTTTTGCTGTGCAACTCATGCCGCCATGTTGACCACGGCGCGGCAGCCACCGCAACGCGCATGAGATACGCCGGGAGAATTGCGGGGATTAGCCGAAAAGGCTGAGTTGCTCAGCGCTGGGCAGCGGCCGCCGGAAATGCTCAGTTGTCGTCTTCACGCTCGTTACATTGAAGCCGAGCCGCTCGCAGGCGACTTCGAAGCGGCGGCCGATCATCCAGGCGATCGGGCCCTTGCCGGTCATGCGCGTGCCGAACGTCGAGTCGTAATCCTTGCCGCCGCGCATATCGCGGATGAGCTTGAAGACATGCCGGTAGCGATCGGGAAAATTCGCCACCAGCCATTCACGGAACAGGTCGCGCACTTCCAGCGGCAAGCGAAGGAGCACATAGCCGGCGTGCCGCACGCCGTTTTCCGCGACCGCATCGAGGATGCGCTCGATCTCCGCATCGTTGAGCGCCGGGATCACCGGCGCCACTAGCGTCGAGGCCGGCACGCCGGCCCTTACCAATTGCCGCAAAGCTTCGAGCCGCCGCGGCGGGGTCGAGGCGCGCGGCTCCATGGTGCGCGCGAGCTTTGCGTCGAGCGTCGTTACCGAGATCGCCACTTTGACCAGATCGCGCTTGGCCATGCGGGCGAGAATGTCGAGGTCGCGCAGCACCAGCGCCGACTTGGTGACGATGCCGACCGGATGGCCGGAGCGCTCCAGCACTTCGAGGATGCGCCGCATGATCTGATGGCGCCGCTCGATCGGCTGATACGGATCGGTATTGGTGCCGATGGCGATGACTTTTGGTACATAACCAGGTGCCGACAATTCGCGCTCTAACAGTTCCGCCGCGTTCGGCTTCATGAACAGCTTCGATTCGAAATCGAGCCCGGGCGACAGCCCGAGATAGGCGTGGGTCGGCCGCGCGAAGCAATAGACGCAGCCGTGCTCGCAGCCGCGATAGGGATTGATCGAGCGGTCGAAAGAAATATCGGGAGAGTCGTTGCGGGTGATGATCTTGCGCGTGGCATCGACCGTCACCGTCGTCTTGAACGGCGGCAGGTCCTCGATCTTCTCCCAGCCGTCGTCGAAGGCGACGCGAGCGAGCGTCTCATAGCGGCCCGACGCGTTCGAATGGGCGCCGCGGCCGCGCCGGCGGTCGCGCTCGACGGCGGTACCTGCCTCGCCCGCCGGCGCTGAGGGCAGCGGCGCCGGCGGGCGTCTCAAAGCAGACGATCGGGTCATGGCCATAAGGTAGCGCGATGCTTAGAACAAAACAAGAACAACTTACCGTGAGCATCCGGAAAAGGTTGGAAAGCAGCGGCAAGCGCCGTAAAGCTCGCGCTGGATTCCCCGACCAAGCACTGCCCGGGCGCGATCGGTAGCGAATGCTGAGTGTGATCATCGCGACCCGCGATTCGGAACGGCCGCTGGTGCGGACGCTCGCCGCCCTGGTGCCGGGCGCGACCTCGGGCCTCATCACGGAGGTGCTCATCGCCGACGCCGGGTCGCGCGACGACACGCCGGCCGTCGCGGATATTGCCGGCTGTAAGCTCCTTGCCGCCGACGACCCGCTCGGCCGCCGGCTGCACGCCGCCGCGGATGCGGCGCGCGCGCCATGGCTTCTATTCCTGCAACCCGGGATCGTGCTCGACACACCTTGGATCGGCGAAATGCGGAGCTTCGTCGAGCGCCCGGTGCGTGATTTTCACGCCGCCGTCTTCCGGCGTGCGCTACCGGCGCAATCGGCGCTGCGTGAGGCGCTGGCTCTCGTTGCCAGCGCCGTCGGCACACGGCTTAGGCCGGAACAAGGCCTCGTGATCGCGGCGGATTTCTATCACCAGAGCGGCGGCCATTCCGAGCATGCGGCAGATCCGGAAGGCGATCTTCTCCGCCGCATCGGCCGACGCCGCATTGCAAGATTCTCGACCCGGGCATTCCGGGCTAATACTTGACTTAGTCAAGTATCTGGCCGAGGCTCCCCGCATGTCGGGAAACACTGATCGAAGCCGCGCGGGCAAACGCCCGCATAGCGGACGGAGCGCCGCCAACGATCGCGAGAAGGATCGGGCGCAGGATCGGGTGAGCCCCGATCGCATCGCCCGGGTGCGGCGGTTCAATCGCTTCTACACGCGCCAGCTCGGCGTGCTGCGTAAGACCTATCTCGGCAGCCCCTATTCTCTTGCCGAAGCGCGCGTACTCTACGAGATTTTCAAAGGCGGCGCGCCGACCGCAACCGATATCGGCTGCGCGCTCGATCTCGACGCCGGCTATCTGAGCCGAACGCTGCGCAGCTTCGAAAAGCGCGGGCTGATCGTGCGCAAAGCCTCGGCGAGCGACGCCCGGCAAAACCATCTCGCGCTGACGGCGCGCGGGCGAAAGGCGTTTGCACCGCTCGATCGGCGCTCGCAGCTCGCCACCGCCGAAATGCTCGGCCGGCTGTCGGGAGCCGACGAGGCGCGGCTGATCGCGGCGATGGCGACGATCGAAGAATTATTGGACGGACCGCCGCCGAAGAATTCGCCGCCACAGCGCCGGTATGACCTGCGCCCGCCGCGACACGGCGATTTCGGCTGGATCGTCAGACGTCACGCCGAGCTTTACGCGCAGGAATACGGCTGGGTGGCGCCGTTCGAAGGCGTGTGCGCGCAAATCGTCGCCGACTTCGTCAACAAATTCGACGAGAAGCGCGAACGCTGCTGGATCGCCGAGATGGACGGCGAGAATGTCGGTTCGATCATGCTGGCGAGGGATTCCGAGGCGGTCGCGCGCATCCGCCTGCTGCTGGTCGATCCGAAAGCGCGCGGGCTTGGGCTCGGCCGCCACCTCACCGACGAATGCATCCGTTTTGCGCGCGACGCCGGCTACCAGAAGATGACGCTATGGACGCACAGCGTGCTCACCGCGGCGCGCCACATCTATCAGCAAGCCGGGTTCAAACTGATGCGTTCGGAACACCACGAGAGCTGGGGCCGCCCGGTCGTCAGCGAGCACTGGGATTTGGATTTGTAGCCGGTGCCCGCTCAGCCCGACGGCGTGCGTGCCTTCTCCCGCCGCAAATGCTCGTCGAGCCGCGGCATGATCTCGACGAAATTGCAGGGCCGGTGGCGATAGTCGAGCTGATGCACCAGGATTTCGTCCCAGGCATCGCGGCAAGCGCTCGGCGAGCCCGGCAAACAAAAAATGTAAGTCCCGCCGGCGACGCCGGCGGTGGCGCGCGACTGGACCGCCGACGTGCCGATCTTCTGAAAGCTGACCACCAGGAACAGCGCCGAGAAGGCGTCCATCTTTTTCTCAAACAGAGGCTCGACCGCTTCCGGCGTGACGTCGCGGCCGGTGAAGCCGGTACCGCCGGTGGTGATGATCACGTCCACCACCGGGTCGCCGATCCAGGCTTTGACGCGCGCGCGAATGGCCTCGATGTCGTCCGGTACGATGCTGCGCTCGGCGACGAGATGGCCGGCCGCGCCGATCCGCTGCACCAAGAGCGCGCCGGATTTGTCGTCCTTGAGGTTGCGCGAGTCTGAAACCGTCAGCACCGCGATCTTGAGCGGCACGAATTGTTTGCTGTCGTCGATCCCTGGCATGGGCAAACCTTACGCGACCAGAGGCCCGCTCGTCCCGCGACCGGATGTAAGCGCGCCTTCCGGATTCCCGCCTGTGCGGGAGCAAACACAAATAATAGCACTAAAGCGGGTTCGCCGCGAAAGTATTGCAGACGGCGATGTCGCCTTCCTTCAATCCCCGCATGAACCAGCGCTTGCGCTGTTCCGAGGTTCCATGGGTGAAGGCGTCGGGCACGACATAGCCTTGCGTTTCTCTTTGCAGGCGGTCGTCGCCGATCGCCGACGCGGTCTGCAGCGCCTGATCGACGTCGCCCGGATCGAGGAAATTGTGCTTTCGCTGCGCGCGGTTCGCCCAGATGCCGGCGAGGCAATCGGCCTGCAGCTCGACGCGCACCTGCAGCGCGTTTTGCTGCGCCTTGTTGGCGGAAGCCTGCTGTTCCTGACGCACGCGCGGCAGAATGCCGAGTTCGTCCTGCACGTGGTGGCCGACCTCATGCGCGATCACGTAAGCCTCCGAGAACTTGCAGGCGTTGCTGTTCGCGCAGCCGCCAAATTTCCTCTGCAGATCGTCGAAGAATGCGATGTCGAGATAGACGCGCTGATCGTTCGGACAATAGAACGGCCCCATGGCCGAGCGCGCCAGGCCGCAGCCGCCCTGCTCGGCGCCACTGAACAGGCGCAGCCGCGGCGGATGATAGGTGCGACCGCTGGCCGCGAAGATTTCCTTCCAGGTGTCTTCGGTATCGCCGAGCACCAGCGCGACGAACTTGCCGGTCGGATCGTTGGGCGTGCCGGTGGTAACCGGCGGCGCCGTACCGCTCTGTTGGGTGCTAGTTCCGCCGCCGGTAAGGATCTGCGCTCCATTGAGCAGCACGCTCGGATCGATACCGAAATACCAGCTGATCAGACCGACAATGACAATGGTGCCGATGCCGAGGCCGCCGGCTCCGCCGGGTATACCGCCGCGCGCTTCGCGATTGTCCTCGACATTGTCGCTGGGACGAAAATCATCGGTACGCATTGCTTATTCTCCTTCGCAAATCCATCGCCCGATGCGGCTTGTTTGTTCCATCGCAAGCCCACCGATTTGCCTGAACCACTTTCAGTCCCCGCGCGGTCGCCGCCGGCGCGCGCAAGGCACTTCAATCGAACGGCGTCACGCGATCATATATCTCCTCGCGGCTCTTGGCTTTTCGAACTTCGCAGCAGCGATGCCGCAGCGTGTTACCATCATTGCCAACGTCACCCAGGCGACGGCATTAACCAAATGTTTCCCGGCATTTATTGCCTAGTTGGACGACGTTTTGATTAAGCCGATTTTTACCTTGGGACGGCATCATCCTTATTGTCGGTTGTAGGTCCCGCGTCGCCGATCTCGCGTCGCCTGTGTTCAGAGTTCTGAGTCATGGTTGTGTCGCGTCGCGGGGCGTCCCTCAGGACGCCCCGCGTGAGTTTTGAGTCCGCCGCGTCGCCCAGCATCCTGGTCGGCGATTGCGTTGCCGAAATGGCAAAAATGCCGGCCGCCTCGGTCGATCTCGTCTTTGCCGATCCGCCGTACAATCTTCAGCTCCAAGGCGATCTCAAGCGCCCGGACGATTCGCGCGTCGACGCGGTCGACGACGAATGGGACAAATTCTCGAGCTTCGCCGCCTACGACGATTTCAGCCGCGCCTGGATCACCGCCTGCCGCCGGCTGATGAAGCCGAACGCGACATTGTGGGTGATCGGTTCCTATCACAACATTTTCCGCGTCGGCACGATACTGCAGGACCTCAGATTTTGGATCTTGAACGACATCGTCTGGCGCAAATCGAACCCGATGCCGAATTTCCGCGGCCGGCGCTTCACCAACGCGCACGAAACCCTGATCTGGGCCGCGCGCGATGCCTCGAAACGCAATTATACGTTCAATTACGAGGCGCTGAAAGCCGGCAACGACGACATTCAGATGCGCTCCGATTGGCTCTTTCCGCTCTGCACCGGCGAGGAGCGGCTCAAAGGCGGCGACGGCAAGAAGCTGCATCCGACGCAAAAGCCCGAGGCGCTCTTAGCGCGCATCATTCTCGCCGCGTCGCGGCCGGACGATCTGGTGCTCGACCCGTTTTCCGGCACCGGCACGACCGGCGCCGTGGCGCGGCGGCTGCGCCGGCGCTTCATCGGGATTGAGCGAGAGGCCGAATATGCGGCGGCGGCCGAAGAGCGTATCGCCGCGGTCGAGCCGATGGCCGAGCCGGCGCTCGCCTCCTTCATGACCGCGCGCGAAGCGCCGCGAGTGCCGTTCTCGACGCTCCTCGAGCGCGGGCTGGTGACGCCGGGCATCACGCTCGTCGACGCCA
>CAVREN010000041.1:0-33001 GCA_963720115.1 uncultured Alphaproteobacteria bacterium
CGACCAGTTCTTGGTCTGGGGCTGGCGCATGCCGTTTCTGCTGAGCATCGTGATGGCCGCAGTCGGGCTGTACATCCGATTGGGCGTTCTCGAAACGCCCGCCTTCCAGCGATTGTTGGCGCAAAAACGGGTCGAGCAAGCGCCAGTGCTAGAGGTGATCCGACGTCAGCCGAAAGAAATCGTCCTCGCGGCTCTGGCGAAAACAGGGGAGATTGCGCCAGCCTACATCTATCTGGCTTTTGTCTTTGTTTATGGGTCGCAAGTGCTACATGCTGGGCGTGACTTCATCCTATCAGGAGTGATCGCTGGCTGCCTCCTGTCGTTCATTGTCACTCCGCTTTCCGGTTATCTCTCGGATCGGATCGGACGCAAGCGCATGTACCTGCTCAGCGCTATTGGTATGGGAATTTTCGGGTTCATCTATTTCGCCATGTTGAACTCCCTAGTGCCGGCGTTGATGTTCATTGGCATCGTGTTTTCATGGATGATGCACGGCCTTATGTACGGGCCGCAAGCAGCGCTGATTGCGGAGTGCTTCACCCCACGACTGCGCTATAGTGGCTGCTCGTTGGGTTATCATCTCGCCGCTGTCACCGGCGGCGGCCCCGCACCACTCATCGCCACGGTTTTGCTGGCATGGACGGGATCAGGATACGCGATCGCCTGCTACATCGCTGCCTGCGCTCTTGTGAGCATCATCGCCACGATACTGATGCCGGATTATACCAACCGCGATATCTCGGAAGAGCACGCGTGATCGATTGAGCAACTGTCAACTAGCCCCTTTACGCGAGCGCCTGCCCGCGCGTCGTCTACCGGATGATGAAGAAACCGAAGATTAGTCGGTGAGCGTCAAGCCGCAACGGCTTCGCAGAACTGAGGCGGTAATCTGCACTCGTACCACAAATGATCTAATGCAAGGCATGGGATACTTCCATTAAATTAAATTCAATCTAACATTTGGAATCTCGACCGATCAACGATGTCTGCGCGATGTCCGCTTTCTACCCGATCGCGACCAAATTGCTGTGCTCGGTGGTCACCGGGCGACACAGAAGCTTATCGCTCCCCGTGCTTGCCGAACTCCACGGACCAGTAGATGCGACGAACCCTGACCGATGACCTACGCTCGCACCAAGAAATCCTTTCCCAGGACTCCCGAAGACGGAGCCACATGCAGCCTTCAGATCGTGCCGGCGCTCATCTCATGATGGATGTAATCCGCTTGGCGGATCGCCAGCGCGACGATCGTCAGGGTCGGATTGCAAGACCCGGAGCTCGCCCCGCACCTCCTTCGTCTAACCAATTTCAGGCATAAACACGTATGAATTCCAATCTCGCTGAAGTCGGCAAACCTACCCGATGGCCGCCGGGCCAAAGCGGCAATCCGGCTGGAAAACCGCCAGGCACTCGGACTGCCTTTTCTCAAGGTTTTATTCGCGATTTCGCGCTGGTCTGGGCTGAAGAGGGCTTAGAGGCCGTTCGCAAGGTAGCGAAGAAGAGTCCTGAGGCCTTTGTGTAAGGCATCGCAGCCGGTCCAAACCGCAATCGCCCATCGATTGCTGAAAACCCGAGAATGAATTATCTTATCGAAGCTGGCGCGTAGGTGATCGAAGTGTGTTCTTATTTATTTCGTGACGAATGTTCTTGGCCCCTCCGTGTTTATGCCAGCACGAGCCAGATTGGCTTTGAAACTGACCGTTTCGGCAACACCGGGGACGACATCAAATAATTGCGTGGACCCAAGGTCCATATAAAGATACTCCAGTTTGGAGCGCGCAATGTTTCTACGCCGGCACCGACTGTCCAACCGCCTCTGAATGCCTGCCCTGATGATGGTGTAAGCGCGTCCCAAGCTTGAACTTCGCCTACGGCCAACCCGCCCATGACGTAGGGCAACCAAGTCCCCGCGGAGCCCAGCGCGTATTCGAGGCATCGGGGGTGATGCCGTTAGTACAAGTGAGACGCGCTCCCGCCCCAGCCCCAAGCGCCATAGCCTCCTCGCGCAACTCTCGGCTCTACGTGACGCGCAACGCGGCGATTCTTGGTCGTTTTGTTTTCCGCCGGCGCGGCTGTCGACGACGGCGGGGTCGCAACGTTTACCGACGCATCATTGGGGCCGGCCTCAGTCAGAGCTTTCGCAATGCCAGCCGGCTCCACAATCTTCGGGTTCGTGCCGTTTACGGCAGCACCCAAGCGATCATCGGTCCCTGAATCCAATGCGGACTCGACGACTGATTGCGCGTGTGGCTGTGCAGCCTCGGGCGCGCCCAACAGAGCTTGGGCGGGTGCCGCCAATACGTGCGCCGCGACCGACGCTTGGCCAGTCGAGACATCAGCGAGCGATAAAACTACTCCTCCGCCAGCTATCGCGCCAATGGCTATCGCTATTAGAAATCTGTTCGCGACTGGGACATGATCCCATTCGGGATGGAAGTTCTTGGCGTGACGCATTTTACTCAACTCGCGCTTTATCGCCGGCTTGCCCCGACCCGCCCAACGTAGCGTAGGTGCGCCGTTCAGCTCAGTACACCTTGGTAGATGCCTGTTATCTGAGAGGACCAATGGATCCATACATCGGTATAATGTGACGACACTACGATAGGCATCGACGGCAAGTCATTCCCGGCATTCGGCGGCATGGTGATTAGCAACGCGGCGAACGGTCGGGCGAATGTGAAAGCGCTGGTTTATGGTGCAGTGAAGCTGCTACCGAGTGCCGTCTTGATCATCGTCTCGCGGCCGTGCTTGGCCCAAATCTCAGCCAAATCCCGGTGGAAGCCTGCCGAGAATGCTTGGCGAGTACCAACGGGGCGACCGTTCAAGTTGCCAGATTGACCTGGCTTTCATAGGCCCTTTTTGTAGCCTCAACGTTGGATGCCATTGGAGTGCTCCCTTTCTTCTCCGCCATTCCAGCTTAGCACATCAACGAATAGTTGAACGCATCATTCGATCAGCTCGCAGGCGCCCGTGCTAGCGTCCGCTATGGCCTGTTTGCCTCTAGCTTTCAAACTTGCCGCTTTTGTTGGCGCGTCACGTATTCTTTTTGAAGCCGGCGCGAATGACGTTGTGGGTCACCAAGCGACATTCGGCAGCGTAATCCATCTGCTCGTCGGTAGCCGAAGATATCTCTGTTTGAGTATCTGATTAATTCTGGAGTAGCCGCGGCACGGTCGCTAGGTTACGGCAAGGTCAAATAGTTGCTTCGCCATCTCTGCGACCTTCGGGTCCAGAGGACGTGGCTTTAGGTGTAATCCCTTGCCCAGGACCTCGATCAATATCGTAAATGCAGCGAGGCGGCCATATAGCTTATCATTTGCCGGTATCAAATACCAAGGAACCAACCTATGGGAGGTTTTCTCCATCATGTCTTCAATCGCCACCTCATAGTCCGCCCAACGTGATCGATTGCGGAAATCTTCGTACGAGAGCTTCCAACGCTTGAGTGGGTTGCTGAGCCGGTCTTTGAACCGGCGCACTTGTTCGGCTGGGGTTATGTGCAAAAAGATTTTCGCAATCCGAATGCCGTCCGCGACCATCATGCGTTCGAATTCGTTGATCTCTTCGTAGCCTCTCTGCCATTCGTGCTTGCTGGCGAAACCCTCCACCCGTTCGACCAAAACTCGCCCGTACCAGGAGCGATCGAAAACGACGATCTGTCCAGGGTCTGGGAGCTTTTCCCAAAAGCGTTGCAGATAGTGCCGGCCGCGTTCGTGCGATAGTGGCGCGGCAATTGGATATACTTTGAAGCTTCTTGGGTCTAATGCCCAGCCGAGCCTGCGAACAATTCCACCCTTACCTGCGGTATCCCAGCCTTCGAGCACAACAACGGCGCGCTCACGGGTTCCGAGATAGGTTTGCTGGATCGATTGCATGACAGATTGCATCGATTCCAGACGCCGCTCATAGTTGGCAAACCCAATCGATGGATGCTTGGTGACCTCGGCCAATGTTGGGCGCTTAACGACGGCAAAATCTTTCGCCTTCATGCCCAAGAATGAAACTGAGCATGGCCAGCGATACCTTGATCGAGATCAAAAAGCCTTGCGAGCGCGAGGTCGCTTTCGGGTCATTTTCGACGGAGCCAGCGAACTCTGCCGCCCGGCCTACTTCCGCTTCGCCCCAAAAGCTGACGTCAGGTCCTGAAGAGAAATTGGTCGCGTTGGGCCATTAGGCGACATCGCGGGGCGCTTACTCGATCAGCTCGTCGGCGAGCACCAGAAGGTTATGTGGAATGGTAAGGCCGAGCGCTTTGGCGGTCTTGAGGTTGATAATTAGTTCGTATTTGGTCGGGGCCTGCACCGGAAGCTCGCTCGGTTTCTCGCCCTTGAGGATGCGATCTACATAGGTCGCCGCTCGGCGAAAATTATCGGCCAAGTCAACGCCGTAGGACAGCAGGCCGCCGACCTCAGCGAAAAGACGGAACGGATAGATGGCAGGGAGACGGTAGCGAGCCGCCAGCGATGTGATCTCTACGCGATGGGTGACCGTGAAGGCGTCCGCCAACACGATCAGGCCGCTATTCGGCTCGCGAGCCTGTGCAGCAATGACGGCATCGAACTCGAACCTGTCGTGAACAGGTGCAGCAATTGCCTGCACTGCGACGGACGCTGCGGCGGCTTTGAAGGCGTTCAGGTAAGATTCGGCATACGTCGCCGTTGAGGGGTTGAGCAGGAACGCGACCCGATTGACGCGCGGCGCAATCTCCTTGAGCAGCTCCAGCCACTTCCCGCCCAGCGAGCCCTCGACAGTGATGAAACCGGTGACATTGCCGCCCGGCCGCGGGAAGCTCGCTACGAAGCCGCTGCCGATCGGATCGCCGACTGTCGCGAAAACGATAGGGATGGTGCGCGTTTGTTGCAGCAGCGCGGCCGTCGTGGGCGTGTTGCTCGACAGAATGAGGTCGGGCTGTAGCGCGACGAGTTCCTTCGCGAATCGTTGCATCAACTCCGCGTCGGTAGTTGTCACCCAGCGAGTGTCGATCCGGATGTTGCGGCCCTCCATCCACCCGAGCTTCTGGAGCCCGTCCCGGAACGCTGCGATCTGGGCCTGCCCTTCCAAGTCATTCTCAGAATAGCCCATCAGCACGCCAATCAGCCGCATCCGCTCCGGCTGCTGCGCGTGCGCCGCGGGCGGCCAGGCGACGGCCACGCCGCAAAGAAGAGTGATGAATTCGCGCCGCTGCACGGGCTGCCTCAGAACATGCGAGAGGTTCTGCGCTCCTGCTCTATGCCATCGCCAAGGGCGATGACCGGAATGCTCACAAGGTGAATGAGCGTCAGGCAAAGGCCGATCGCCAGCGGCGCAAAGCCGGCCGGCGCCTTGCCGTGCGTCGAGCCCATGATGACGAACAGGAACAACATGGTCATCACGACTTCCGTCAGCAGCGCCGAAAGAAGATCGTAGTGACCCGCGCGATCTGGCGAACACCGCGCCAGCCGAGGAAGCGTTCCTGACGGCGATCCGAAGCTTTATCAATCAGCCAACCGCGCCGCCGACGCACCAATACGTCGGTCAATCCGGCGCGCTCTACCGGACCTGCGCTGATCGTCGGCGGCGCGGCGCTCACGCAGCTCTGGTTGTTCTGGATCGCACCGCTCGTCGGTGGCATCCTGGGCGGGTTCCTCTATCGGTGGCTGAGCGTCGAGCCACGCGGGCAGGTCACCGGCACGTCGGCGTAACAAAGATTTTGCGCATGGGACGACCGGAGCGTTGGCGAAGCCGACTCGGATTGCGAACCGCTACGTGGACTGGTCATTGCTGTCCCGAAGAGCTGCTAATTAGGCCGTGAGCTCATGAATTCGCCCGGCAAACCAGACGCGAGAGTTTGGCTCCGGGTTTCGATCTCGGCAAGGGATTTGCGACCAACGGTTACGCGGAGCATTCACCGACCCCGAAAGCGACGAATAATTGCGTTGCAACGAAATGTCGCGAAGGGCCAATTTCGGAAGTCGCCGCCTCCTTTGATTGGCTCACGGCGGCAGCGTTGCGAGCAGCATTTGCGCTTCCGCGATCTCAGGAAATTCGGGCGTCGGCGAAAAGTCTGCGAGCGCTGGCGCGAGGACGGCGTGGGCGTCGGCGGCGCGGTTGGCTGATTGATAAAGCTTCGCCAGCGCCAGCACCGCGCGCAGCTCGAAACCTCGCGCCTTCTGCTGCTGCGCGATGGCGATGGCCGTCAGGAACGCTTCCTCGGCTGGCGCGGTGTTCGCCAGATCGCGCTTGAGCAGAATATTGCCGCGGATGCGGTGGCTCTCAGCAATAAACCAACGCTGTCCCGTGTGCTCGCTATCGGCGATAACGCGGTCGATAGTGGCAAGGGCAGCCTCGATCTCGCTCGCTTCCACTTCTCCCTCTGCCAGCGCCGTCGCGGCGAGCGGAATGAAGTTGCCAACTCCCTGCTCGCGGCAGGCCGCGATTCCAGCGCGCATTTCAGAGAGCCCAGCATCCGATCCCTCCAAATGCCGACGCGACCATGGCCGGAGGAAACGGCCGTAGGCCGTCCAGGTTGGCATTGCGTGTGTGCGCGCGAGGTCGATGAGAGCTTCGATATGCGGCGCCGCTCCAGCGGGGTTCCGGCGCATCATCTCGAACATGGCGAAGTGGAAATGCCCATAGACGGCAGCGCCGACGTGACCAATTCTGGTCGCGCGCGCTACCATCTCCTCGGCGACTTTACGCGCCCGATCAACCTCGCCAACGCCGGCAGCGCCGCAAGAAGCAAAGAAGTAAATCGCCTCGGACGAGCGCCCGCTTGCACATGGGCGGGCGCTCACCGTCTTCAACACGGCGGGGACAAGGCCCGGCTGGGTGTGTCAAGTCACGCCGCCAACTCCTCCAACAACGCCTTCGCCTCCTTCAGATCGCGCGTGTCGAAACCCTCCGTGAACCACCCGTAAACCGGAGCCAAGCAGTTCGCGCGCATGCTGCGGCTTGCCCTGGTCACGCCAGAGGCGCGCGAGGCTCATTGCGACGCGCAACTCGAATGACTTGGCGCTTTGGCAACGCGCCACCTGCAGCGCCTGTTCGAAACACGTCTCGATCTCGAACGCCGAAGTGCCTTGTACGCGGCCGAGCTCGCCCTCAATTCGCTTAAGTTCCGCCTCCCACATGTGCTCATCGTCTCGCGCGACGAGGTCTTTCGCCTCTGCGA
Source organism: uncultured Alphaproteobacteria bacterium (assembly GCA_963720115.1). Classification (GTDB taxonomy): domain Bacteria; phylum Pseudomonadota; class Alphaproteobacteria; order Rhizobiales; family Xanthobacteraceae; genus BOG-931. Next base: position 7,151 of record CAVREN010000041.1, read on the forward strand.
TGACGCGCAAGCCGTCTTCGGCAGCGCGCTGTTGCAAGTGGGTTGTCGCGAGCATGCACAAGTATCGAATCTGATACCAGCCAACTCCCAATGCGAGCCGCTCCCTGGCACTCTGACGCATGAGCGTCACGCCGCGGTTGAATTCTCCTTCCTGGGCCATTACCCAGCCTCGAAGGATCAGGCCGCTTAGTCTGAAATAATGCAGGTTGTGCTGATCGGCGAGGTCGATAATCGCGTCCGCGTGCTCGCGCACGGCCGTTGTGTCCCGAAGGAGCTCGTCGAGCCCGGCACCGCCATAAACTCTGACATGAGCAGTTAGGGTCGCTTGGTTGAGCACCTTGGCGTACTGGAGTGCCTCGACGCTCCAGCGTCGTGCCTGCTGCGGATACCCCAAGATCCAGAGGATAACGGCCATATACGGCAACGCCGAGATCTTGGGATCGTGGACATAGTGGACCGCCGGCGGACGATGTTGGCTCGGCTCGTAGAGGCGCAAGATCGTCTCAAATTCGGATCGCGCCTCGGCAAACGCCCCAAAATGCATAGCCGTGAGGCCCGATAGACGGTGGGCCGCAAGCCGAAGAATCGGATCTTCCGTCCGGTCGGACGCGCGCCGCGCTTCATCGGTTATTTGGCGCATCATGCCGTAGTCGCCACGTACGAAGTGATATGTGAATTCACCGCTGAACGTGGCGAACTGCGCCCCCGCGTCTCCGAGCCGTTCGGCCAGCGCGCGTGCACGACGATAGGCAGCGCCAGTTTGCGGCGCCGCGTAACCGTGGACGGCGATCAGCGAAGTGCCGAGCGCAGTCTGCAACGCGAGCTCCTGCCGGTCGCGCTCCGGACCTTCCGGGAGCGACTTGAGACCCTCCAGTCCTTTCGAAAGATGGCTGATTGCCTCCAGATTGGCGGATCGCTCGACAGCGTTTCTCCCGGCCCGCATCCAATAAGCGACGGCCCTGTCAGCCAAGCCCGCTTCGGTGAGATGCTGGGCCAGCGTCTCGGGCTCTGTCTCTGCAACCGCAGGAAACCCCTCCTCTAAAACGGTGGCGATGCGCGCATGGATGTGTTGCCGCTTGGTCTTCAGCAGGCTCTCGCGGGCTGCGTCTTGAACCAGAGCATGTTTGAAACTATAGCGAGCGTCAGATGGTGCGCCACGCCGGAAGACCAGCTCCGCGTCGAGCAGCTGGGCCAGTGCGTCCCGGAGCGCGGAGTCGCTCAGAGATGACACTGCCCTAAGGAGCTCGTGAGAGAACTCCCGCCCAATGCAGGCGGCCATCTGGGCCAGCTCCTTAACCCGCGCCAGCCGGTCGAGCCGAGCCATCAGCGAATCCTGCAGCGTCGCCGGAATCGCGAGCGGCGGCAGTGGCCCCGCGAGTTCGTAGCAGTCGCCCTGATCTCGTAGGAGGCCGGACTCAATCACTGTTTTGGTGAGCTCCTCAACGAACAAGGGGACGCCGTCGGTCTTTGCCAGGATCTGCTCCAGTACTTCTGCTGGAAGCGACTTGCCGGCGGTCACTCGGCCGACCATAGCAGCACCTTGCCGCCGCCCGAGCCGACTAAGCGACAGTGCGGTGACGTGCCCATGCCCCTTCCAGGGCGGAATGAACTCCGGCCGGAATGTGATCACCGCCAGCACCGGAATCCGCTGCACCCGATCGACAACCCGGCCCAACAGTTCAAGCATGCTTGGATCGATCCAGTGCACGTCCTCATAGAGTGACAGCACCGGCTGGCGCACCGCCAAGCCTGCGAACTGCTCAAGAAGCGCCTGGAAGGTTTTCTCCTTCTTGAGCTGCGGGCTAAGGTCTAGGCGCCGGTAGCGCCCTGAGGTGTTTATTCCTAGCAGGTCCGCGAATAGCGCGGCGCTTTCTTCGACATCCGCCACCGCAAGTGCAAGCATGGCCTCAAGCTTATCCAGCTGACGGTCCGGAGGATCTCCTGGCCGCAGCTCGGCCCCACGCTCCAGCAGGCCGATGATTGGGTGGAGCGCGCTGTTGGTGTGATAGGGCGAGCAGAAGTGGCGAAGCAACGTGTGCGACTCTCCAGCGAGCCGCTCACGAAGGCTGCGGACGAGGCGGGACTTACCGATGCCTGGCTCACCGGAAAGCAGGACCACTTGTCCTTCGCCCTCCTTCGCCCGCTCCCACCGGTCGAGCAGCAGCGCGAGCTCCTGGTCGCGCCCAATCAAGGGGGTCATTGACGCCCCGTGCTGCGCGTCGAAACGACTGTCGGCGGCACCTTCACCGACCACGTTCCAAGCTGGCACTGGTTCGGCAAATCCCTTGAGGTGCGTCCCGCCAAGTTCCTTATAAGTGAACAGATCCCCTAGCAGACGACGCGTGCTCTCGGCAATCACGACGCTGTTCGGCTCCGCAAGCCCCTGCAGCCGCGCTGCAAGGTTTGGCGTCTCGCCTACGATGGCTTGCTCCTGAGAAGCGCCGGAGCCGATCAGGTCGCCGACAACCACCAGACCCGTTGCGATGCCGATACGGGTCTGCAGGGGCGCGTGGGTCTTCAGGGCACCCACTGCAGCAACCAACTCCAGCCCTGCGCGCACGGCCCGCTCTGCGTCGTCCTCGTGGGCTTGGGGATACCCAAAGTAAACAAGGACCCCATCGCCCATGTACTTCGCAACGAAGCCGTCGAAGCGTTGCACGGTCTCTGCGACGCACTTCTGGTAGGCCGTAATGACCTCGCGGAGGTCTTCGGGGTCCATGCGGGCGGAGAGAGCCGTTGAGCCCACCAAGTCTGAAAACATCACTGTTACCTGACGGCGCTCCGCAGTGTCATGCGGTGCAATAGGTGCAATGTTCTCGGTGGAAGGTTTGGGCGTGCCTTCCTCGCTGCCCTTTAGTTCGGTTATCGCGCGAAGCAACTGACGACGATGACCGAGTGAAGCCGAGTTCATTTGGTCGGTCAGATCAGGCAGGACGGCAAAGTTAATGTCATTCTCGGCAAACGCTTTGGCGTATTGCCCGAGGCCAAGCCTCTGAAGCCAGTCCGCAATCTGCTGCATCGCACCACTGCTTTGTAGGCACGCGAGCTTCTGAACCGCTAATGGGCCGCGTTTGCTTACACTACCACAGCAGAGGCTTTAGAGATGTACGTTGGACGAATTTGCAGGACGGGCACAGGCTCTACCTACCGGGTGGCATCATCTGGTGGCTTTGGTTTCCTTTGAGCCGCTGTGGCATACGCCGCACGCACTTCCTCAGCTTGATCTTTCTGAACCAAAGCATAGCCTCTCTGGGCCATGCAGGTGCGCGCTGTTTCATTCGCCGATCCAGCGTCAAGATCGGCGTGGCAAAGGGCGATGTCAGTCTTGCCTTGCTGAAATAACGCCGGATCATCGGTTATTCTGCGTCCATCTGTTCTGACCCAGGCCATTTGGGTCGCAACCGTCGTTGTTACGCAACCCGGAAGCACATTGAGTATGGCGACGGTGCAAAGGACAAAAGCGTAGCGTAGTTGAGGGCGACGTCCAATTAGGTGCTTTAGCCGATGGTGCATTCTCAGCCCTTCTGCCATTGGCGCGTGCCGCTTCTAATTGGAGAGCAGTGACTTCTTATGCGCTCGTGGTGCGGTAAAGTCACTGCGGGCCTATCGAACCCGAACCGCCCACTTCCGCCAACCTCTTCGCAGTCTCTGCAAACCATGTCTATTCGCCGCTGCAGCTTCTTCTGCAGGTCGGGGATGTTCACCTTGTCCGTGGCGCGATAGGCGGTGCCGACGTGCTCCACATAGCCCTGCTTAATCAGTTCTTCCAGACGCCGCACTCCGGAACGCTTAGCGCACGTACCGTCACGCCGTCGCCAGCGTAACGTTCAAGCGTACCGCTATATTTGATGATCTTCGCCAAGGCCGCGTGGGATCCATCCTGCGCTGCGGCGAGGTTACCTTCGCAGTGAAGAGAGGCTCCACAAACACATCCGGGCGCTTATGAAGTTTGCGCGTCCGACCGTGAAGGTTGCGGCCGGATTTCATTATGTCTGCTTACGGCGCGCGGCATCGGCACTGATCGTCCGCCGAAACTGGGGAGTTCACCGCCCGAGACATTATTTGCCCATGAGCAAGCGAAGCAGACAAGAGGGTTATGGCAAATCCTAATGAGACGAGACCGGCACGCATAAAACCCTCCGTCTGATTTTGCAAAGTCACTCCGCGCGCCCGCCAGATTGACCGACATTCTTTCCGGCCACTCCCAATTCCGTGCCGCGCCCTCGTCGCGAGTTAAGCGCTTAATCGCCATGCGGCGACCGGGCTCATCCTCGTATAGACATAGGCGAGGGCCTGCCCGTTGGCGTCGCGGATGCAGAAACTCTCTCGGGCCTCGTCCGAGCTCCCCAAAAACATGCCAGCGTCGAAATGCTAGGCTCGGTTCGGACGGCGATGGAACGTCGCGGCCGCCTCGCGCGCGGTTGTTTCCTGCCGGTTGATCCCCGCGACGACTATCTGCGCGCCATCGCCGATCAGCTCGCTGGTGTCGAGGTGCTCCAGGCTGTGACCGCGGTGATATCCTGGGCCGGCATCGCGCTGACCGGCTGAAAAACAAGCGAACGTCGGGAAGCGATCAAGCGTGGCTTGGGGCCTGATCCACAGGTTAAAACAAAACTGTGGAGAAAATCGCCTGAAACCAGTGCCTTGCCCCAAAAAAGGCAGCCTCACCACGGTTTATGCTGTCCGGATGAGAGAGACAGGGAGGTCGGGAATGTCTACTCAGAACTCGGAAGTCATCCAGTTTGCGCCCACTCCTAACAACGTTCCGGGCGACGTCGACCAGCTCGACAAAGCAGGAGAGACAATACTGCAATTGGTTCACAAGGCCGCCGGCGTTGCTGAACAAAACAACAGTCGCGCGTTGAGCATGGCTCAGAAGCTTTCCGATCAGCTGCGCGCAGCCGAAGATCGGATTGCAGAATTGGAAACTGAAAGCGTGACCTATCGAGAGAGGGCCGACCGCGCGGAGCAATGGCTGCATCGCGTCTACACTGAGATTGAAGACCGATTTCTTCGGCAGAGCGACGGCCGGCGGGGCGCGCCGCAAAGGCGCAGAGCGTAAGACATCGATCCGACTTGAACTAATAAGGAGAACCAGGAAATCTCCGTTAGCGGGAAAATGCGTGGTGGGGCTGGCAGGACTCGAACCCCAACCAAGCGGTTATGAAGCAAGTTGCTCTGCGAACCATCCGTGACAAGATCTCAGCCTCGAAGCGCAAGGGGCTCTGGGTTGGCGACCGCAACCACCCGCAACTGTGAAAATTATCAGGTGAAAACAGGTGTCAAACATAACTGAAATCAGCAAACCTACCCAATGGAAGCCCGGTCAGTCTGGCAATTTGAACGGTCGCCCCGTTGGTACTCGCCAAGCTTTCTCAGCGGGCTTCCTTCGTGACCTTGCCGAGGTCTGGTCCGAGGAAGGTCGTGAGACGATGGTCGAGACGGCTAGGACCAGCCCAGCAACATTCTTTGCCGTCTGCGCTCGACTGATCGGCCCCGAGGTCAAGCTCACGATTGAGCAATCGCTGCCCGGCAATCTCTCAATGGAGGATTGGCAGGTCATGAAAGAGGTTGTTGCCGCCGTTCGCCAAGCCATTCCGGACGCCAGCTCTAAGCCTCCTGGTGCAGTGCTTGAGCATGTGCTGTCAGCGCTCAGGCAGGCTGACGCTAAACTGATAGGCTAAGCCGGCAGTGCGACTGTCCCGAGAATAGTCAAAAAACGAACAGTTCTATTTGCTCCGGCCAAATTCGTGAATGATTTGAAAGGTCGATTTTACAACTGAATGGCGAAATAACTCGCATTCCAATTTGCACTTTAGGAGTTCCATGACCGACGAAGAAGAGTTCTCTGCCCGCTCCCAGCTCAAATGGACGCGGGAAGGCGATGCTTGGATATTGCTCTATCGCCGCCGGCGAATGGGCCGCGTGGTCCCCGACAAGGACCACTCCGGCATGTGGCGATCAGTCAAAGTCGACGGCCCTCTCGGGGCATGGCGTCGGCGCTGTCACAGGCAGTGGCCCGATGTAACGCCGGGCACCCACATACCGCGTGCCTTAGGTCAACAGTAACTGTCGCTGATTATCCTCAGATCGGGACAGTGGGGAGGGATCCTCCACTGCGTCCGGGGGCCCGGCGCGTGAGAAATCGCGTGGTACCCCTGCCGCGCCGGGGCTTCCGACGCGTCCAGCATGTCCATCATTACGTTCCTGCCTCATTCAGCCAGGACTTCGAATTATCCACATCGAAGATTTGATCCGACCTTCGCAGGTCGTGGCGGCACCGTGCATGCTATATACCCCCCACGGCAATACTCGATCGGAGCAGACTTAGATGCCTACAGGTACCGTGAAATGGTTCAATACCACCAAGGGTTACGGCTTCATCCAGCCTCAAGGTGGCGGCAAGGACGTCTTTGTACATATCTCGGCGGTAGAGCGCGCTGGCCTTAGCAGTCTCAATGAAGGGCAGGCCATCGAATTCGAACTCGCCTCGAATAGGGGCAAGACATCGGCAGAGAACCTGAAGGTTCGGCGTTGATCTTGTCGCAATGAGCGCATGAACGAAGGATACGACTTTGTGGGCGGCTTTGGCCGCCCTTTTGTTAAAAACAAAGGGCCCCTCTAACCCGGCGGCGGCCTTCATGCAGGTGTCATACCTAGTCCGCTCAATTGTCAGGATGAGCGCATCGATTCGCGATCGACTTGTTGCGCTCGCGCTCTACCGCACGGTGAGCGCGGCTACTGAGGATGACGAGGCTCAACCTCAAAGGCAGAATAACGCCCATCGGATTAGCCTTTTGGAGAGGCTCTACCGGCTGAGGTTGGTGAGTGCCGGCATCCTATGGCGAAGTGGATAATGTGGTCCACACAGACTACGTCGCGCGATGCCGAGGTTGGCCGCGATGTACACCCTAATTCAAACCGTGACCATCGTAGCCGTCACGTGCCTGATCTTGTTTGGCGCCGCTTATCTCATGAGGAGACGCCGTCAGGGTTGACGACTTCGCCAGCGCTCAGCGGGGGGCGGAGCTGCCGACGCAGGAAGCGGGTGCCTCACCGCCCAGTCTGGATTGGTCCTAGCCGTCTTGACCATCGTCTCACGACCTTCTTCCGACCAGACCTCGGCGAGGTCACGAAGGAAGCCAGCCGAGAACGCTTGGCGAGTACCAACGGGGCGACCGTTCAAATTACCCGATTGGCCTGGTTTCCACTGGGTCGCTCTGCTGACTTCAGTTATGTTTGACACCTGTTTTCACCTGATAATTTTCACAGTTGCGAGTGGTTGCGAAGCGGCGGACATCGTTCGGACAAATGCGAGCCGCGATCGCCACAAAGGTCTCGGGACTCATCTTCGCTACCTTGCGAACGGCCTCTAAGCCCTCTTCAGCCCAGACCAGCGCGAAATCGCGAATAAAACCTTGAGAAAAGGCAGTCCGAGTGCCTGGCGGTTTTCCAGCCGGATTGCCGCTTTGGCCCGGCGGCCATCGGGTAGGTTTGCCGACTTCAGCGAGATTGGAATTCATACGTGTTTATGCCTGAAATTGGTTAGACGAAGGGGTGGGGCCAACTGAGGTTGCAAGTATAGCATGTTCACTGCGATTAATACGATCCGACCTGCTTGGCTGGTGAAAGGAATTAGCCGAGAAGGCCTTTTTCGATGGACTGCAGTGCCGCGAACAGACGCCGAGGTTTCCCTAATTGCGGACATGATAAATAGGACGCGGCAGTCTCTTGGCCCTCTTTGTTTAAGGCTTTTTGTTGCGGCGTCGCAATCCGCCTCCGGGGTCCTATCACATCACGAGATTGCTTCCCTAATTAATGAGTTTCCACTAGACCCATCTGCTGACAAAAGGCTTTGCACGCTTTCAGCTTGCCTCGCGAGTGAGGCATATCGTCGGCTCTTATACCAAGCAGAGACACCCGCCATTTACGTGAATAAGCGGCGAGTTATTTTCAGTCCTGCTGTGCCATCGTCTGCGACCGTGCTTGGTATGATGACCTAACTTGGAGGCGGTAAAATGACTAGCCGCAGGTTGCTCTTGGCCATGCTGCCAGTGACAATGGCGTTAGGTCCTATTGAGTGCGAGGCTCAATGTTCTGCACAGCAGCTAAGTGCGTTGCAAAATGCTTTAGCTGCAAACGACATTACGCCGGGCAACCTCGATGCTATTATGAATTCGGTTCAACAGGGTTTACCAGAAGAGCCGCCGGAAAAACTTCCGAATCCAACGGTCGGTGATATGATTTTCATTACATTGCTACTGTTAGGCGCGCTGATCGCGTATGAGAAACCGGAGTACGAACCCATCATCAAGGAGTTAATCAGGGGGACGCCACCGCCCCCGCCGACAACACCGTCCCCGCCGCAGAGACCTACGGGACCGCCAGCACCTTGATAGGTCATAGGCGGAAATCCAGCGATCAGGAGAACCTGCCCCCGCCCGTCTCCAAATATTTTTCCGTGACGGTCACAGAAATCACGGCCCCCGCTCAGGTTCGCGTGACCTCAGTGATGCCGCCGGGTGTTATTTGCTGCAGCGGGTCCGGCTTTTTCGCGGCATGCGCCTCTATGGGTTTGAGGTGCGTGGCTTCGCTCACGTTTCCACATAGTCGATCGCCATCGCCGATATCGGAGATTGGAGAGCGCCCCCTTAAGCGGAGATCTGCCACGAAGGTCTATCTCGCAACCTAAAGACACTATATCATTTCTTCAGCTGCCGGAGGGGACGTGCCGATGTCCTTGATACAGCAGCAGCTATCATGCCTATCGGCGGGCGACACTCCTTGAACTTCTTTTTCGTTCTTAAGCCACACTGGGCGTGCGCGGCGCGCACGCATGTTGACGAGAGGAAACCATGAGAAGGGAGGAGACCACTATGCTGGTACGTTCATTGCTCATCGCAGCAGTAGCGCTCACCACTCCGACGTTGGCGGCAGAACAAATGGCCAAATCTGGGAGCTTTAAAGCTCCTTCCGTCTTTAAGGGGATCGAGCAAGCAGAGCAGACTGGCGGACGTACGCTGAGTCACGGGGTGGTATACGGGATTGTTACAGAGGACAATCCACTCCACATCAAGACTGCGAATTGCCCTTATATAAGTGAGGTCAGTGGAGACACAGTCTCGCTTGTCGGCAAATGCGCCTGGACTGATGGCGAGGATGACATCTTCACCGAATGGCACACGACGTTTCCGGCCAGCAAGGGAGTTGCTGACGGACCACAAACCTTCACTGGCGGGTCCGGCAAATTCAGCGGCATCCAAGGTGGAAATCCATTCCACTGTCAGCTCGCCGGCAAAGAGGGTCAGTTCATTTGCACCAACAGCTGGACTTACGAGCTAGCGAAATAAGGGGTTGAGCCGACAACGGGCTCGGCGATCCCGCTCTCACCGGGCTCGTTTTCATTCGATTTACTGCTCGCGTCTTTTTGACACGCGCGACCTGTAGGAAGCGAAGGCGCTGCTGGAGGAGTTGAGCGCATGAGCCGCCGCCCAACGAATTGTGCAACTGACAAACAATAAGAGCCAGCCCCCAACTGAGGCTATGGAAGGGTTAGGTCCAACTCGCAGGCGATCGAGAAATTGAGTAAGCGGATGACACGATGACGATCAGGATGCCGATCGATAAGCGCACCGCAGCGGTGCTGAAGGCCAAGGGCTTTAGCATCAGCGACGACGGCGAAGTTGCCAAGATTCATCGCGAGGTGACCCTCGATATCATGCGTCTTGCAGGCGGCGAGCTGCGGCTCTCAATCGACCTGCCGGATGGTCAGACGATCAGCGCGCCGGACCAAACAGCACCTTTCCCCAATTAACAGAAGGAAACAGAATGAATGCCTCTTGAGCCGACCAAACATGTGAATGGCCGCCTGTGGCAACCTGGTCAATCGGGCAACCCAAACGGTCGTCCGGTGGGCTCTCGCCAAGCCTTTTCGGCTGGCTTTCTGAAGGACCTCGCCGAAGTCTGGCAGGAGCATGGCCGTGACACGATGGTGCAGACAGCTCGCACCAACCCGACCGTCTTCTTCGCCACCTGCGCCCGGCTATTACCGAATGACGTTCGGGTTACGGTCGAGCAGTCCCTCCCCGGCAATCTGAGCATGGAGGACTGGCAGATGATGAAAGAGATCATCGCCGCCGTTCGCCAAGCCATTCCGGACGCCGGCTCTAAGCCTCCTGATGCGGTGCTCGAGCATGTGCTTACGGCGCTCAGGGCTGCTGATGCGAGGGTCTTAGACAGTTCGGAGAACGACCATTCTATGCACAGTTCGCCTGCTGAGGATGCGTAACTGGGCCATTTGTCGGGTCCATCCGATAGTCGCCCACCAATTGTTTTATGCACAGTTGCAAGCCCAGACGTTGGAAACGTGCGTGAGAGACTCGCCTGAGCACGGGTGGCCAAATTAGGGTTCGCCGCCGCGACCAAAGCCGATTGCCTGGCCGCGGAGGTCATTAGTCGTGACAAAGCTTGCCGTACGCGCGAGACGACTTCTTCACCCGAACTAGGTGACAAGGGCTTGAAATCCGTAGCAACGCGTGGAGCATTAATTAGCAAAAGCCGTGGGAGTGGCCCTTTCCTCGCCATCTTCCAAACGGATTATGGTCACCTGGTCGGGGACCGGGACGGCGGAGTGCAGCGCTGGCGCCGAGGATGGCTCCGCATTCGCGCTGTGACTGGGTCGAGGGCTCGTGTGGAAAAGCAATCCCTTGTTGTGAAGGATCACAAATTTATTGCACCGCTTCGCTGTGACGAGTGCGGCGGCAATGCGCATTTGACTCGGCGATCCCCGCATCCCGTCGAAAATTTGGAGACACGTGTTTTTGAGTGCCACGAGTGCGGGCATCAAACCAAGCGCGTCATCAAAGCGTAGACCGCTTCACTCTGTAGCGGGCTTTCCTAACCGGCGCCCGTCATCGCCAGGTCGCGCCCCTCTCGTGGCTCATGTTGCAGCAACCGATCAAGAACCTGGCGCAATTGCGCCAACTTATCCCTGCGCTTGCTGATCTGGTGGGCGATCTGGTAGTCGCCGCCCTCGGCTCGGAAAAGGCCGGAATCGCTTACGACCGATATAAGTGAGTGGAACTCTCGCCGTTCATCGACGGATGCATGCTGGTCTTGATCGTCGATGCTCTGGGACTCAGCGCGACGCGCAGCAACAGTTTTGATAACAACGCGAGACAGAATGCCGACAACCGCCAGACCTAGCGCGAGAATAGGAAATATTGTGAACCCAGCGTTTTTGGTCGGCTCGCCGCTCCGGCCAATCCTCTCTGCATCGCCGGACACTGAGCCCAAGGGGTCACCGGTCGGGATCGCAATCGGTTCCAGTCCCTTGACCGTAGCAGGCGCTGGAGCAGGCGACGCCACGGGAGCGGCGGGCGCCGGTCCAGCCGCCTCAGCGTTAATCTGCGGCGAGCTTAGTTGCGGAGCGGGTGCCTCTATCAATGACGGCGCGGTATTTCCTTCCTGTGCGCTTCGCTGAGCAGCGGCAGGTGCTGGCCCGGACGGAGCTGGCATCGGATGCACTGGCGTGACCCCCGCCAATGTCGCCGACGCTGCCGCCCGTTGCGCCGGCTGGCGGAACGCGCGCAGGTACCAGCACTTGCGCTGAGTTGCCCAATCCAATTGGTAGTACCAGTGGCTCCCCTCCGGTGCGAGAGAATTCGGTGCGCTAAGACAATGATCCGCGCGTGCTATATTGGCCGGCACGCCGATGCCCACTCCCGATGCGAGAAGCGTAGCAACAAGCGCGATCGATCCGACCGGTCTTGGGATATGCCCTGACATAATCCACCACCCCTGAACTGGCCCGGGAAAATATCTCTGCAAAATTCGATGGCAATGCGTCGCAATTGTGAATGTAAGAGGGACAGTTCCGTGCCGGATTGAACCGCGCAAGCCGCGGTGCTCAATTGCTCTGATGCGTGGGGGACGAGGGATGAACGGCGAAACGCTCCAGCGTGCAGCCGTGCAGCCTGGGTTGGCCGCCCCCCAAGCTGCACGGGGCTGCACGGTAGCTGCACGTAGGCCCTTCCCAGCGCACTTGCTCGCACCGACGCGCGTCGAGAAGCGCGGCGCGATCTAGCAATCAACAGCCTTTACTCAGCGCGATTGCCTCGCATTCTGTGGTCGTTGCGGTGCGCCACTCATTGCGCGGCGGACTGTCATGTCTTGGCGGTATTTTGTTGCATGGGCTTCTCTGCCAGACCACAAGGAAATGAGTCTGTTCCCTTATGACCTAAAGCCCAAAGCGATCCGGCCCGCCTGCGTCACAACGATGACTGAGTCCTGCATATTGACCGTTCTTTCTTCGATGTAACCCATGCTGAGCAGGTGCTGGTGAACGACGCCGCGGCCGGACCCATGAAGAATGCGCGCCGTCTCGGCGTAATACCTCAACAAGTTTCGCTCGTCGGTAGATAATTTGCTCACAAGCATTGCACTCAGTTGAGGCAGCGAGGCCTTCGGCTCATCGAAAAAAGCGCTGGCGAACGTCCTGGCCGAGCACGAGCAGGAATGCAGCATCGCCCGTCGGAGGCGATTTGCCAAAGCGCGAGCGGGCGTTGACGAGAACGACCTCTAAGCTACGCCTTATCCACAGCCCCCCGGAGTCGCCGATTTCCATCGCGTTCGATATTTGATAGTGCGCAATCGCAACTCCGGAATCGGCGATGACGGGGGTACAGCATGAGCGATCAAAAACTCTTGGTTTACGCGGTCGGCCCAGCAATTCTCTTCAATGGCCCAATTTGGATCGACTGCTCGACACTGCAGGAAGCTGTGATGGAGTGGTACAGGCTCCCGCCCGACCGAGCACAGCGCGCTAGCATCCGTCTCATTGGCGGCCCGCTATACCACGCGGCTGAAATTGCGCGATTGGATTACAGGCCGACAGTGGTAGAAGGGCGCAGAGCGGCTGTATAGCTGGCCCCGCCCCCATTGGAACTGGACTCCTAAGCGGTGACAGCTTCGCCCGTGCGCCGGCTCCAGGATTTCTATGGGCTTACCGATCGTCAGCAAGGCGGCAGTACCGCCTTCCTTGGCTTCCCTACTAACAATTTGGTCGGTGACTACCGCCTGATCGGCATTCACGGTCACATGCTTTACCGTGGTTTGTTGCTGCCCACGACCTCGATGGTACCGGCCGATCAGCCACCGCGCAGCTGAAGCAGCCTTCTGGCCCATTCTTGACGAGAAGGTTTCCTCGCTCAGAAAGAGCATAGTTCGGCCATACAGCTGAAATATCTAAAGGAATGGCCAGTTTTGCGTCCTCTTAGAGAACAGGCCCCGCAACCAGCGTCCCCGCCATGAGCGAATTACACCGCAACGCCGAACGAATAGCCGCCGCCGAGGAAGCCCGCGCCAAACTGACCGGTTTTGGGACGAACAAGCAGGGGCGGGCAATAGAGCGCCAATTCCACGACCAGCTTGTTGATATCATCACTGCAAACCGCGGGGCCAGCCGACGCGAGAGGCCCGTCTGGGGGGCCCTAAGGGGCATCGAGATCGATGACCTCGCGCTGCGTCTGTTAACCGCTGGCATCAGCCTCAGCGCGGACGATAACCTTGGAGTGGACGACGACGGCAAAAAGAACTTCCGGGACATCGCTCTTTGGATCGCCCGCAATCTCGTTTCTATTCGCGACCGAAAACTAGCGCTCAAGGTCGGAGTATGGGGTATCAACCAACTCTGCGAGCTGCCGCTCTTTGAGCTTCAGGACGACGTTCTTGAGTTGGTCCTAACCGACAAGTTAGACACCCTTCTCGATGACGTGCTTGTTCGGGCCATCACCAGCAATCCACTTCTGACGCCACCGGCGACCCCGCCGCAGCCCTGGACACAGGTTCGGGCTGGCGGCCTACCGCCCGGCCATTGGGCGCAGCCTCCACTTATTCGCGATCACCATGCGTCCATCGAGAACGCGGCGCGTAAGGCCATCGGTACCGGGAAGATGCAGCCGCTGCTCGACGCCCTCAATACGTTGCAAGCGGTGCCCTTCACCATCAATCTGCCGGTGCTTCACTTTCTACGGCGTTGCAATCCCCCGCCGATGCCGGTGGCGCCAGACAAAGGCAGCATGACCAGCGGACAGTATTGGTATGCCAAGAAAAAACATTCGCAAGCGCTGGCGGAGAGAACCGCCTGGGATTTGATTGTGGCAACGGCTGAGGCGATGCCCGAACGTTTCTTTGCGCCGCTCAACATCGACTTCCGCGGCAGAATTAATCCGATACCGCATTTCAATTTTACCCGCGAAGATCGTGTGCGGGGGCTGTTTCTGTTCGCCGATGGAAAACCGATTGGCGAGGAGGGCCTTCTATGGCTCAAGGCTCACGTTGCAGCCCGCGCAGACGGTGTCGCCTGGAGCAACCATACCGGACCAAGAATAAGCGAATTGAATTTCGCCGAGCGCATAGCCTGGACGGGCGCTAACAGCGAATTATTGCTCAAGATTGGAAGGGCGGTCTTGGATGGTGACGACCCGGCGACATTGGATTGGGCGTTGAAGAAGCTTGACAAGGATAGCCTAAAGCCGCTGGACGAGCCTATCCAGTTCATCGCCGCGTGCGTTGAGCTTGCGCAGGCTTGGGACAATCCAGAATTTGTCACAAGGCTACCTCTAACCTTCGACGCTTCTTGCTCCGGCCTTCAACATCTCTGCGCCATGACGCGGGACGAAGAAGGCGCTCGCTATGTGAATTTGACCCCGAGCGAGGCGGCCGACGATTTCTACAGGCGCGTGGCCTTTCAGGTTTTTCAGGGCCATCCCGGCCTGCTCGAACACCCGTTCGACCGTAAGTACGTAAAGCAGCCAGCAATGACCTACTTTTACGGCGCAGTGGCCGGTGGGTTTGCGAAGGACAAAAAGGGCAAGTGGCACCCATTTGGCATGACAAAGCAGGTAATCGACGCGGGCTACAAAGGGGACGCAAAAAAGTTGGCTCACGCCATCTTCAACTGCATTGAGGACATGTTGCAGCGACCGAAGGCGGTGCGAGACTGGCTAGAGGACCTTGCCGGCCGGGCCGCGGAGAAGGGTAAGCCGCTGCGGTGGACAACACCCCTCGGATTGCCGGTCATCAACATCTATCAGCCGCCTGATATCAAGAACCTTTCCACTGTGGTGAACGGTCGAAAGCGAAGCACAAAACTGGCAGTTGGTGACAAGGATGGCATCAATAAGAAAAAGGCCGTGAACGCCGTAACCGCCCATTTCACTCACTCCGCCGACGCAGCTCATCTACAGCTTGTCGCGCTGGCGGCCGCTAAGGAAGACATAAACATGATCAGCGTGCATGATTGTTTCGGCACAATCGCACCAGATGCCGGGCGCCTAAACGCCATTATTCGCGATCAACTCATCGATCTACATACGCGGCATAATTGGCTATCCAACATTTGGGCGACAGCAAAACTTGACGCTCCACCATTCTCGAACATTGGGTCTCTCGATCTTGAGCAAGTGCGCAAGTCGTTTTTTGCATACAGATAACGGACAAATTTCTATGGATAATATTGCGAGGTACGACAGGCTACAGCGTATCGTGGCGGAGGCTGCACAATTCAGGACTTTGCGTGCGGTCGTTAAATCCGACCCGCAGATAACGCCTCACACTGCCGCACTGCTACGCGCCGCCTTCAGCATCGATATCGACGACCTCCTCAAAGAGGCGGCGCACGCTTAATGTTCCATTTTTATTTCGTCGAGGATTGGGCACAGCAGCACGTCATCGTTCTCTGCAGAATTACTGCGTACGCGACGCCGGAAACTTTGGTAGCCGTTTAAATTGAAGCGCTGTTACCGGGTGCACAAGCGATTTACGATGAAAGGAATTACGATGGAAAACTACCTCGGTAAACGTCTCTGTTCACGCATCTCAAGAAGTCAGATGTCAGTGTGCGGCGATCAAGGATCGCATCTTTCCTTCTGGCAATGAGCTGGCTCGATATGTTGCTGAATGAGGGCGAGCGTGCTGCTCGCCTTCGCTCAGACTTGCCGTACTTTGCCGAGCATTGCCTGAAGCTGCGGCCGAAGGCCGGTTCGCTCACGGCCTTCATCTTCAATCCAGCGCAGCTTGAGCTGCATCGCAAGATCGAGGAACAGAAGGCCAAGACCGGCAAGGTGCGCGTTATTATTCTCAAGGCGCGGCAGCTCGGAATCTCGACCTATCTCAGTGCTCGGTTCTTCCACCGCTGCCTGTTCGAGCCGGGCTTGCGAACCTTCATTCTCGGCCACGAAAGACGCGCCAGCACCAATCTCTTTGAGATGGTCAAACGCATGTACGAACATCTTCCCGAAGATGTTCGCCCAGCCACTGGCACATTCAACGCCGAGACGCTGCTGTTCAATAATGACAGCGGCTATGTCGTGTCGGTTGCCACTCTCGACGGCGCTGGCCGCTCGGCTACAGCACAGTTGCTGCACGCCTCGGAGGCCGCTTTCTGGCCGGACCTGGAGGCCCAGGCGGCGTCGCTGTTCCAAATTGTGCCCGACACACCCGGCTCGGAAATCGCCATCGAGACTACGGCCAACGGTTACAATGAGTTTCACAAGTTATGGCGATTGGCTGAAAGCGGCGCCTCTGAATTCATGCCGGTGTTTTTGCCTTGGTCGCTAGACCAGACTTATCGAAAGAAGACTGATGAAGATTTCAAACTCACTGCGGAAGAGGCGAAGCTCAAGGCATTACACAGCCTCGACGACGAGCAGATCGCTTGGCGGCGCTCAAAAGAACAGCAACTTGGTGAAAGGTTGCCGCAGGAATTCCCGCTCATTGCGAGCGAGGCTTTTATTTCCAGTTCGTTCGATTGCTTCATTCCACCGGCACTCGTCATTAAAGCGCGGAAACAGCGGATCGAAGATGATTTTGGTTGGGGGCCTGATCGTCGGCGTCGATCCAGCCGGCATGGGACCAGATAGAACAAGCATTGCCTGGAGGCGTGGGCGCCGCATTCTGAAAGTCGAGTCACGCAGGCATATGGACACCATGGAGGTGGCCGGTTGGGTTCTAAAAATCATTCGAGAAGACAAGCCGGAGAAGGTGAACATAGATGTCGGTGGCCTCGGCGTCGGTGTCTATGACCGACTGCGGGAGCAGGGTGTGAGCCGCAGCGTTCTCAACGCCGTCAACTTTGGCGGAAAGCCGAACGAGCCGCCGCCCCTTGACGAACTCGGAAATCCCGCCGGTGGTCCTGCTAACAGGCGCGCAGAGCTGTGGCAGAACATGAAGAATGCTTTGGAGGAAGGTCGCTTCGAATTGCCAGAACTCCGATAGCTTGCAAGCCGATTTAATTAGCCCCGCCTACAAATACGACAGCGCTGGTCGATTGCTGATCGAAAGCAAACAAGACATGCGTAAGCGTGGCGTGCCTTCACCAGATGAGGCTGACGCCGTCGCTCTCTGTTTTTCAGAACCCGGTGGTGTTGGCTACGTGCGGAATGCAAACTTTTCGCGCGATCTGAAAGAGGCTTATGCCGATTCTTACCAATAGGGAGTAGTATGAGTGACGAGATCAAAACCATTCACGTCCACATGAAAGGTCCATCGCGCAGCAAGCCCGGAGGTGTGAGTGTCATCGGCTATTACCGGGTGGAGGACGGTGTCGTCGTCATGTGCAAACCGGACGGCGTGCCGATTGAGCTCAACGGCAAGAGGTTCCGACGAAAATTTGGAATCAAGTCAGGCGAGCTCAGCGAGCGCGAGGTAGCGCGAATGATGACGCTCGAAATCAGGCATGAACTAAAGCGGGGCTCGTACTCCCCTGTAGCGGGCTTTAGCGGACCAATTCCGTATCCTAAGGGGTTCTGAAAGGGGCTGGCTTGCCACCGACCGGCGGATGGACACGCGGTCCCGGCTTCGCTTTTTCTAGCGTATGACGCCCTGGTCTTGTAATTCGTGTTGCACGGCGTCGGCTACATCGGCGTGCGGCGTCGCCAGCCGGTATTCGATGCAGCCATGTTTCGGGGCATTGATCTTGAGGGCGAGCTTGTGACACTCGTTCTCGTCATAGATGCCGGAAACGACGATCGTGCTTATTGCTCCGTTATTGGCGGTGAAGCCGGTAACGAGGGACGAAAGCTAACGTCGGTAGCATTGGGGAACTCCCTGGGCGATTGGCATCCGACCGTCTTGTAGCGACGGGGCCGGGATGACGATCATGGTGTGCTTCGGGGGATCGGAAGAACAAAGGCCGACGAGTGCGGCATAACACGGCGTTTGAGTAAACACCTGCTGGGCCAGCAGAGCGGCGGCGATAGCGGAGTACATTGGGAACCATGCTGAACAAACGTTCAGGTGGTGGGAAGCTACCACAAGAGTCAGATGGGGAACAGCGCCATAATTCGGCCACACGGTACTGTGATGAGGGCT
The DNA here is from genome assembly GCA_963720115.1 of uncultured Alphaproteobacteria bacterium. GTDB lineage: Bacteria > Pseudomonadota > Alphaproteobacteria > Rhizobiales > Xanthobacteraceae > BOG-931. The sequence goes on from CAVREN010000041.1 coordinate 25,523, forward strand.
TCGTTGCAACGTTCATCGATTCTTAACTGATGCCGGTGAGCCGTCTGAAGCTCCCGGAAATGAGGACGTTTGTCCTAGCCCTCCAAAGTTCCGTCTTAAGTAAGTAAGTTAGTAGTTCGGTGGCTCCCAAGAAGCGAACGCGATAACTGCGTCCGCATTTCTGAAGGGAGTCTGCGTATGTCTAAAGGGCGTTGGAATATTCGTCCGACCGTTGTGCGGCGGACTATTGAGATTATGAAGTCTGCTGGATTGCAGGTCGAGCGCTTAGAAGTCGCGCCCGACGGTAGGTTGATCATCACGCCTAGGCCGGAAACGATCATCGACGCCCAACCGACCGACAATCGGAACGAGTGGGACGCGTGATGGGCGGCCCATATGAGGGGGAAGTTTCAATCGAGCTCGAAGGTCGGACGTACGCCGGCAATTACCGCGTCGACGACAAGGGCACGCTGCACGTAAGTCACGGCCCAGACCGCAAGAGCACCCATCATCGCGGACCCCATAGTCCGGTGCCAATGGCGCGGATATTGCTCCGCGAGCTGGTGGCGGCAGCGCTCAAGGACGGGATGTAGGACCAGTCCTACAAGAGCGGCATGCCAAAACAACGAACCAAGGCGGACATGGTCGCGCTTCGCGCGGCGATCCTGGAAATAATCCGCGCCGATCATCCGCAGACCGTTCGGCAGGTCTTCTACCAGCTTGTTGTGCGCGGCGCGGTCCAAAAGACCGAGACCGAATACAGCCAGACGGTCAGTCGACTGTTGACCGAGATGCGGCTCGCCGGCGAGCTGGAGTGGAGCTGGATCGTCGACAACAGCCGGCGGACTACAGTGACGCGGACTTTCGACAATGTCGGGGAAGCCCTGGAGGATAGCGCGAAATACTATCGTCGGTCGGCGCTGCGGGAGAGCGACGTTTACATTGAGATATGGAGCGAGAAGGAAGCGCTCGCCGGTATACGAGGCCGCCAGGGCGTACGATGTTCCGGTCGTCTCCAGCCGCGGCATACCGTCCATCTCGCAGCTACGAATAAGCTTCGACAATATTCAGGATGCTACCGAGGCCGGAAAAGAGGTTTTCATCTACCAATTCGGCGACCACGATCCGACCGGCTGCTTGATCCCGAAACATATCGAGCGGCAGATCAACGAGTGGTGCGACGAGGAAGGACTGCGACCGGCCGACGATAGAGCGGATAGCTCTAACCGAAGAACAGCTCGAGCGATACCGTCTGCCGACGCGGCCGACTAAGCGGGTCGGCAACCCGCACGCCCGGGACTTCAAGGGCGAAAGTGTCGAGCTTGACGCGCTACCGAGCGCGACCCTCCGCGATCTCGTCCGCGAATGCATTGGCCAACATATCGGTGAGCATCAGCTCAACATTCTGCGGGAAGCGGAGCGGTCTGAGCGTAGTTTCTTGAGCATGCTGGCTCGCGAGCATGCGGACGGTCCGCCATGACGCGCATCCGCCTGCCATACGTCAACGAGTACCGCGACGTGCGCGGGAAGGCCAGGCGCTATTTAAGGCGCCCGGGCACAAGCGTATTCCGCTGCCTGGTCTGCCGGGCTCCGACGAGTTCATGACCGCGTATCAGGCGGCGCTTGCCGGCGTGGCTGCTGCCCCGCTCGGAGTCAACCGCACCAAGCCCGGCACGGTGAACGCGGCGATCGTCGGCTATTACCAGTCTCCCGCTTTCGCGGAGCTCGCGGCAGGCACGCGTGCTGAGCGCAGGAATATACTTGAACGATTTCGAGAGCAATACGGCGACAATCGTATCGCCATGCTCGAACGGCGGCACCTCGTTAAGCAGTTAAGCCGCATGAAGCCAGCAGCGTCGCGGAATTGGTTGAAGGCTTTGCGGGCCCTTCTCGACTTTGCAGTTGCCGAGGATCCGGCCGGACAACCCGGCCGCGGTTATCAAGTTCAGAAAATACAAGGCCAAAAGCCATCACGCATGGACGGCCGAAGAAATTGAACAGTTTGAAGCCTATTGGCCGATAGGGAGTAAGCCGAGGTTGGCGCTGGCTCTCTTGCTGCATACGGCTCAGCGCCGCGGTGACGTTGTGCTCATGGGGGCGCGCCACATCCGCGGCAATTGCATTTACGTGAAGCAGCAAAAGACCGGAGCAGAATTGCAGGTCCCTATTTCGGCGGAGCTGCGCGCAGTGCTGGAGAAGACACCGATACAAGCCTTTACGTTCCTGACGACCGAAAACGGCACGCCATACAAGCCGGGCGAGTTTAGCGAATGGTTTCGGCGCCAGTGCAATGCTGCGGGATTGCCTAAGCGTTGTGTGCCGCACGGCCTCAGGCATGCCGCCGCCACTCGGTTGGCCGAGGCGGGAGCGAGCCCGCATCAGATAGCGGCGATCACCGGGCACAAAACCCTGACGGAGGTTGGGCGATACACGAACACGGCCGATCAGGCCCGAATGGCCAGGGAAGCTGTAGAACTGATTGCGAACAAGAAGTGACTAACAAACCGAGACGTTAGTCAAAATCACCGGCTAACCCATTGATAAATCAGAAGCGAGGAACCAGTCCGACGATCAATCCTGGATCGGCGGCAGGGGCGGCGGCAGCTTTTTCGCCGGTGCGGCCGCGGTGGGAGGCGAAGGCGGTACCGGTGGCGTAGCTGCCGGCGCCGCCGGTACGGCGGGCGGCGGGGCTGGCGTCGCCGCGGCGGCGCCAGGCGCGGGCGCGGATTTGTTCGCTGGCGTCTCAGCAGGCTTTTCGCTGCGCGGCGGCTTTGCTTCGTGGATCGCAAATTCCGGCGGCCGCGACCGCGGCAATGGCGGCCCGCTTGGCGCCGCCGGATAGGGATGGGAATGCGCAACGGGCGGCGGCGGTGGCCTATTCAGATCCGCTTCCAGCGGCCCGCCCAGCGGCTCCACCGGCTCGAGCATGTCGGGCGTCATGCCGTAACCGGACGGGGCGTCATAAGGCGCGTCATAATAAGGCGGCGGATAAGGCGGCGGCGGACCGGTCAAAGGGCCGTAGGGCCCCGCCGCATAGGGCGGCGGAGGACCCGGCAGCGGGCCGACCGGCGGATCGTAGGGCCCACCGCCATACGGGGGCGGCGGTGCCATCACGCCGACGACGCCATAGGGGGGTGGACCGGGCACGATGCGATTGACGGCGCGGATCGCGCCCGAGCGCGCATCGACCACGATGCGCATGAGAATGCCGCGATAATTGGTGGCGCGCACCACATAGGTCGTGCCCTCCCGGCGCGGCCGCGTCAGCGGGTCGTAACCGGCCGCACGCACGATCTTGGTGATCTCGTAGGGCGGCACGAAACCGGGCAATGGAGCCCCGGCGGCCGGCGGTGGCGCAGACGGCGGCGGCGATTGCGCGTAGCCGACGGAAACGGCCGAAATGACAAGGCACACGGAAAGCGCGGCAGTACTGAAAACCCCTGCCCTCACGGACCTAACCCCCTCGCCCCCGCACGCCGCAACCCCAACCATGTTGCCATGAGATTATGCGCAATTGGGGCGGCCCTTGGGCGTCCGGTCAAAAAAATTTACGGGCGCGCACCGGCCGGTGAAACGCCCTGCGCTCACCGGGCGGCCAAAGGGCAGCGGCCGCCGGTCATTTGCTTGGCTCAAAAGCCATTTCTTCTGTTTCCTTCTGTTAATGGGAAGCTGACTGCCGATGTGCCCCCGGAAGTTCTGATCCCAGCCCGGATGAGCATAGATCGCCCGGGCCAACTCGCCGGTCGTAAACAGCTTCTTGCGTTCGGCGAATGTCATGGTTTGGCTAATCAGCTTCTCAATATTGCCGATCCTGCCGGCCTTCCAAACGGGGCATTTTGGGGGGTCGTTTGCAGCGTCCCATGCGACCTCCCTTATGGCTTGCCTACCTTGCGAACGGCCTCTAAGCCCTCTTCAGCCCAGACCAGCGCGAAATCCCGAATAAAGCCTTGAGAAAAGGCAGTCCGAGTACCTGGCGGTTTTCCAGCCGGATTGCCGCTTTTGCCCGGCGGCCATCGGGTAGGTTTGCCGACGTCAGCGAGATTGGAGTTCATACGTGTTTATGCCTGAAATTGGTTAGACGAATTCCGGATGCCGTGGACAGGTCTGCCATTGGGGTTGCCAGAGACACCAGGTGGCCACATCCGGCCATTCACATGTTTGCTTGGCTCAAAAGCCATTTCTTCTGTTTCCTTCTGTTAATGGGAAGCTGACTGCCGATGTGCCCCGTTTCTCACTGTTGTTGGGCGAAGGCGTGCAGGGTGGGCACCGGGTCGTACCACTTCACCCCCCTATAAAAAAAAGCGGTACGGTACGACGAACAATACGGTCCCCTAGTGCAGAGACGAGATACTCTGCCTAGGGCGTAGCCGTACCAAGCTCGCTCACCCAAAAACCCTTGAAATATGTGTGTTTCTGCCGCGTTCGTACCAGAAATCATGTCGGTCATTCCTCGCCCGCGAGGGCTGATTTTCCCTCCGTGGTGAGGCGATAACGCCCAGTACGCGTCTGCTTTATTAGCTTGGCGTTTTTCAGCGCGGTCAGGCACCTCACAGCCTTTGTTTTGTGTGGTTCGCCGCTGTAGAGCTTCCAGCCCATTTTGAGTGCCAGGGTGGCTATGCTCGCCCTTGGGTCGCTATCAATAAGCTTCAGCAGCAAGTCTTCGTACTTAACTCGCTGCTCTGCTATCTGCTCCTTAGCCTGCTCGCTGATATGCTCGCAGATCACAGTCGGGATCAGGTTGCCGGCGCTGTCCTTCAGCTCCTGGTGGGTGACCGTCCTGAGCATGAAGTGCATTGGGGCGAACTCGACGCCCCTGAACTTGCCCTGCCAGTGCAGCTCCGTTGTGCTGTCGGTCTTGGCCGCCGTGAAGTTGCCGTCCACGCTGTTGAGGAAGTTCCCCCCACCGGCGGGAATAAGGTTGTCGGCGCCGGCGTTCTTGGTCGGATGGCAGTTAGCGATGATGGCGGGCTTGCCCGGAACTAGGCTGATGAGACTGCGCAACAGCTCGGCGTGCCGACCTTGCTGTGTGCGATTGTTCTCATCGTCGCCCTCATAAAAGACCGGGCCGGTGTCGACCACGACAAGACCAAACTCGCCACCCAACCGGGTCACCTCGGCCTTGATTCGATCAGCCATTTCGCTGATACGAAACACGCCCTCGATAAAATAGACTTCCGCCTCGGTAACCTCGAAATCCATTTGCTGCGCGAGCGCGATCCAGCGCATCCGCACGTCTTCGGGGTTCTCCGCCGCGAGGTAAAGTACGCGCCGCTGCTTGGTCTTTCTGCCGGCGAACGCCTTTTCCAGGGCTATGCTCGCGACCAGGCGAAGCGTGAGAGACGTTTTACCTGATCCGGTCGCGCCAGTGAGGCTATAGAGAAAGCCCTCCTGGATCAGCCCGTGGACCAGATAATCAGGCGGTACGAAGCCGGCGACGAACTCTTTGCTCGATAGGATGCGCGGGCCGATCGGTGGCGCCTTGCGATCGAGCTCGTTGCTGTAGCGACAGAACCCGGGAGTCTCACACGGCGTATGACCGCAGACTCCGCACTTCATTTGGATAATCTCAGCCACGGGTCACCCCCGGGCCGAACGGCAGGTGATCTAGCAGGCCCTCATCTCTGAGCCATGCTAGCGCGCCGGAGCAATCAATTTGCTTTTGTCGTAAGGCGACGCCAATTGAATCAAAAAGGTTTGTTTGAAGACGCGACCGAGTAGCGGCAACCCGAAGGCTGCTCAAGATCAGATCGCGCTCGCCGGAGGTGTCTTCGCGCAACTCGCGCTTGACCGCCGTCGAGGGCGTTGATACATACATCGTTGAAAGTTTTCCTATTGACCCGGTTGCCCTGGCAGGCCGCCGGGTCTTTGTTTTCCCCGGCACCGAGTCGCGTTACTGTTAGTCACCCGGTCAAAAAGTCTTTAGAACTCAATGGGCCGAGTTAGCGGCGTTAGTCACACTAACCCGCTGATTTAATTGGATTTCGACACTTCAGGATTGATCGCCGCTCCGCGGCACGCCCGCGCCAAAAGCCCGATTGCGTCGCTCCGCGCGCAGTGACAGTCTTCGCCGCAAGCCTTTGATCAAGGTCCGCGCACGCGTCGGGCCTTAGTGCGGCGGATTTGAAGTTCCTAAAATCAGGCGGAAAATTCGCGGAGGAACTTCAAATCCGAAAACCGCACTAGAATTATAAATTTGCTAGTGTCCCTTTGATTCCGAAGTTCGCACAGGAACGAGCTCAAATTCTTGCGAACTTCGGAAGAGGGACACTAGTGGGGAGGGCGAGCATGGCTGCCAATGCGGCCGCGGATGCGGCTATTGTCACCGTCGCCGCGCGGCTCGATCGCCTGCCGCCATCGCGGCATACGCGAAAGCTGATCACGCTTCTCTCGCTCGGCGCCTGGTTCGAATTCTACGATCTGTTCTTTCCGGCCTACGTGGCGATCGGGCTGTTCAAGGAAGGCTTGTTCAAACCGACCACGTCGGGCCTGTTCGACCTGCAAGGCTTTGCGAGCCTGATCGCGTCCGGGTTCGCCGGCATGTTCGTCGGCACGCTCGCCTTCAGCTGGCTGTCGGACCACCTGGGCCGCCGCTCGATCTTCACCTTCGCGCTGCTCTGGTACTCGATCGGCGCCTTCATCATGGCGTTTCAGACTACGCCGCAGACCATCGATCTCTGGCGCTTCATCGCCTGCATCGGGCTCGGCGTCGAGCTCGTCAATGTCGACGCCTATTTGTCGGAGCTCGTGCCGAAGGAACAGCGCGGCTCGGCTTTCGCGTTCAACCAGAGCGTCATGTACACGGCGGTGCCGGTGATTGCGTTTCTGGCGTGGCAACTGGTGCCGACGACAATTCTCGGGCTCTCGGGCTGGCGCTGGGTGGTGATCATCGGCTCGGTCGGCGCGCTGGTGATCTGGTGGATCCGACGCAATCTGCCGGAATCGCCGCGCTGGCTGGCGCAGCAGGGCCGCTTGGCGGAAGCCGACGCCATCGTCGCCAACATGGAGCGCCGCACCAAAGAGGAAATCGGCCGCGAATTGCCGCCGCCCGAAGCGGTCGCCGGCGAAACGGAGGAAAGGCGCGGCGCCTGGATCGAGATGTGGAGCGAGGCCTATCGCGGCCGCACCATCATGCTGGTGGCTTTTCAGCTCCTGCAAACCATCGGCTATTACGGATTCAACAATTGGGTGCCGACACTCCTGATCTCGCAAGGCATCGGCGTGACCAAGTCGCTTCAGTACACGTTTGCCATCGCGCTCGCGGCGCCGATCGGGCCGCTGATCGGCTATTTCTTCGCCGACCGCTTCGAGCGCAAATGGCAGGTCGCCGGCTCCGCGCTCGGCATCGCCGCGCTCGGCTTTTTGTTCGCCCAGCAGACGGCGGCTTTGGGCGTGATCGCCTGCGGCTTCGTGCTTACCCTCTGCGCCAATTGTTTTTCGTTCTCGTTCCACGCCTATCAGTCGGAGCTTTATCCGACCCGCATCCGCGCCCAGGCGATCGGC
>CAVREN010000042.1:0-57498 GCA_963720115.1 uncultured Alphaproteobacteria bacterium
CCCAGTGGGCATCTTCGACGACCATCAGCACGGGTCGCTGTCTAGCCAATTCCGCAAGTTGCGAGGTCAAGGGCATCCAGCGTTCTTTGTCTGCGCTGTTGCGGTACCAATTCGAGCGCGGGATAGCGCCCATCGTTTAGGATCGACAGCATCTCGGCGAACAGTGCGGCATCCTGTTTGGTAGTCGAGGTCCGCGCCAGCAGCGCATCGAGCTTGTCGAGCTTCGCTTGCGGGGTGTCGTCGTGCGCCAATCCGGCGGCTCGTTCCATTTGGCCGATGATCGGATAAAACGCGCTGTCAGTGTGCTGCGGCGAGCAGAAATAGCGCAGGGGCATATGCGGCTCTGTAGCGAGGCGTTCCAGTAGCGCCGCCGTCAGTCGAGACTTGCCAATACCGGCCTCTCCGGAAAGAAAGCACCACTTGACCTTCACCGCTCTTCGCTCTCGACCAGCGCCGCAGCAGCAATTCAAGTTCTTCTTCACGTCCGACGAGGTCGGTTAGGCCGCTCCCATGCATCGCCTCGAAGCGGCCTTCCGTAGAACTCGACCGCAGGGCCGCGAAGGGCACGTAGCGGCCCGGCGATGCCCTTGAGGTCCTTTGCCCCTAGGTCCTCCAGTTCAAAGAGATTGCCGAGAAGCTTTCGCGTGCCTTCCGCAATCACCACCATGCCCGGTTCGGCGATCCCTTGCAGCCGCGCCGCGAGATTGGGCGTCTCGCCGACGGATGCCGCGCTCGTGCGCCTCGCCCGATCCGATCAGATCGCCGACCACAACCAACCCGGTCGCGATGCCGACACGGGTTTGCAGGGGAGCGTCATGCTTGAGCGAACTGACAGCACCAATCAGCTCCAGCCCCGCCCGCACCGCCTGCGCGGCGTCGTCCTCATGGGCTTGCGGATAGCCGAAATAGACCAACACGCCGTCGCCCATGTATTTCGCCACGAAGCCGCCGAAGCGGCGAACCGTCTCGGCAACGCATTTCTGATAGGCCGAAATGACCTCGCGCAGGTCCTCGGGGTCCATGCGGGCAGAGAGTGCCGTCGAACCGACTAGGTCCGAGAACATCACTGTGACTTGGCGGCGTTCGGCGGTGTCTTGGCATTTCTGCTCCGCTCGGGCGGCGGGTTCAGGTGTCACCTGAGCCGCATCTGCGTTCTCGCTGATAGCGGCAAGTATCTTCCGTCGGGGTCCGAGCGGGACCCCCATGTCCTTCAAATCTTGATCGGTCAGATGGGGAGTACGGAAACGTCAATCTCATTCTCAGCAAAAGTCTGAGCGTATTGCCCAAGACCGAGCTTTTCGAGCCAGTCTGCAATCTGCTGCATCGCGGCCACTAACCGGATTTCTCGTTGCCTGCGCTCGGATCAGCGGCGCATAGAGTTTATTCCTACCCGCTGCAAGATTGAAGGGCGCTTTTGCCGGGCATGAGTTTCCTGCCTAGCCTTCAGGCCACCGCCGACGAGGTGATCGAATAAGCCTTTCGCAATGCGTCAATTGACGGCAGTAAAATGACGTTGTGGGTCATTCGCAACCGAGGCTTTCTACTTCGGAACATCCCGATGTCCGCTGAACCCCAATAACGACCAAAGAATTGCAGCGCTGCGATTGGTCGCGAATGGGATGGACCGGCCGCGCTCGTGCCCCCAACGGCTCTCAGAGTACGCGGGGGGCTTGCCAGGAGAAGGAGCACCGCCATGCCTCGCACGTCCACCGTTCACGCAGTGAGACCACCATTGGAATAGATATGGGCAAGAACACACTTCACATGGTCGGCCTCGATTCGCGCGGCGGCATTGTGTTGCGAGAGAAGGTGTCGCGCGGACGCGTTTCATCGAGGCTTGCGAACCTGCCGCCCTGTCTCATTGGCATCGAAGCGGGGATGGCGACGCACTACGTCGCTCGCGAACTTGCCGCGCTGGGCCACGATGTGAAACAGGTGCCGCCCACGTATGCGAAGCCGTTTCGGCAGGGGCACAAGAATGATTTCCGAGATGCCCATGCCGTAGCCGAGGCGGGGCAGCGGCCGACGACCCACTTTGTTCCGGCCAAGACCGACGAGCAACTGGATCTGCAGGCTCTACATCGGGTCCGGTCTCGCCTGGTCAGCGAGCGGACCGCAGTGATCAACCAGATTCGCGCCTTTCTTCTAGAGCGCGGCATCATCGTCCGACAAGGACTGCGCTTCCTTCGCCAAGCACTGCCCGACATCCTGGCCAAGCGGGCGGAGGTTCTGTCACCACGCATGGTACGCATCGTTGCTGATCTTGCCAGTGATTGGCGGCAGCTCGATGAACGAATTGAAGTCGTGACCGACGAGATCGAGACCTTGGCAAAGAGTGATAGCAGTTGTCGAAGGGTCATGACTGTACCGGGCATCGGCCCGATCATCTCGAGTGCGATGGTTGCAGCGATCGGCAGTGGTGCGGCATTCGCAAGAGGCCGGGATTTCGGCCTGGATCGGGCTCGTCCCTAAGCAGATGTCGACCGGAGACCGAACCATTCTCGGGCGCATCTCCAAGCGGGGCAACGGTTACTTGCGCATGCTCTTCATGCAAGCTGCCCGGGTCATTCTGCTACGGCCGGCAAGCTGGCCGAAACACGGCTTCGGGGTCTGGCTCGCGCGCGCCGCTCAGCGCCTCCATCCCAACGTTTTGGCTGCCGCTCTCGCCAACAAGCTGGCACGGATCGCCTGGAGATGGCGCCGGCTCAAGAGCGCAGTTATGAAGCGCGCGTCACCAAGGCGGCGGCCTGAAGCGGATATCCAAACCAATTGTTGAGTTAGCTTTCCCACCTGAGGTCTGCGAGTTGGAAAGAGGAGATGGAGAAAGGTCTCGCCAGCGCGTTCGTGATCAGGTGGCCCATCTGGCCTTCGGGGCCGAGACGCGAATGGAGATCGAACGCGCGCGGATATCCATGATGGCCAGGAGCTCAAACGCTCCATCAATGGGCCGGATACAGAAGCGCAAGACCAACCTCTCCAAATCATCACTTTCGGCTTGCAACGCGCGGCCGGTCCATACAGAGGCGCAAGACCAACCTCTCCAAATCATCACTTTCGGCTTGCAACGAGCGGCCGGTCCATACAGATGGGCCAAATTCGGAAGTCGCGTGAGGTGAACGGTATGGTCGAAAAGCCTGGCGCAAATCCAGTGTCATGGCTGGCGTAACGGGATTGTGCCAGCGAGAAGCGAACAGGTAGTATCCCAGCAGGCAGAGTGACCGGGCGGAGGAAAGAGTGCGGACGTTTCTATATTTCGCGCTGTACGGCCTCGCTTGCTTATTGTGCGGCGAAGCTGCGGCTCAGGCGATCCATGGCGGGATTTGCCGCCCGGCTAGCGAGCGTGACCAGGAGGTCGGTTGCTGGATCCTTTCGAACGACCCGATTGGAGAACTCTCCGAAAGGCCAGTCTTTTGGCATCTTGATAGCTTTGCGACACGCGAGGCCGCAGAAGCCGCGAAAGGAAGACGCGGCACAGTCCTCCAAGCCCTTGGAAAAGTTTGGCTGCTCACGATCGAGGGCGCAAATTGGCACGCGTCTGGCGCGCAACACATCAGCACAATCGGGCCGCTCCCGATAACTCCCGGTGCCTATGCCGTTCAATACATGGAGGCGGTGTTTACACCTGGAATGACCGCGCCAACGCATACTCATTCAGGCCCTGAAGCCTGGTACACGGTTGCCGGCGAAACATGCCTCGAAACACCCGATGGCATTCAAATCGGCCGGGCTGGTGGCCCTCCGGTCATTGTGCCGGGTGGCCCACCGATGCATCTGACCGCAACGGGCACAGAGATACGCCGTGCTCTGGTTCTGATCCTGCACGACGCGAACAAACCAGCTACGACTTCGCACCACGATTGGAAGCCAAAAGGCCTCTGCAAGAAGTAAGTCGGCCCCTCACCACTCCAGCTAACAATTACTTTAGTCGGATGGCACGGGAACGTTGAACAACAGTGAGGTGCCGCGCATTTCTGCCTTGGGTCGATGCTGTCGAAAAAGTCTGCGTTTTGCACTGATTTCCTTGATTTGCACGAGGAGATGTAGAGGTTGTTCAGGTTGTAGCGGCCGCTTGGTCTGTCCTTAGTTTCCTCACGGTGTAGACACGAACTCGGGCACAACGGGTGGTCCACTGGAACGAAGCGCCAGGGTCTTAAGATTCTGCACGATCGCGGCGAGATGGAATTCGTCACGCGCGCCGGACAGCCCTCGAAGGCGCATGCGTTCAAATCCGTGATGGATCTTGAGGTGAGCAAAACGCATCTCGACGCGTTTGCGTTCATCCCGTGACTTGAGGAAGCGCTTTGTCCCCATAAGTCGACGCGCCACATCGCGGGCATCTTCTTGTAAATCACGGGGAACATGGCGCGCGGACGTGTTGGGACAGCACTTTGTTTTAAGCGGACAGACGTCACAATCGACTTTTGACGCGCGATAGCGTAGCAAGGTGCCGTCGTACACTGTGCCAGTGCTATGCAGCACTTTGTTGTTCGGGCAGATATAGACACCACGCCGACTGTCCCACCGGAAATCGCTACGTGAGAAAGTGCCATCGTCGCGCTCGCTGGCATCGCGAACGGGAATATGTGGTGCAATCCCGCGGCCAACCAACCAGCCGAGGAAACGGCCCGTTCCATAGGCGGTGTCGGCAGCAAGCCGCTTGGGCTTTAGATTGAGGCGACGCTCGGTTCGGTCGAGCATCGTCTTTGTCGATTCGACCTCGTCATAGGTGCGCGCAGGGGTTGGTTCAACGTCGACAATCACTGCGTTCTCGGTATCCACCAGATAATTGAGGCCGTAGCCGAATTGAACTCGCTTGTTTGCTTTGGCCGTCCATGCCGAACAGGGATCGCTCGGTGAGATCACCTTGGGCGGCTTGCGGTCAGGATTAGGCTCGTTCTCAGCTTCAGCGCTCGCAAGATACTCCCTGACGGCGCGCGTCTGACGTTCGGGCTCCGCCCAAACAACCTCGTCGGGTGCCTTGCCATGGTAACGACTGGCATTGGCCTCCATAACACTGGCGTCGACAGCGGATCCTTCGCCCTTGATCAAGCCGGCCGCCATGCACGCCGCAACAACGCTCTCAAAGAGGTGCCGAAAGACGTCACTCTCCCGAAAGCGGTGTAGCCGGTTCTCAGAAAACGTGGAGTGATGCGGAACCTTGTCATCAAGATCGAGCCGGCAGAACCAACGATAGGCCAAATGCAATTCGACTTCCTGCGTCAACCTGCGTTCCGACCGTAGGCCAAAGCAGTAGCCGACAATGAGCATCCGGATCATCAGCTCAGGATCAACGGATGGCCGTCCGATATCGCTATAGTAGGGCTCAAGCCGATCGTGAATATCCGCGAGCGCCGCCGTCACAAACCTGTCGATGCGCCTGAGCAGATGATCTTTTGGGACGCGCTCATCAAGCCGAAATTGATAGAATAGACTTCATTGCTCGCTCCGCCGCCCCATCATCGCCGCCTCCAAGCCCGCGATCCGCTGAATCACCGGAATCACTGTTCGGCGACGATCTCAACCCCTTTTTCGACAACATCGGTCAATGGGCGACATCGCGACTACACTGCCGCCTATCGTGCGTTGTTTGTCGTTCAGATAGGCTGCATAGCGTTCCTGGCTACATACTCGCCGATCTGAAGTCCCATCTGTGTACCCACGCGGGTTGAGAAGCGGTAATGAAAGCCGTCCCAGATTCGAGCATTTGCAACCTCTTGGCTAAAGTCGGTCATGTTGGTCCAGCTGTGGGTTACGCCGGGCGCCGTCGGGCTGGTCACAGCAATCTCGGGGATGTCCTCCGTCCCGAATATTTCCTTGACGACGCCCGCGACTGCGCCGCTTAGAATGCAATGTGCGCACGGATACTCAGGGTGCATCGGCGTATTGTCGAATGGCTGCCAAGTTGGCTCGCGATCTGTATCCGGGTTGGCATCAATATCGCCGTTGCGAATTGCCGTGATTGGCCGCCAAAAGTTATAATGGTACTTGGCGTCGAATACAGCGATATACGCGTCACTGAGGCCAATCGTCACCAGCGCCATAAACCGCGCGCTGTCGCCGATACTCATCTGCTTCGCGGTCACAAGTTGGCGTATAAACGGATGATAGGCTTGCGGACCGACCATGAGCCAGAACCTGGCAGTTTCGGTCTGCTGGTCCGTTCGCTTCCGGCTGTTCTTGGCACCATAGTCCTTGATCTCATTGAAGTCGGTCGCCCACTCCTTGCTCTCCAGCGAAATCGGCGGACCTGGCCGGAATTGAGATCCCGAGGCGATCGCGAAGGGCTTCAGTTTCGGCCACATTGAGGCCGCTGTGATCGGCGTCGCCACATAAACGCCAGGTGTGGTCCTCGGCCGATAGTCATCTGGTTCATAACAGCCATCATTTTCTCGTGCTGCAGAATCCTTGCGGCAACTGCTTCGCCGAGCTTAATGCCGTCTAGTTTCGCGGTACCGTCGGGGATTGAGCCGAGGTAGGACGCAAGCGCCACCTTCATTTCACTCGCGGTCTTCGGATCAATTGTCGCCAGAACCGCAGCGGCCGCCGTCGCGGCAGCAGCCTCCTCCGATGTGGCGCGCTCCGCAGGCAGCTGCACCAAGTAGGGTCGGTAGCGCCGCTCGATCGAATTAACCGCGTCGAACATCGCGGTGTGAACCATTGCCATTGTGCGCTGAGCCATGGACGGGTAATTGGCACCCCAACTGGCCATCATTGGCGTGACGACGACAACAGCCTTCTCATCCCAATCGGTGATGACGTTGGCGTAGGCCCGTCCCGAAACTCCAAGACAAATCAACGCTCCGATCATGGCGGCGGCGACTGAACGGCTCATGGGACAACTGCATAACGCGCGCATCTTTTCCCTCCATCAATCTCCGATGACAAACCACCTGGTTTAATCCTGACCGTCCTCCATGAACGTGCGCGCGCACAGCGCAGACGCACGATGGTAAGACCGGAAAAGGAGTGCGGCCCGCCGATGGGCATGGTGGCTGCCACATGAAAGCGTGCATTCCGAGGACCTCGGCATGTCCCCTCGGCAGCTACTCAAAGAATACAGCACGTAAATGCGCCGAGCTAGTGATGCTCATCACTTCGACCACAACTGGCCAGATGATCGCGCTGGAGCCATTTGTGGGTCGCTCAGGGATGCATGATAGGCCGGACAAAAATCGAGACCTCAACCAATGCGCACAACATCATCCTTTTGTGCCGTGCCTCAATGTCGGCTCCGGGTCACTTTCGACTTACGCGGCCATTCCCCTTCGCGTTTCATGTCGGCTTCACCCCAAAAACGACCGAGTCGCCGCACTGCATGGAAACGACGCTGAGGGCCAATAGGCGACATTGCTCTCGCCTATTTCCTCCGAACGACTGAGCGCTGATTAATCCGATCACCGGCATTGCCAGCTGCTGCGCGCGCGCACGCTGCCGCCGCACCGCCGAATAGCGTGATGAACCGGCGTCAATGTGGTTGATCGAATGGCTTCCGACCGTCAACGCAACCAATCACCGAGATCTAGGCTGGCGAGTTGTTGCACGAGCCTTGGCGCTTATTCGTCCTCGTCGGGTTCTCTGACGACCGGCGGTTCGTCGTCCGGTTCGGTGTCGTTGTCTTGGTCCTCGTCTCATCATCATCGTCATCGTTGGGGTCTCGCGGCGGCATCGTGTTGCCCATGATGGTGACGAGCCTCCCCTCGGCAGCGAAAAAGTTCTCACGGATGCGATGGGTCATGTCGGCTCCTTGCTGGATGTCGCGACATTGATGAGCGGATGTTATCGCGCGGCGCCAAGGTTCAGCAAAAGGGCACCGACGCGACAAGGCGCCGCGGCGGGGCCGTCGGGCGGACGGGAAACTACTGATGTGCGTACATTCTTCTTCGGCAGCCTCGTGCTAATTGCAGACTGATGTCCCAAACGCGTTCCTCCCAGGCACCATGCAGGTCAGGTTGGGGTCAATGCGAAGTGGCTAAGCATTTGCGGTTGGTCTGTTTTGTTTATCCTTCAATCCCGGACATCACGCGTGGCAGTCGGCACTTCAGCGATGGGCCGATAGCCGCCATTCGATTTGGGAGAGCAGTCAGCTACTCCTCAAAGCCGAGCCAACGGGAGACATTTGCGAGCGGCTCACGCGGCATATCTAGTTGATTGACCGCGGCCTGAGTATCCTCATAGCCGCACGACATTCCGCAAGTAACCACTTCATCGGGCCCTAAGCCCAACTGTTCAGCAATAACCGACTGAAACCGAACGAACGAGACCTGAGGACACGTCGCTAGTCCCCGAACGTGCGCCGAAAGCATAAGGCTCTGGAGGAATAGGCCGCAATCGAGCCAACTATGTCTCGTCAGTGCAGCGTGCGTTGTAAAGATTAGCCCCACCGGCGCATCGAAGAAAACGTAGTTGCGGCCAGTTTGGCGCCCCCGAGCCGTCATATCTGACCGATCAATGCCAAGCGCCGAATAATACCGCCGGCCGAACTCGTCAACGCGCGCTGCGTGATCCGTTGGCGTCGGCTGAGGAAAAGGCGAAAATGGAGGCGTTGCATTGCCCTGATATGCTCGTGTTATCGCGTCGCTTAAAGCATCTTTTGCTTTGCCCGACAGCAAATAAACGCGCCAAGGCTGGGAGTTGAAGTTGCTAGGTGCCGCGCGCGCCGCGTCGACGATTTCCATCAGCAGACGCTTGGGAACGGGATCAGACCTGAATGCGCGGATGGACTTACGCGAACGGATTGCGGCGTCGAGGACATTTACAGCTGTTTCCATTTTTCTGCTGGCACGCATCTCAAACTTTGCTCAAGTAGCCAATCGCAGCATTCTCGACATCGTAGTCGTAAAGCCACATCCGAAAAAACTTTGCCGAGCCCGCGATCTCTTGATCGCGTTGCCTGAGATCGTTGTATCTTGAATCGTATCGAAGTCCATTTTTGCGCGCCTCCGCCTGAACGACATCAGTGCGTTCGCGACGAAAAGCTTCGTAATGCCTCAAGATGTCGACTACGTCGCCCGAGTTACGCCCTTCGAGAAAAACAGCGAGCGCAACGGCATCTTCAATCGCCTGATTAGCGCCTTGCCCGAGGTGTGGAAGCATCGCGTGAGCGGCATCTCCGAGGAGCGCCAGACGCCCATTGGTCCATGATGCCAGGGGCCTACGATCGTACAAGCCCCACCAGAAGCAAGTGTCTACTTTTTCGAGCAATCCGACGACGCGTCGATCCCAACTGTCGAAAGATGCCGCGAGTTGATCGCGATCACCAACGGCGGACCATGATTCTGCAGTTTCATCTTTGGTTGGAACGAAGCCGACGTAATTTAAGAGCTCACCACGCCGAACAGGGTACACCATAAAGTGCTTGCCATCTCCCATCCAAATTTGGTGCGCCTCTTTCCTCCATTCCGGGACCTTCTCCCTCGGGACCAAACCGCGATACGCACGAGAGCCGGAATATTCCGGTGTCGACGGTTGGACGACATACTTTTGCAGGAATGACTGGATACCATCCGCGCCGATAACGACGTCTGCCTCGACGGTCGTTCCGTTTGCAAATGTCAACTGCGCTGCGCGAACATTCTGTTCGAACCCAATGCAGCGATGGGCTGTTCGTATCACCGTCGGGGGAAGAGCGTCTGCGAGTGTCTGGGACAGATCCGCCCTGTGCATTCCATAGACGCCATTCCAGCCACTTGAATCAGTGGTTGGGATCGGACCGACAAGGCTTCCGTCCATGCGGTAAACCGAGACATCTCCGATTTTTGCACCGACCTGGGCCAACGCGTCCTTTAATCCCATTCGTTCCAGCTGTCGCCGACCATTGGGAAAAAGGGAGAGGCCTGTGCCGACCTCGCGCAGCGTGTCAACTTGTTCAAAGAGAGTGACGTCGAGCCCCCGACGAACCAGCGCATTGGCGGCTGACAAGCCACCAATTCCTCCGCCGACAACGGCAACACGGAGGCGATTGTTCGGCAAGGCTTCTTCCTTCCAAAGATATCGATGTTGGTAGACGCAGCCGCTTTAGCGGTCCAAGGAATGTGCTCCGATCAAAGTCTGCTCACTTGGACCCAGCCTTCATGGGGTCGTGCACTGCTTCGAAGGTCGCAAACTCGGTGTTGTAGAGTTGCCCGTTTATCTTTTCGACCTTGCGGATATAGATGTTGTTCACGACATCGCGTGTCTGCGGATCGATGGTCATCGGGCCGCGCGGGCTTTCCCAGGTCATGCCCTTCATCGCCGCCAGCAAGGTATCGCCGTCGGATCGTCCGCCGGTCCTTTTTAGAGCTTCGTAGATCAAGTGCATACCGTCGTAACCGGCGAGCGAGACCACGTTGGGCCTGAACTTGTTTGCCGTCTCGAATGCGGCGACGTACGCTTTGTTCGTCGTGGAATCGTGGGCGGCCGAATAAGATCCTGCTGTAATCATGCCGATCATCTGGTCGCCCGAAGCGTTAAGCGTATCGTCGTCGGTCAGATCGCCGGCCCCAATGATCTTGATGCCCGAGTTGGCCAGACCGCGCTCGGCGAACTGTTTGGCAAAAATGCCGGCCTGCGGGCCGGGGAAATAAATGAAGGCCGTATCCGGATTGATGTCGCGTATCCGCTGCAGGAATGGGGCAAAATCCGGATTAGCAAGCGGGATGCGAATCGCCTCGATGATCTGCCCCCCTGCCTGGATGAAACGGGTTCTGAAAGCAGTCTCTGCTTCAACCCCTGGCGCCCAATCGTTGACCAAGGTGACTACGCGTTTGCTGCCGTTCTTGGCCGCCCATTCGGCCATGATCCAAGACTGCTGAGCGATGACAAATCCTGCGCGCACCATGTAGGGCGACTTTGTAACCGTGACCGAGGCTCCCGAGCTCAGGACCAAAGTCGGCATCCTGGCTTCAGTCACCAGCGGCGCGATCGCTAACGAAGTTGGCGTAATTCCGATGCCAACCAGTCCAACTCGCTCATTGACGATCATCTCTTGGACGATACGGCGTGCATTATCGGCAACCCCGGCATCGTCGCGCAGGATAATTTCGAGCTTTCGGCCGGCGATCGTGTCGCCATGTTGCTCAACGTAAAGCTTGATCGCCGCAGCCAGCTGCCGCCCGACGGCATTGAATCCGGCCCCTGTCATGGGAATACTGATCCCCATCTTGAGAACTTCCTGCGCATCAGCGGGACGGGCGAGAACGCCAAGAACTGCGCCGCAGGCAGCCACTCCTTTGAGCATTGTCCTTCGCAACATTGCGTTCCCTCCAGCATCACAGCCGATTGCCAGACGCCAAAAAACCGGGTTGCCGCGCGACCAAGCGGACTTTTTGTGACGCGGGCGATGGGGTCACACGCACTATGCCGCAGTTGATACTATCACATTGCCGTGTATGCGCTGTGTTACGCGTCATAGTAAATTTGGTGCTGATGTCGGCTACGGGTCATTCGCGACCGGGTCGTGCCAGCAGCAAGTCCGGCCATGTCCGCTGTGCACTGAAAGCGGAAGTGAATTCAGAGCATTTGTGACACATCGACCGGCTATTGTGGGTTGATGGCGCTGCCCGGGACGTGATTTCAAGCTCCTAAACTGGAGCCTTGGATCGTGCGCTACGAACTCAGCGATTTTGAATGGGCCGCCATCAAGCCGTTGCTGCCGAACAAATCGCGAGGCGTTCGGCGTGTAAATGATCGGCGCGTGCTCAATGGCATCTTTTGGGTCCTGCGTTCAGGCGCACCATGGCGCGATCTGCCGGTTTGCTATGGCCCACGCACCACCTGCTACAACCGTTTCGTCCGGTGGCGAAGGGCCGGAGTTTGGGACCGGATCATGGACTTCTTGCCGCCGCTCATGATGCGGCCGTCCAAATGATCGACACGTCGATCGTGCGCGTGCATCAGCACGCTGCCTGCATTTGCCAGAAACAGAAGCCAATCGATGGATCGTTCACGAGGTGGATTGACCAGCAAAATTCATGCAGTGGTGGACACGAACGGGCTACCTGTCCGTCTGGCACTTACAGCAGGCGAAGCTCATGACAACCGGCTCGCCCTGAGTTTTTTATCTCGCCTGAGATCGGGATCAATGCTGCTGGCTGATCGTGGATATGACGCAGACTGGATCAGAGCCTTTGCCACCGAAAGGGGTGCTTGGGCCAACGTTCCGCCCAGATGCATTCGAAGGGAGCTGATCTGCTTCAGCCCACATCTCTATCGCGCCCGAAATCTAGTCGAGCGATTCTTCAATAAGATCAAACAGTGTCGGCGGGTCGCGACGCGCTATGACAAGCTCGCAGCGAACTACCTCGCCTTCATTCAGCTCGCGTCAATAAGGTTATGGCTGCGCGTTTATGAGTTCACGGCCTAGCACTACTTTGGCAGATTCCTAAGAAACGACGACACCAGGAGTTGGCTCCATGGGCTGAAGGACATATCCGAATGCCTTGGCGCGCCGATGCAGATTATGGACTATCCGCGTGCGATACCGCGTCTCGTAGAACGACGCACCAGGATCGACGTACTCCATTCCGTGACGTACGGCGTTGTAGAACAGGACTGCGACCTTGCGCGCCGTGGCGGTGACTGCCTTAGTCTTGCCGATACGCGCCGAGAGCCGCCTGTAGAAGGCGCCTAGCGCGGTGTCGGTGCGACCAACGGTTACGGCAGCAAGCCGCAGCAGTGCCGCAGCGCGACCGCCGGAACGGCGCGTTCGCGATGAGAGCATTTTGCCCCCGGAGATCTTGTTGTTCGGCGCCAAGCCCAGCCAGGAGGTAAAATGCTTTGCACTCGGCCAGGAGGAGAGGTCGTCGCCGCATTCAGCGATCAACTTCAGCGAAAGGTAAGGACCGAGACCGTCGATCATCGTGATGTCCTTTCCGAGCAGCGCAAACAGCGCCGCGCGCACGTCGAAAGCCAGAGCATTCGGCTGATCTGTTCTGCTCCGACGTGGTGTCGACAACTCCTTTGATCCGGAACGACCGCGATCGATGCTGAGTTCGTTCAACACGGCTTCGATCCGGACGTCGCAAGCAGATGCCTTCTCGTGGTAAACCACGTAGAGGGCGAGTGCCTGTTCGAGCGCGAACAGATGTTTAGCCCGGTAGCTGCCGGTGAGCGCCTTCGCAATTGTCTCAGCGCTTGAGTGGCAACTGTAATGGCGCAAGCGCGCCAGCACCTCGGGGTCGCGCTCGCCGGCAAGAATCGCGCGGATAGCCAAAGTGCGCAGATCGGTCGCAGCAGGCAGATTGGCAAGGTAGTATTTTTTCTCGCCTGAAGCGCGAAGTTCGCCGATAAGCCAGGCTTTGTCGCCCGGCAGATGTTGCGCGAGCACGCAGCGTGAATAAATCTGCCAAAGTAGTGCTAGGCTAGTGCACAGGCCCCGGTAGTTTCCAACCCCCGCCGGGACACTGCTACAATGCGTCTGGTCGCAAAACGGTATCCCCCATATGAGGGGGTGCTGCGCTCGTTGACCCCAGTGGAGCATTCGGCCTGCTCGCCCCAACGGGCACGGTTAGCCAACTTAGCCCCGGCTCCCTCTGCCGCGGCTTTTCGTTGTGCGTTGTCGTCTGGCTGTCATTGAGTCACAAAGGTTGTGGAATTTTATTGGCAGCCGTAAGCGACGGCCAGCTCCAGGGGCCTACGCTTGCAAACTCGGTCCCTGACTTGCCCCGGCCATTTCCACGGCTGGGGCTTTTCTATGCGGCGGCTTCGGCCGCCCTTTTTCATTTCCGCACCAACCCCGGCAGCTTCGCGATATTCGCCGCAATCCGCCGCGCCTTGTTGCGGGTAAGCAGACTGGCCGCCGAGCATTTAGTGTGTTGTTTTATGGCTGCGCCGGGAGTGTCTGGCTGAGCACGCCGATGGCTACCATGACGGCAAGGGCCACAGCCAACGTGATAATCGTGAGATGAACAAGGCCGAAGCCTAAGGCGAAGCCGACGAGCAGGCCGGACGCTGCTGCAACCATAAGAGCGATGATCATGAGCTCCACTGGCTGACCGGCTCCGAAATCACCGGTCGCTCAAGCACGCGCCAGAGATATTCAAAGTGCCGTGCCGATCAGTCCGACGTCGGCCAGCCGTGGCGATGTAAACGCAGGAATGGGCGTGCGAGGTTGCGGCAAGGGCCGCGACCAATCTAAGCGGGGCAAACGGCAAACCCACGCAGGTACAACGCCTTGTGATCGTAGATAGTGATGTGCGCCGGCGAATGCCAGTGGTGCGTGTTTCATCGCGAAAGATCGCGCCGGGCGCTTCTAGCTACTCTTGGACCGGTGGTCGCGGACGCCGCGATGCGCCTTGCCACATCGCGTGTGAGCAAATTGGGCGCCGATCGGCGGCCAAGCTCTTCCTCGAAGTAAACATAGGCCAAGGCCTGGCCGTTTTGATCCTTGACGATGAAGCACGCACCATTCATCTCGTCGATCGTCCAAGGCGGCGGGACACGGCGGGACGGAGCGATCATGTGCGCGGCGGCGCCTTGAAGGCCCCCGGGATTGTGATCGGGTACTTGTCAGCATTGCGCTCAAGAAATTCCGAGCGATCTACCGCGGTCACGGCCGCAATGGCGAATGAGTATCTGAACACCGCAAAGAAAAAGCTATGCCTCCCTTCCTCGGTGAGCCCCCAAGAATACCGGAATTGCGGGCTCACCTCACGTTTGCCTTGCTTCAAGGTGCGGGGCGGCGGCAGCAATTCGACTACTTCGGTCGGAATTTCGCCCCTTAAGTCGCTCACATTTGTAAAAAACATTGGCTGGACGCCGCCGGGGCCGGGAGGCGGGACGGGCGAACCATGCGCTTCGTAATGTAAGGCAAGACCAAGCTTTGCTCCGAAAATTCCGATGTGCTTCTTGACGATTGGACCATTTACTCGCAATACGGCCGCGCCTGCGGGCATCGATGGAGTGTCATGACGGGAAAATTTCTGTCCCGCACGACCTACCTGCATTTCTTCAAGTAAACCAGGAATGTTGTTAGCCACGCCGGTCAGCAAGCGTCTAAGCTCGTCGGGTGTTTGCGCATCGGGATACGCTCTCCCCAGGACTGAAGCGGCCATATCGGACAGGCGAGTACCGTTATTGCAATCCCGGCATGTGGGAAATTCTAATCCCTTTGGCCTTTGCTTGCCGTCGAACATCGCAATCGGTGGCATATGCTCGATCGTGTCGGCCGGATGAATTCCGCCGCAATAGATGCACCAAGGGTGCGCTGCTAGGATCGCTGCGTGTGCGCGCCGCTTTATTTTTGCTTCGCCCATTAGCCGGACCGTTGGAAATTCTCAGCCTAATGATTGGTTATTTTTCCGCCCCCGCGCCCATCGCCTGCCGCTCCAGTCCTCCTCGGCCTCGCGCTGCACTGCCGGCGCCGCCGGATTCTTGATCTTGAGCCAGTGGTTCACGCGGCCGGAGCGGTAAGCGGAGCCAAGGCGTTTCGAGACGATGCCCTCACAGCCGAGGGTGCAGGCGTGCTTGAAGATGATGGCGCCGTCGCCGTCAAAGTGTTTGTTAAAGGCGATGCCGTCATTCGTCTTGTGGAGGAGATCGGCCAGCGTGTGCTTACGATCCTCTAGCCGCGCCCTGCGAAGGTCTTCACCGTCGAGCTCAATCAGGTCGAAGGCGCAGAGCACGGCGGCATGATCACTGAGCCGATAACGGAGAGCGTCGAATACCGAGAGGCCGCGTTCGTCGACTACGATGGCCTCCCCGTCGATTACGCATGACCGGACGCCGAGGCTTGCGACCGTTTCGACGATCTTGGGGAAGCGTGCCGTAAAGTCGTATCCGTTGCGGGTGAACAGCCGGACGCCCCTGGCGTCCCGCCGAGCGATGATGCGGAAGCCATCGTGCTTGATCTCGTGAATCCAGCCGGGCCCTGCCGGCGGTTCTTTCGCCGGTCGGGAACTGGTTCTAGGGTGAGGCGGCGGCGCAACATCGGTCAGGCGGGCAATCCTCTGCCACGGACGGCGCCGGCGGACAAAGGCTTTTGAAAGGGACCGGGGCTCGGGCGGCGGAGGCCCCTCCGGCCGCAACGCCGTGGCCGCCCATGCGTTCGCGGGTTCAAAGGCTGTCCGGGGGGAGTCCAGCGCGGGGCCGGAAAACGCACTGGCGGGCTTCCTAACGTTACCCGGTCCGCCGACAGTGCGTGCGGGGCCGACGGTAGCGAATGCTGCGCTTGACACTCCGCCGAAAAGCCCTTTAGCGCCTATGCGTGCGGTTGCGTCTCTTTGACACTCTAAGTGCAGGCAACATCTGGATTTGTGTCTAATAACTCTAAAACTGCGGCTCTCTACCGCAGGTATTGCCAAAAGGGCCGCCCTCTGCATGATTTTGTCACGATTGCGCCCACAATGCCGGCTTCCTCGCCCGTGCTCTTAGAGCGCGCCGTGGGAGGGGGCACAGCGAACCATTTCTGCACGGGAGTCGAACGCCAATGCGATATCGATTTGTCGCCACCACTCTTGCCGTTTCCTTTGCCGCCTTCGCGGCTCTCACCGCACCGATCGGCAAACCGATCGCCAAGGCTGAAGACGCTCCCAAGGACGTTAAGGGCCTTTTCTTGATGAGCGATTATCCGGCCGTGACGCTGCGGCCGGGGGAAACCTCGTCGATCAGTCTGAAGCTGCAGAATTACGATTTGCCGCCTGAACGGCTGGCCTTGTCGGTTTCCGGCGTGCCGGCGGGCTGGACGGCTACCCTGATGGGCGGCGGGCAGCCGATTGGCGCCGCGATGCCGGCGACGAATGCGAGCGTGCCGCTCGAACTGCGGCTCGACGTTCCGAAGAACGCGGCGGTCGGCACCGAGACGCTGACGGTTACCGCCGCCGGCGGATCGAGCACCGTTACGCTGCCGATCGCCATTACGCTCGCCAAGGATTTGCCGGCCAAACTCACGCTTACGCCGCAACTTCCCCAACTCCGTGGCACCTCGAAATCGAGTTTCGAGTTTCAGCTTGCGATCAAGAACGACAGCGGCAAGAAATTGACGGTGAGCCTCTCGGCGCAGACGCCGCAGAATTTCGATGCGTCGTTCAGCGAGCAATACGGCAGCCAGGAGCTCAACGCCGTTCCGATCGAGGCCGGGCAGACCAAGAACGTCAAGCTCAAGGTCACGCCCCCGAATACCGCGGCGGCCGGAAGCTACAAGGTCGTGGCGCGTGTCGGCGCCGAGGACGCGGTGGCAACGACCGATCTCACGATCGACATCACCGGCCAGCCCAAGCTCGATATCAGCGGCCGTGACGGCTTGCTGTCGACCCGTGCGACGGCTGGTAAGGAAACCAGCGTGCCGATCATCATCGCCAATACGGGCACCGCTCCGGCCAACTCCATCGAGCTCAACGGATCGGCGCCGAGCGGCTGGAAGATCACCTTCGATCCGAAGACCATCGACCGCATCGCGCCCAATGCCAACAAAGAAGTGCAAGCGCTGATCACCCCGACCGAGAAGGCGATCGCCGGCGACTATGTGACGACCATCCGCGCTTCGACCCGCGGCGAGTCCGCAACCACGACCTTCCGCGTGACGGTGACGACCTCGACGCTGTGGGGCATCGCCGGTGTCGGCATCATCGGCGTGGCGCTTCTGGTCATGGTCGGTGCGGTTGCGAGGTTCGGCCGGCGATGAGCGCGGACAACGTTATCGAGGCCAAGGATCTGACCAAGACTTACGGCCAGGCGGCCGCTGTCGATCACATTTCCTTCACCGTCGGCCGCGGCGAGATTTTCGGGCTGCTCGGGCCGAACGGTGCGGGCAAGACGACGACGATCTTGATGCTGCTCGGCCTTACCGAGATTTCCAGCGGCGAGGTGAGCGTGCTCGGCTTCAACCCGGCGCGCGAGCCGCTTTCGGTCAAGCGCCGTGTCGGGTACCTGCCCGACACGGTCGGCTTCTACGATCAGATGACCGCCGTGGACAATCTCAGCTATACCGCACGCCTGATCGGGTTCAGGAAGGTCGAGCGGGAAAAAAGAATTGCCGATGCGCTCGCGCGCGTTGGCCTGACCGAGGCCGCCGAAAATCGCGTCGGCACGTTCTCGCGCGGCATGCGCCAGCGGCTCGGCCTGGCCGAGATCCTGATGAAAGGCGCGCAAGTCGCTATTCTGGACGAGCCGACCTCCGGCCTCGACCCGCACGCCACTGCCGAACTGCTCGCGATCATTCGCGGCTTTAAAGGGGAGGGCGTCACCGTGCTCTTGTCCTCCCATCTGCTCGAACGCGTACAGAGCGTTTGCGATCGGGTGGCGCTGTTCAGCGGCGGGCATATTGCGCTAATGGGAACGGTGGCCGAGCTTGGCCGCGAGGTGCTTGGCGGCGGCTATGTGGTCGACATCGAAGCCGATGGCGCAGGCCTTGCAGAACGCTTGGCGTTGATTCCAGGCGTCTCCGGCGTGGACCGCACCGGCATCGGCAAGCTGCGGCTCCATGCCGACCGCGATGTTCGGCCCGAGGCCGCGGCGGAAGTGGTCGCAATGCAGGGCCGCCTCAAATATCTCGGCGTGCAGGAGCCGAGCCTCGACGCCATCTACACGCGTTACTTCGAGTCCAAAGCCCAGGAAGCGGCAAGCGCCAAAGAAGGAGCGCGTCATGCGGCGTGAAGGCTCGGCCTTTCAAGGTCTTGGCGTCGTTACCTTCAAGGAGCTGTCCGACCACCTGACCGGCGTTCGGATGATTGTGCTGGAATGGCTGGTCGTCCTGATGGCGCTCGGCGTCGTCTATACCGCCATCCAGCAGATCCGCGAAGTGTCGGCCGAGGACCCGTTCCTGTTCCTGCGCCTTTTTACCCGCGCGGGCGAAGGCTTGCCCTCGTTCGTCTCGGTGCTCTCGTTCCTCGTCCCGCTCGTTGCCATCGGCATCGGCTTTGATCTGATCAACAGCGAGCGCAATCAGCGCACGCTGTCGCGCATTCTGGCGCAGCCGATCTATCGCGACGCGCTGCTGTTCGGAAAATTTCTCGCCGGACTATTGACCATAACCATCATGCTGGTGGCGTTGTGGCTAATGGTGATCGGGCTCGGGATACTCACGCTCGGGCTGCCTCCGGGGCCGGAAGAGGTGACGCGGGCGGCGGCGATGTTGTTTGTGACCATCGTCTATGCCGGCGTGTGGCTCGCGCTTGCGCTCTTGTTTTCCATCATCTTCCGCTCGGCGGCGACCGCGGCTCTGGTCGCATTGGGATTGTGGCTCTTTCTCACGATCCTGTGGCCGTTGATCTCGCCTTATCTGGCCGCCCTGTTCGTGTCGGATACGGTCGCGACGCCAGCCGAATTGTTGAGCCATTTGGGCGTGCTGCAGGCGTTCGCCCGGGTATCACCGGGCGCCTTATTCGGTGAAATAGTCGGCGTGCTGCTCGATCCAACGGTGCGCTCGACCCAGCAGCCGCTCTTGGCCTCGCTGGGCTTGGCCTTGGTGCAACCCGGCTCCGTGCCGGGTGCCCCGTTGCCGTTGCTGCAAAGCATCGAGGTCGTGTGGCCACAGACCGTCGGCATGATCGCCGGCGCGATCCTCTTGTTTGTGATCGGTTACGTGATTTTCCAACGGCAAGAAGTCCGCGCCTAGCGCTGGCCGTCCAGTAACCGCTGAAAAACAGTCGGGGGCGGCCAGCAGGCCGCCCTCGATACTTTTTGCGGTGGCGCCGTTTGTTGATACGTTTGATGTTACGTCCGCGCACGTAGACGCGGCATCGATGAGGGACTTGTGACTGCAATCAGATCCGCAATCGACACGACAGCACCGGAATTTCGCGCCAACCAGGCGGCCATGAGCGCGCTGGTGACGGAACTGCAAACGCGCCGCGCGGCAGCGGCGGAAGGCGGCCCGACCCGCTCGCGCGAACGGCACTTGGCGCGCGGCAAGCTATTGCCCCGCGACCGGGTGATGACGCTGATCGATGCCGGCACGCCGTTTCTCGAGTTGTCGCCGCTCGCCGCCGACGACATGTACGAGGACGCCATTCGCGCCGCCGGCCTTATCACCGGCATAGGCCGGGTCTCTGGACGCGAATGCGTGATCGTCTGCAACGACTCGACGATCAAAGGCGGCACCTATTACCCCATGACCGTCAAGAAGCATTTGCGCGCGCAGGAGGTGGCGAGAGAGAACCGCCTGCCGTGCATCTATCTTGTGGACTCCGGCGGCGCCAACCTGCCGCAATGGACCGACGTGTTTCCGGATCGCGAGCACTTCGGCCGCATCTTCTACAACCAGGCGACGCTGTCGGCGGCTGGAATTCCCCAAATCGCGGTTGTCATGGGGTCCTGCACCGCCGGCGGCGCCTATGTGCCCGCCATGTCCGACGAAACGATCATCGTTCGCAATCAGGGCACTATCTTCCTCGGCGGCCCGCCGCTGGTGAAGGCCGCGACCGGCGAGGTGGTGTCGGCCGAGGATCTCGGCGGTGCCGACGTGCATGCGAGAAAATCAGGCGTTGCGGACTACTACGCCGAAAATGACCGCCATGCTCTGGCGCTCTGCCGCCGCATCATTGCGAGCTTGAATACCAAAAAGTCGATCGATATTCCGATCTCCAAGCCCGTGGAGCCGAAATACGACCTTGACGAGCTCGACGGCATCGTGCCGGTTGATCTGAAGAAGCAATTTGACGTGCGCGAGGTGATCGCGCGGCTGGTCGACGGTTCCGCGTTCGATGAGTTCAAGGCGCTGTATGGGACGACGCTGATCACCGGCTTCGCGCACATCCACGGTATTCCCGTCGGAATCCTGGGCAACAACGGCATCCTGTTTTCGGAGAGCGCGCTCAAGGCCGCGCATTTCATCGAGCTTTGTTGTCAGCGCCGCATCCCGCTTCTGTTCCTGCAGAACATCGTCGGCTTCATGGTTGGCCGTGACTATGAAGCCGGCGGCATCGCCAAGGACGGCGCCAAGATGGTGACAGCGGTTGCTTGCGCGCAGGTCCCGAAAATCACGTTGGTGATCGGCGGTTCGTACGGCGCCGGCAATTACGGCATGTGCGGCCGCGCCTATGGCCCGCGCTTTTTGTTCACCTGGCCGAATGCGCGCGTGTCGCTGATGGGCTCCGAGCAGGCCGCCAGCGTGCTCGCGACCGTGCGCCGCGACAATATCGAAGCGGCCGGCAAGACCTGGTCCGTGGAGGAAGAGGCGAAATTCAAACAGCCGATCCGCGATCAGTTCGAGACCGAGAGCAATCCCTATTACGCCACGGCCCGGCTCTGGGACGACGGCATCATCGCCCCGGCCGAGACGCGCCGCGTGCTGGCGCTGTGTTTTTCGGCGACGCTCAACGCGCCGATCCCGGAGACGAAGTTCGGGGTGTTTCGGATGTAATCCAGTTGGCCCTCGTCCGGCTTGGGCCCAGGGCTCGACCGTCGTGCGCAAGCCACGACCTGGCGAACGATCTTTTGCCGTTGTTGTTGTTATTGCAATCTGGAAGCGAATAGGAAGCCCATGCCCAAGACCATCGAGCACATTCACTGGCCCGACGCGCCGGACCTATGGATGCCGTACGCCCCCGCTATCAAGGTGCGGGGCGGCACGACCGTGTATCTCGCCGGCGTCACCGCGGCGCCGGTCTATCATCACCATCCGCACCGGCCGGAAGAGTTCGACGCCATGCCGCGCGATATGGAAGGGCAGGCGCGCGCGGCGCTGGAGAATCTCAAGCGCGGGCTTGAGGCCGTCGGCGCGGACTTCGGCGACGTGGTCACGGCGGATCGCTTCGTCACCGATCTCACCGATCAAGACGCGCTCAACCGGGTCTGGGCCGAGTATTTTCGCGACGCCAAGCCCGCCACGACGACCGTGCAAGTGGTTCGGCTCGCGACCGATCCGCGCTGTCTCATCGAGATCAACGCGATCGCCGTGGTCGACTGAGCCCGATGCCTGGTCTCACAAGACAGGCGTCACGCCACTGTGATCGCAACTTTTACGTCCAGTTTACGCCCGCCGCCTAGCGTCAATCCAAAGAGGCGGAAAGCGCGATGCAGATCGTCAACGGCTACATCTGCATGAATTGCTGCGATGTCGAGAAAGCGCGGCTGGGTCAGGATCCACATCAGCAAGCAAACCAGATCCAAAAACAGCTCAAGGAGCTGTTCGATAGCCCGGCTTCGGCGGGAATTGGACCGGCAGTGACGTTTGGCGGGTCGCTGCAGGTGACCGGGTCAAGCGGCGCCGTGGCGTCTAACGACTCGTCAGGAGGGCCGCAGGCGACCCATATTCTCGGTGGGCCGGTCGCGTCGTCGCGCGTAGACCTGCTGGCGTAGTGCTTCCCACAACGTCAACGGTTGAAAAGCCAGAACAGGCCGCTCAGTACAATGCTGATCAGAAGGCAGGTCACCAACGGGAAATAGAACGTGGTGCCGCCACGCTGGATCAAAATGTCGCCGGGAAGGCGGCCTAGCCCGATGCGGCCGAGCCACGGCCAAGCCAGCCCGGCAAACAAGACGACCAATCCGAGTCCAATCAAAAAACGCTGCATATCCATCGCGTGTAGGTGAGGGAGATGGGGCGCCAAGTGGCAGCGATCAAGAAGCCCTCTAAGTCTAGCCGCTTGACGCCTGCACCTCTTGACCGTTCATATCCGCTTCCCGATATCCGACAACCGGAGCCGAGATGCCATGACCGATACGCCATACCGAACGGCCCTCATTGTTGGCGTTGGCGGCGGGCTTTCCGCCTCGGTTGCCCGAACCTTTGCCAAGGCCGGTATGAAAATAGCGCTGGCGGCGCGCCGCGTAGCCGATCTGGCGACGCTTGCGAAGGAGGTCGGCGGTGAGGCCTTCGCTTGCGATGCGACCAAGCGCGGCGATGTCGTGCGGCTGTTCGGCGAGGTTGAGCGCGCCTATGGCGCGCCGGACGTGGTGGTTTACAACGCCAGTTACCGCACCCGCGGTGCCTTCATCGAGCTCGATCCCGCGGAAGTCGAGAAAACGCTGGCGGTTTCCGTCTTCGGTGGATTCCTTGTCGCGCAGGAGGCCGCCAAACGCATGCTGCCGCACCAGCATGGCGCTATCCTGTTTACCGGCGCTTCAGCGAGCGTGAAGGGTTATGCGCAATCGGCGCCGTTTGCGATGGGCAAGTTCGCGCTGCGGGGACTGGCCCAGAGCATGGCGCGCGAGTTGTCGCCGCAGGGCATCCACGTTGCCCATATCGTGATCGATGGCGGGATTCGCAGCGCCAGTCGCGCCGACCCGCCGAACAAGCCCGACAGCATGCTCGATCCCGATGCCATCGCGCAAACCTATCTAGATCTTTTGCAGCAACGGCGCAGCGCCTGGGCTTGGGAGATCGAATTGCGGCCGTGGGTCGAAAGGTTTTGAAACAGACCTCAGTGCGTCGCTATAATCTCCCGATGTCGAAAGTCCTCGGA
Source organism: uncultured Alphaproteobacteria bacterium (assembly GCA_963720115.1). Taxonomy (GTDB): domain Bacteria; phylum Pseudomonadota; class Alphaproteobacteria; order Rhizobiales; family Xanthobacteraceae; genus BOG-931. The sequence continues at coordinate 23,319 of CAVREN010000042.1, forward strand.
AAGGCCGTTCTGGCAGCACTGGCATTGGCGCTCGCTGCCACAAGCCTCCATGCCCAAGGACGCAATAGGCGCGAGCCGCGGCGGCCGGCGGAGTCGGCAGCTCCCACCGTGCCGGTCGACAAGCGCGACAGCCTGGTCGGTGCGCCTGGTCCGTATAGCGGCCGTCCTTATTGGCTCGCTCTCGCCGAGTGCGGCGGCGTCTATTTCAAGCTCAATGTTCTCTACACCGACGTCGCGGTGCGCGCGCGCGTGGTCAAGCCGGATTCACGGGTCAACGCCGAATATACAAAGAAGCTGACCGAGGCCATCAAGACAGCGACGATCTTTTTCAACGGCGCGGAACGCTTCTTGATGACGGATCGGGGTCTCGAACGCGCTGATGCGGTGCTCACTTACGACGGTTCGTCGCGCGCGGCTGCCGACCGGGTCAAGACAATCGACGCGGGGCAGGCTGCGGTGCAGTCTTGTCCAGCGCTTTATCAGGCCTGCCGTGATGCGTTTTCCAAACAGTGCAGCGAACCACTCTCTCCGGCGGGCTGAGTCGGCGGTGGCCGGGTATCGTTGCTCGAGGTGCCGTGATGTTGAAGTTTGCGATTGCGATTGCCGGTTGCTTGCTTGTGGTTCCGGTCTCCAGCGCCGAAGAGGCAAATGACGCCAATATCGGGGAGATCATGGCGTTTCAGCAGGAGCGCCATTTCAAGCTTTGGTTTGCGGGTCAGGCGGGGAATTGGCCGCTTGCGGACTATGAGATCGGCAAGCTCAAGGACGGCTTCGACGACATCGACAAGCTGATGGGCGGCGACACGGTCGGCAAAGCGGTCGGCGGGCCGATTGCGGCGCTCGAAAAGGCCATCGAGAGCAAGGACAAGGATTCATTCACGCGCGCGTTCGGTCAACTGACTGCGGGCTGCAACAGCTGCCATCGCACGCTCGATCACGCATTCATCGTCATTCAACGGCCAACTGTATTGCCTTACGGCAATCAGTCTTTTGCACCGCAGAAATAGAACGGCCGCGTCAAGGCGCCGCAGTTTTTGTTGACCATAGAGGTGGCGCATTTGGCGTGAATATTTAGCTCTTCAAGATATCCATGCAGGAGATCCGCCGATGACCTATCGCGTGTATTCCGGGCCGCGCGGCTCGCAATCGATCTCTCCGTTGGAGAAGGATCGCCACCTGTACAAAGAGTTCAACGCTCTCGACGAGGCCATGAACTGGGCGCGGCACATCAATAACAGCGGCCGCGTATCCTTGCTGGTCGAAGGCGACGACGGCACGCGGCTGACCAAACAACAAATTGTCGCGGCGCTGAAGGCGCCCGGCGGATTGGAAGACAGCGCAGCTTAGAGCATGATCCCGAAAAGTGGAAACCGGTTTTCGGACAAGATCATGCTCAAAAATAATGAAGCTAGACCGTGATCCGATTCAATCGAATAGGATCAGGGTCTAGCCTGCGCTCGAAGTTCCGCGCGGTTTCGGGCGACAGGCGATTTCAGTTTCAGCCCGCTGGGGTCAGGCAGCCGACAGAGCCGTCAGATCGCCGATCCGGCGCAGCGGTGGGAAGTCCGGATACTCATCCGGCACGCTGGCGCGATTGACCCAGTAGGCTTGGAAGCCGAACGACGCGGCACCCATGACATCCCAGCGGTTCGACGACACGAAGGCTACGTCGGATCGCTGTATGCCAAAGGCGTCTGTCGCAAGCGCGTAAACTTCAGGCAACGGCTTGTATCGGCGCAGGGTGTCGACCGACAGAACCGCATCGAGGTAGTCGGCGATGCCTGCGGCCTCTACTGCCGCCGCCAGCATGCGCGGCGTTCCGTTGGATAGGATGCCGAGCCGCAGGCCCTGCGCCTTAAGCGCCGCCAGTGTCGTCCGGGCATCCGGAAACGCATCGAGCGTGAGATACGCGTCCAGGAGCTTCGGACGCAGGCCGCGATCGACTGAAGGCACGCGCGCGAATGCAAAATCAAGCGCGCGCTCGGTCAGCGTCCAGAAATCCGCATATTGCCCGGCAAGCGTCAACGTCCAGGTATATTCGAGCTGCTTCGTCCGCCAGATTTCGGAGAACCGGTCGGCATCGATGCCGGCGGCAGCGCGGTAGCGCGCGATCGCTGCGTGGACATCAAATAAAGTGCCATAGGCGTCGAAAACGTAAGCGCTAACCATAGTCATCTCCTTGCCGCGGCGATGGTGACAAAGGGCGGCCGGTAGGACAATAAGGCCGGCGAAAGGATGATTCGATGAGCCGCTCCGTAACCTGGTCGAAGACGCTGACATTCTTCGAGGACGATTGGCACGAGGGCAATCTCCCGATCATGGGTGTGCGAACGCATGCCGCGTGGTTATGCACGTCAGTGTTCGACGGCGGGCGCGCCTTCGAGGGCGTTACGCCCGACCTCGACCTGCATTGCGCGCGCGTCAACGAATCCGCCAAGGTCATGTCGCTCAAGCCGTTGGTGTCGACCGAAACCTGGATGGCGCTGGCGCGCGAGGGACTCAAGCGGTTCGATCGCGATGCCGAGCTCTATATCCGCCCGATGTATTGGCCCGAGGATGCGGCGAGCGGCGCGGTGCGGCCGGATCCGGAAACGACGCGCTGGTGTCTGACGCTTTATGTCGCGCCACTGCCAAAGCCGACCGGCACCGCGATTACGCTATCGCCGTTCCGACGTCCGACCCGCGAATCCGCGCCGGTGGATGCCAAGGCCGGCTGCCTCTATCCCAACAATGCGCGCGCCATGATCGAAGCGCAGTCGCGCGGCTTCGACAATTGTCTGATGTGCGACATGCTCGGGAACATCGCCGAACTCGCCACCGCGAATGTTTTCATGGTCAAGGACGGTGTGGCGTATACGCCCGCCTCCAACGGCACTTTTCTCGCAGGCATTACGCGGGCGCGCGTTATCGCGCTCCTGCGCGCGGCAGGCATCACCGTGATCGAAACCACGTTGCGTTATTCTGATTTTCAGGCGGCCGATGAGATTTTTTCGACCGGCAATTACACCAAGGTGTCGCCCGTCACGCGCCTCGACGATCGGAACCTGCAGCCGGGACCGGTCTATCGTCAGACACGCGAGCTCTATTGGGACTTTGCGCATTCCGGCGCCTGAGCGGCGCACCGCCGATCCGAACCCGCATCAACAAACAAGTGGGACCCGGAGGTCCCACTTCTTAATTCGCTGCGGTGACGATGGCTTTATTTCATGGCCGCGTCGTACATCTCGGCCACGTGATCCCAATTGACCAGATGGTCGAGGAACGCCTTGAGATAATCCGGGCGGCGGTTGCGATAGTCGATGTAATAGGAATGCTCCCAAACGTCGCAGCCGAGGATGGGCTTGGCGCCGTGCACGAGCGGGTTCTCGCCGTTCGGCGTCTTCATTATGGTGATCTTGCCGTCCTTCACAGCGAGCCAGCACCAGCCTGAGCCGAACTGGGTCACGCCGGCCTGGACCAAGTCCTCTTTCATTTTTGCGATCGGGCCGATGTCGGTCGTGATCTGCTTTTCCAGCTTGCCGGGAAGCTTGTCGCCGCCGCCACCCTTTTTCATCCACTGCCAGAAATGGATGTGGTTGTAGTGCTGGCCGGCATTGTTGAAGAGGGCCTGGTTCTTGCCAAAGGTGCCCTTGAGCACTTCCTCGACCGGTTTGTTCTCCCACTCGGTGCCCTTGGCCAGATTGTTTCCGGCGGTCACGTAAGCTTGATGATGCTTGTCATGATGGAATTCGAGCGTCTCGCGCGACATGTGTGGGGCGAGAGCGTCATAAGCATAAGGCAGATCAGGTAACGTGAATGCCATTGGTTCTACTCCTCAAAATGAAAGATGAGCGGGGGCGGGTCGGGGTCGTCCGTAAAACGGCCGACCAAAAGCAAGGTTTCCTCTAAATAAGATTAACGGGCTGGTGTCGGCAATGTCCCGCCGCAATGAAACCAGCCTTTGTTGCTGCCGTCACGGCAGATTGTCTAGGCAGCGCAAGGGATTATAAGTTTGTGCCGGCGTTGGATCCCGACCTTATTGGCGCGGACGGGCTATGCGACGCAGGGTTGCACGAGGCAATTCAATCGCGTTTTGCGCTATTTAAATTCCTTGCGAAGTCCACAGATGGTGTCCAAAATACATTTTTGTCACACCGCATCTTACTAAGCGGGGGGACAGGCGGCATGCCGATCCTTTTGTTGCTTCTGGGCGTCGTCACGACAGCCGCTGGCTTGGTCCTGGTTGGTTCAGGCTTGAGCCCACGTGACGGGACCTTCCAGACTGAAGTTCTCACGCCGGGCACCATCGCTGCTGTCGGCGGCCTCCTGCTCATTGCCTTTGGACTTGCAGTTCGCGAAATGCGGCGGATCGAGCGATCGTTTGCGGTACGATCGGCATCGCGTACTCCCCGCGTCGACGACGCGGCAGCGGTTGCAGCGTTTAGCGCGGCAGCGTCGGCACCCTCGCTCCCAGAGACCAAACTGGAGCCGCCGCCGCTACCGGCCGCGTCCGCGGCGCCCGAGCCTCAGGCCGATGAAGCCGTCATCGAACGCCTGCGCGCAAAAATTCCGACGATCCCTCGTATCGAAAACGGTCGACTTGCGGAATCGGCGGATCTTTCGCATGCGCTTCGCGAAACGGCCGGTCTGGATGAGAATGTTGCGGAAGCAAAAGGCGTAGCCGCCATGGCCCGTGCGGCCAATGGCGCGGCCTCTCCCGTGCGATCGATGCCACGGATGGATCTCAAGCCGCGCCTCGCTACCGCGGCCCCAGACAAGGCGAAGGTTTCGGTGTTCAACACGTTCTGGCCCGCCGCACCGCGCGGCGACAAGGAAGCGGCGCAGGCTGCCGCATCCGCGCCGCCGCGAGAATCCCGGTCGGCCCCTGAACACGCTCAGCCTGTCGCGGCGCCCGCCGCTGCGCACGCGGCGGCGCCAGTATCCGTCCTCAAATCAGGTGTCGTCGAGGGGATGGCCTACACGCTCTATTCGGACGGATCGATTGAGGCGCAACTCCCGCAAGGCACATTGCGCTTCGGCTCAATCAGCGCGCTTCGCAACCACATCGAGAACACGCCCTAACGACCTCGCACCTTTCGACCGATTCGCCACTTAAACTCGTTCTTCGCGAGCCCGGCCGCCGCGCGCCGGCTAAGGAGCAAGCCGTTGGCCAGTTCCGACTGGCGGATCCAACGCGCTCGCGTTTATTACGAGTTATTCTTGGCTTTTCAGGTTGAAGACGATTTATTGCTTTATTTGCAGAGCGGTTGTTCTATCTTATAATAATTCGCAAGAGGCGCAGGAACTGCCCATACTTGCGATAGACGTTGGCGCCGGGGGCGCAGCTATTCTTGAGACACTAGGCCCAACATGGCTGATCATTCCGATGAGGCCAGTTACATCCAACTGACCGCCAATATTGTTTCCGCTTATGTGAGCAACAACACGGTATCCAGCGCCGAAATTCCGGCTCTGATCAGCCAAGTATATTCGGCGTTGATGCGCGTCACGAACGGCGCGCAGGTCGCCGCACCGGCGGAACCGCTCAAACCTGCTGTGCCGATAAAGCGATCGATCACGCCGGAATACCTTGTTTGTTTGGAAGACGGGAAGAAGTTCAAGTCGCTCAAGCGGCACTTGCGCACGCAGTACGGCATCACGCCGGATCAATATCGCGCGAAGTGGAATCTGCAGGCCGACTACCCGATGGTGGCGCCCAACTATGCGGCCGCGCGCTCGCAACTCGCCAAGCAAATGGGATTGGGTCAGCAACGCCGCCGCCGCCGCGATCGCGGGTGAGCCGGCGCTAGATTGTACGTGTGAGATCTCACCCGGGTCTATTTTCGATATCATCCTCTAACGTTGCAGGACTCCGATTAGCCGGTTGGCGAAACTGAGCCGCTCGGTCAGCACTTTGATGACATAAGCGAGCAGGGCTTGGCTCAATGTCGGCTGCTCCTGTTTGATGCGCTCAAACGCGCCGGCATCGAGGACATAGAGAACGCTTGCCGCTTCGGCCTGGATGGTGGCGCTGCGCGGGCTGCGGGTTATCAGACCCATCTCGCCGACCGTGGTATGTCCACCTAAGCTGCGAACGCGGGTGGTTCGGCCTTCCGGCAAATCGACAATAATGCCGACGCGGCCCTCGAGGATGAAATGCATGGACGTCGCGGGATCGCCTTGGCGGGCGATGATGTCGCCGGCTTTCACTTCCAGACGCTTGCAATAGTCGGACAGGCAATCGGCGAGATGGGCGTCGCCGAGCGCTTCTGAGAGCCAGGCGCGCAGGGATCGCGAGTCGGTGACCTGAGCGCGGTGGGCTTCGATGATCGCCTGTTCGCACGACTCAAGCGCACGGTCGAGATCGGACGCCACCACGATATCGTCGGAAATGAACCGTGCGCTGCGAAACGCCCGCTCCAATTCCGGAGAAAGCTTGACCAGAACGATGCGTGCGCCGGCTTCGGTCGTCGCTTGTTTGATTTGCGCGAAACTCTGCGTCGCCGCCGAATCGATGCCGGTGACGTGCTGGAAGTCGAAGATCAGGAAGCGGCATTCGCGCTGCTTGGCGAGCAGCGCCTTGACGTGCTGATAGAGCCGGTTGGCCGACCCGAAGAACAAATAACTCTGCAGCGCCATGCCTTGAATTTCGCGCCCGTGCGCCGCCAGGAGCGTCAGCTCGTGTGGTCCGCGATCAAGCGACGAGCGGTATTCCGAGCCGTCGAAGCTGAATTTGATGGCGTTCACGCGGCTGATGCTTAGCGCGAAGGTCGCGCAGCCGATCACGATGCCGGTGAGGACGCCGGCGATGAAGCCCCAGTTGATGATCAGGAGCGCGATGGCGATAAGCGACAGATAGTCGATAAGCTGCAACTGTCGCGCTGATTGGATCAGCCACTGATAGATGAGACCGGCGCCGAGGAAGAACAAAAGCCCGCCGAGGATGTATTTCGGCACGTAACCGACGAAGGCGGGCCCCGCGATCAGCAACGCTGCCGAGACCGCCGCGACCGTCAGTCCGGACAGCCGACCGCTGCCGCCGGCAGTGCGCACGAGGAGTGAGCGGCTGATCGACGTGCAGCTCACATAACCGCCCAGCGCGGCGGTCGCGATATTCGCAAAGCCGAGCACTTTGAGGTCCCGGTCGATATTGGCGTCGGTGCGAGTCGACAGCTCGATGCCCGTCGTATTGAGGAGAAAGTTGATGATGGTGACAAACATGACCGCAAGCACGTCGCCGGCGAGCGCGGGCGCTTGCGTCCACGAAAAACTTTGCAACGTTCCGGGCTGCCACGGCGAAATGAGAGTCGCCGTCGACTGCGGCCTGAACATCCAGCCATTCGCTTGCGCCTCGCCGAGCGACCAGCCCGCCAACAGCAATGCAATGTAAGTCGCCGCCAACGCTGCGAGCAGGATGCCCGGCATGACGAACGGACTCTTCGACCGGCGGAGCGCAACCTGCAACATGACCGCGACCGCCAGTGCAGCGGCGATTTTTCCCGGCGTCGTGACGTTCGCGAACTCTCCGAGATTGGCGAGCAGCAGCTTTTGCTCGGTCACGACCTGCACCGCGCCGGCGATCATCAGCCATCCGGTCGCACCGAGGAAGCCGCCGATGACCGGGAAAGGCACAAAGCGGATCGCGCGCCCGGCATGCGTGAATCCGAGGATGCACAGAAGAAGCCCAGTCAGCGCTGTCGTCGCGGAAATTGCGATGAGGGTCGGGACTAGCGGATCGACGTTGCCAAGGCGTTGGATCACTGTCGCCACGAGGGCCGCCAGCACGACCGAGATGGAACTGTCCGGGCCGGCGACGGCAAACGGCAGCGAGCTGCGCCAGGCGACGATCGAACCGCCAATGGCGGCCGAAAGAAATGTGACGGCGACGCCGTAGGCCAGCGCCGGTCCCAACGGACCGTTGAAGATCAGGGCGGCATACGAGAGGCAATAGGCGATCGAGAGTATGCTGCAAACGAGCCCGGCAAAGACGTCTGTCAGCGCCGCTTGCGCTCTTGGACGGCCGAGCGCGCCGGATGTGCCGATCTCGCCAACGGCCATGTCAAGCCTTCCCACCCGTCGTGCCAGACGCGGATTTACATCCGTTCCGGCCCACTGTCCCGATTCCGACGTTCGCGAGAGCTTATGCGAAATTCGAACTCAAAGGGACGCTAGGAAATCTATGATTCTAGTGCGGTTTTTGGATCCGAAGTTCCGATTTGAGCTTCCCGGCTGATCTTAGGAACTTCAAATCGACCGCACTAGGGCCAAACGCGTTGCGTTGGGGGGATTAGATCCGATCGGCAGCCAGGCCGCGGCAGGCGGTCAGGGTTTGCCTCTCGGCGCGGACCTATGCCGACCTATACGGTGGCTGCGGTCAGCGCTCCACGCGCATCCGCGCGGATGCGCTCGACCATGGACCGGAAGCCATTCGACCGCTGAGGGGTGAGATGTTCCCGCAACCCCATGCGCTCGAACAGCGTCAGCGCGTCGGTCTCGAGAATATGGCGCGCCGGCTTGCCGGAAAAGGTCGCGAACAGGATCGCAATCAGCCCGCGCACGATATGCGCGTCGCTGTCGCCGGCGAAGGTCAGCACCGGCCCCCCCGCGCCGTCCCGCCGCACATGCGTGTCCAGCCAAACCTGGCTGGCGCAGCCCTGCACCTTGTTGGCGTCGCTGTGGGCGGCCTCGGGAAGCGGCGGCAATTCCCGTCCAAGCTCGATCAGATAGCGGTAGCGGTCGTCCCAATCGTCAAGGACGGCGAAATTGTCGATGATTTCTTCGATATCAGGCATCGCTGAACGGGTTCCTCATCATGCTCTATATAGAGCGTGGAACCCATGACGTCGATGTTGTGTCGCTGCAGGCTAGGCGGCGTGTTTGCCGTCCTTGCGCGCCGGCGGACCGCGCCAGGCGGGCGCGATATCGGCAGGCGTCAGAGTGCTCTGCGAGGGGTGTTCAGCTGCGGATTTTTCGGCGGCCGGCTTGCTGACGGCATTCTTGGAGACGCTGGTGCCGACCGATCCAGTCTCGCGTGGCGCCATCGCTTCGCTCAGCGTCTCGTAGAGGATCTTCGCTCCGGCCTGCGCGCGGTAGCCGATCGCAGACGCCACCTGAGAGCCGACCGCACAGGCGTCGGGTTGACGTCCGCAGAAGCCGCGCAAGTCTCCGACCGTCGCAGAGGCGGCAGAGATTGCCTCGCTGGCACTGACTTCATTGCCGGGCGAATTATGCTGCGTGGAGCCGAACGGCAGCAAAATCAGCACCAGCCCGAGCCAGAATGTCATTCGGAGCAGAAAGAACATGTGACCCGCATCCCCGACGGCGGTCTTTGCCGCACACGTCGTGACCCTAACAGGCACGCTTGAAAGTCGCGTTGGCTGTGCTGGTACGTTTTTCCGCATAGTCGACGAGAATACGCTGCAAATTTTCGCCCAATTTGAAAAAATTCAATTTACCTAAAATTTGAGCGAACGCCGCGGAGCGTGGCCGCCTCACCGCAAATATGCGCGCAACGCCTTGTGTCCTCGCAACACATTGCCGAACGTCATCGGCATCGCGTTGCGGCTAGGGCAGATATCCGGCAACGGGCCGTTCACCATGATCCGGGAATCCCCCAGATGTACACGGCATCAAAGGCTCTTGCCGAGGCTCCCGCGCACGGCGTTGGCGTCACCTTAGTGTTCGCTTAAGTGGCCTCTGACACGATCCGGCTCCAGAAAAATGGGGAGCGCGTCTGCAAGTTCGGGCGTGCGTTAGGGTCGTGGGCCTGTTGGCGCCGGTACGAGACTATATTGCGATGCTGGTGCATCCGTCCGCACAACAGGATGCGCTGACCGCAGCGCGCCATCGTGCCTTCATCGCTCCGCGTCTTCTTGGCAGCGTTGTCGCTCTTGCCGCGGTTCCCGCTTATCTCATCGCGCGGGGCGCGCCGAGCGCGGTCGAGCTGGTCATTTTCGCCTGGCTGGTTGTTCCCATCCTTGTAGCCCATTTCCTCTCTCGCACCGGCCGTTACGAAAGCGCGCACGTTCTATCTTCGCTCGCTTTGACCGGGCTCGTTACCTCGGTAGCGGCACTCACCGGCGGCATCACTTCATTCGCGGCCATCTGGCTCGTGGTCGTGCCGCTCGAAGCTTCGCTGTCCGCCTCGCGCCGCGTCGTCGCGATTGCCTCGACGTTCGCGCTCGCGGCCGCTGGCTTGCTGGTGTTGGCCAGCAAGTTCAACTGGTTGCCTGCGTCGGACCCAAGCGGCCACATCGCGCTTGCGACGCTCGGCATCGTTTCGGCCGCGCTTTACGCCGCCGGCCTCGCATTGGGCGCCGAGGCGCTGGCACGCACGAGTGTCTGGCTGCTCTGTGCCGAGGAAGACCGCTATCGCCTTTTGGCGCGCAACATGACCGACGTTATCGCGCGCCACGACCGCGACGGTGCGCTGCAGTTCGTGTCGCCCGCGGCGCAATCTTTGTTCGGCTGCGGCACCGCCGATTTACGCGGCCACGGACTGTTCGGCCGGGTCCATGTCGCCGATCGGCCGGCTTATCTCAGCGCGCTTGGGGACACGGCGGCACTCGGCGAAAGCCGGTCGGTGGAGTTCCGCGTGCGCCGCGACGTGACCGACGCCGCCGGCGTTACGCCGCAATTTGTCTGGATCGAGATGCGCTGCCGTCCGCTCGAGCAACCAACTCCGGAAGCAAGCCCACAGGGTCGTCGCGAAGTCGTCGCCGTGCTGCGCGATGTGACGGAACGCAAGCTTCAGGAACAGGCGCTCGAGCAGGCGCGCAGCGACGCCGAGCGCGCCAATGCCGCCAAGAGCCGCTTCCTCGCGACCATAAGTCATGAATTGCGGACGCCGCTCAACGCCATCATCGGCTTCTCCGATATGTTGAGAAACGAATCCACGCTCATGCTCGATGCCGATCGCCGCATCGAATATGCCGGATTAATCAACGATTCCGGGCACCATCTGCTTGCCGTCATCAACGGCATCCTGGATATGTCGAAGATCGAAACCGACAATTTCGAAATCACACCCGAGCCGTTCGCGCCGGCGCAGGTCATAGCGACATGCTGCGACCTGCTGGCGCTGCGCGCCGGCGAGGCGGGCGTCGCACTCGAGAAAATGCCGGCCGGCGAGTTGCCCGACATGACCGCCGACAAGCGGGCGCTCAATCAAATTCTGATCAATCTCGTGTCCAACGCAATCCGGTTCACCGATCGCGGCGGCAAGATCGCCCTTGGTGCCAGCGTTGACGCGGGGCACGTCACGTTCGTGGTGGAAGATAACGGCGTTGGAATCAACGAGGAGGATCTCGCGCGCGTCGGCGAGCCGTATTTCCAGGCGCGCGCAAGCTATGACCGCCGCCATGGCGGCACGGGTCTCGGATTGTCGATCGTCAAAGGGCTCGTGCGACTGCATGGTGGCGATCTCGACATCCGCAGCCGCGTGGGCGAGGGCACGCGCGTGAGTGTCCGGCTCCCGATCGATTGCGAACGTGCACGTATGCCCAAAGCCCGGCCGCTGTCGCTGCCGATTGCGATGTCGCATTTCACCGGTCAATCGCCACAAATAAGTGCCGCTCGCTCGGCACACCCTGTCGTCATGTCGGGCCCCGAGAGCGTGACGGTGAAGAAAAGTGCGTGAGCGGCGGACCAGAAGCGGACGGCGCGCCGGTGCCGGCAGGGGAGCTGCCACCGGTGCTCTGGCCGCAGTCGGATTGCGTCTGTGGAGCAGCGCATCGCATCGGCCCGTCGACGCGACCGCGATTTTGTGCGCGGGCGCCGCAAGCTTGATCATCGTCGTCAATGCCATTTTCCTGCAGTCGGGTGTTCATCCGGCGCCGTTCTTTGCCAATCCGACGCCGCAGGCGCCCGCCAACCGCCTCACCGCGTTGTCCCCAATTCCGCTGGCGCCGAATCCGCAGTCGCCAACTCCGCCTAGGGTGATCGATATGGCGCCAGCGCGCGCGGTGCCCGCCGCAAGGACGCAAGCGGCTACCTCCGCGCGCCGCAACGATCCGATCGGCGATCTGATCGGGACGTCGACGGCGCCGTCCTCGACGGCCTCTGTCGGTTCGTCGGCGCGCATCATGGCGGTGCAGCGGGTTTTGTCGGAATTCGGTTACGGTCAATTGCGGCCGTCCGGCACGCTTGACGAGCCGACCAGTGCCGCAATCCAGAAATTCGAAGCCGACCGCAAGCTGCCGGTAACGGGACGCCTTTCGGATCGGCTCTTGAGCGAGCTTGCGACGATGACCGGGCGCCCGATCCCGTAACGTTCTCTGCGGCAGGCGCGGGCCGACACGTCGGCAGACGCGGGGTTTCGACGATCGGCCGGTCGCCAAGTCAGTCATTCTGGTCAAGTCAGTCATTTCTGTTCAAGTCAGTCATTTCTGTTTATGGCTCGCGCCGGCGGTGATGCGCGCGGGATGACGACGATGCGTCTTAAAACCGGTCTCTGGGTTGCGGCCTATTTGCGTCGCTGCCAGGTCGAAGGCGTTTTCGGCGCGGTCCGCCGGCGCGGCGCCGAGGAGGCCGGCGCTGTATTCGTTCGCGTGAACCGGCTCGACGGCACGTCGGACTTGTTTGGTCCGGCGCCGCAAAGCGCCTTCGAGGCGACCGAGGTCGCCGCCCGGGCCTTCTCGCCCTGCCTTGCCCGGCAGTCGGCGCCGGATGCGGACGTTGAGAGTTACCTGGCGCGGCAACTGAAATTCGATCCGGATATTTGGATCGTCGAAATAGAGGAACGCGCCGGGCGCAATTTCCTCGATGTCGTTGCCGGTTGAAGGCGGAGCGTTAGAGCATGAAAGTGGAAACCCGGTTTTCCGAAGAGATCATGCTCCATCCAAGTGATAGAGCGCCAATCAATTCAATCTGAAGCGATTGCGCTACAAAGCATGATCCCGAAAAGCGGGCTTAGACCCGATGGGTGGGACCTGATTTTCGGGCAAGATCATGCGCAAGCAAATGGCACTAGACTAGGATAAAGCATCGGCAAGCGCGCGATCGATGAAGGATTGATCATCGGGATTCATCGGGCTCATGTGCCCCCAGATGGAGGGAATCGGGCGAACTTCGGCGTGCGGAATATATTTGGCTTCGAATTCGTTATCCACCGGCGGAAAGTACGTGTCCGTCGCCGCAGGTACCAGGATCGTGCGGGCTTTGATCGATGACAACGCCTTTTCAAAGTCGCCCGCGAAACGTGGGTGCGCTGAGATATCGTTGTGCTCCCAGGTCCAAACCTGAGCCAAGAGGTTGTTGGCATCGCACTTAGTAAAGAAAGCCTCCCAGAAGGTTTCAATGAACTCTTCGACGGAGGACGCGCCGAAGGCTGCTTTGAACACCTCCTGACGATAAAACGGTTCGGAAAATCCCCAGCCGGCATAAACCCGCGCAAATTGCCTTAGGCCACGGATCGGCGGCGTGTCACCATAGAAGCCATTGTTCCAGTCCGGATCGGATTCGATGGCGCTACGAATACCCGCCAGAAATACCTTGTTAAACGTACCAGTTCGCGCCGCTCCTCCGATCGGTACGATCGCGTGTACTGAATCCGGAAAGAGTGCCGCCCAATTATATGCTGCCATCGCGCCCATCGACCACCCGGCGACGAGGCGCAAATTGGTAATGCCGAACTCCTCCACGAGTAACCGCTGCTGTGCATTGACGTTATCGTAGGTCGTCACCCGCGGAAAACGCCCTTTCTCGAACGGTGGGGCGGAATTGCTCGGCGAAGATGAAAAGCCACCCCCGAAATGATTGGGTATGACGATGAAATATTTTTCGGGATTGAGCGCGCGTGCGGTTCCTACCAACAGCCCCACTACATCCTCAGGACTGCCCGAGCCCCACGTCGGAACCAGGACGACGTTATCTTTGGCGTCGTTCAACCGCCCAACAGTCGCATAGACGATTTTCGCGTCCGGCAAAACCGTCCCTTTCTGCAAGGCGAAAGGACCAAGGTCGAAGGTCTTGCACTGAACCATGGGCATCCTTTCAGTCGCCTTCGCACGCGGCAAACCGGCGCGGACGTCGGTCCGATCCCACGTGACCGACAGATTGCAGGTGAGTTGTCCTTGAGTCCGTCCGCGGCAAGCGCAGGGAAAGGAGAGAGTGTACGAAAGTCAGGCTTATGTAAAATACGTTGGCGGTCACGACGCCGGGGAAATGAGCACAATGAAGAGAGCGATACGAACTTTCACCGTATCCTCGGAAGAAAATCAACGTGTATTATCGATAGCTTTTATAGACGACGCAAAGCGGATTTGCGTCGGCCGTGACGCCGAACGGCGTCCCTTGATAGGGTGTCGGGAGGCGCATCATCATCGAGTGGACGCTGAAACGACGCCGTGATCAAATGATCAGCAAGAGGCTTGCACGATGAAGGCTAAGATATTCCTGAGTGCGATTGTGGGTGTCGGGACGGCTACTGCTGCCGTGTGCTTCTCGTCCGCAGCAGAAGCCGCAGACGATATTGTCATCGGTTTTGCTGTTGCGCAATCCGGCCCGGTTGCCGGGTACGACGACAACGGGACGAAGACGGCGCAAATTTTTATCGACGATGTCAATGCCAAGGGTGGCGTTCTCGGCAAAAAGCTGCGAGCGGTGTTCGCCGACACAAAATCAGATCGGGCCGAGGGAGCCAAAGCAGGACAGGAAGTCGTCAGTCAGGGTGCCGATTTGGTTGTCGGAACCTGCGACTATGATTTCGGTGCACCCGCCCTCCTGCAGGCTCAAAAGGCAGGAAAAATCTCTGTGTTCTTGTGCGCCGAGGATGCCAAGGCGGGAGTCGCCGGCGTCGGTCCCTACGCATTCACGGCCGGGGTCGCAGCGCAACTGGAAGGAGCCTCACTCGCCGAATGGGGATACGACAAGCAGGGCTACCGAGACGTCTACGTCCTTCTCGACGACAGCGTAGAATACACGAAGTCGGTTTGCGCCGGCTTCGACTGGCTGTTCCCGAAGAGGGGCGGCAGGATCGTTGATCGAGACACTTTCAAGAATAGCGACGCCTCGCTGGCTTCGCAGGTAACGCGTCTGCGAACTGCCATGGCCGCAGGAAAAGTGGATGCGATCGTATTCTGCAGCTATCTGCCGGGCGGCTCCAGCGCCATCCGCCAGATTCGCGCGGCCGGTATCGATCTGCCAATCCTCGCCAGCAGCACGTTCGACGGAACATATTGGCTCGGCGCAGTTCCGGATCTGACCAACTTCTACGTGCCGGTGCAGGCATCCGTTTACGGCGATGACCCCAGGCCCGAGGTGGTCGCGCTAATCGAGCGCTACAAGAAGAAGTTCAAGGATGGGCCGGTGACCGAGTTCGCTTTCCCGATCTACAGCTTCCTGCAACTGTGGGCTCAGGCGGTGGAGAAGGCCGGCACAGTCGATGCGGCAAAGGTGGTAGCGGTATTAAACTCGTTTCACGACGAACCGTCTATCCTTGGACCTCGGTCTTTTTCTCCACAGTTGCATATTCAGGATCGGTCACCCTTCCTGATCGTGTCGATCAGCAATCACACCGGTAAAGTCATCAACTCGTGGCGGGTCAGCGAACCGATTCCGAACGAGGTACTCTACCGACTGAAAAAGTGAAATGATGGGGAGCGACCAATCGCACGGCCTACCTCAGGAAGGCCATCCGCACTCCGGATTTTTCGAGCGAGCAAGTCCTGGCAAGGGTTGTGTTTCAATTCGCCCAACTGTGGCTCAAGCGCCAATGCCCGGTAGCTCGCCCGTTCTGGGATTAGGCTATAAGCTACTTACCGCACATGATGCTCAGGTGATGATCGATCGCCGGTGGGTCCTGGCCGCTTGCCGGAGCAGCTACCATGACCGGGTCTTCCGTTCACTGCCGGGGACATCCAGACGCCCGTTTCAGACTATGGGCCCATCCGCAGACTTGAAGAGAGGCTAGTCTATGAGACGCTGCGCAACTCGTTCGCCTGCGGCGCGGCGGAATTGCGTTGCACCGTCGTGCCGGCGCGTACGCGCGGCCGGCTTTCGTCGTGGGGCTGCGCACGCTGCCCGAAGCGTGCACGCTCGGCCGCGGGCAATGCCTGCCAAATGGCGAGCATGGCCCTGGCCGCCTCTGCCTGCAGCGCGTCATAGAGAGCGGCAAGCGTATGAACGCGCTCGACCGAATGGCCCACCGCCGGATTGACGAACATGAGGATGCGATAGAGCACGTCGCGGCGCAGCGCGAGGGTCTTGGCCGCAACCAGCACCGGTTCGCCGAGTTCGTCGTTGGCGATGCGCCGCGCTTGTTCGTGTGAAATTCGCAGCGTCTGCGCAAGACGGGCGGCAAAATGCTCGCGCTTGCCGGTCAGCAGCGCGCCCTCCAGCTCTTGGCCGATCGAGGCGCCAGCGACGATCCGGCTCCGCAATGTCGGATTAGGGTCGACGACATGCATGTTGAGCAAAATGAGCCGGCGCTCGGTCGTGGTCGCGGTGAAGAAAAGCTCGTTCAGCTCCGTCGCAGCCGCTGCATCGATACTCTCGACAGGCGGCAGCGCTTGCTGTTCCTCGCTCGGAGGGTCGATTTTGGCGGGCGCGGGCGCGTGGCTGCCACGTGACACTGCGCCCGGCGCCTGCAGCAGCGGATGGCTGCGCAATTCGCCGGCGACCATCGGCAGATCGCGCGCGAGCCATTGCAGGACCCGCAGCGGCGGCCTCTGATAATGCGCAAACCGCTTCGCAACCGCGACCCGCGTGGGGACGTCCACGGCTTCGAGCATCGGCAAAGCGAGCTCGGTGTAGTGACGCTCCTCGTCGGCTGAGTGGCTGAGCCGATGCACGTAAAGATCGGTGAGGACGCGCAGGAGCGTTGGACGCATGTCGATCCCGCTCCGCTTGCTCAAGTCGGTGAGACCATCGAGACCGAAGAAATTCTGAGACTCCATGACCGCTTACTCGGACGGATTGGGGGGACCGCGCGAATTGCACGCGCCGTGCATTTCTCGGGACCGATCCTCGGATTGTCATCAAGTTAAGCGGGCGCCGTTAGCGGACCGTTAACCCTGCATCGGGCTTAGTTGCGACAACGCCGATCTGGGTGCATCGGCGGAGGGGTCCGCGGCTGTCAGGGCGCGGACAATGGCTGGGCCGCCGAAATGGGTACCATTCTCAAATTTCCCGATGACGGACGCGCTGTGCGCTTCGGCCGAGGTGGCGGTGCCGAAGAGTCCGCGACAGTGATCATACTGCCGGTCATCCGCATCGAACGGTACGAGACGCGGGTCGAGGACGCCGAGCCTTACATCCCGCCGCCGGCGCAAAATGGTGGCCGTCGACGGGTGCGGCGCCGCTGACGGCGCGCGGGGCGATCGTGGCTAGAGCATGATCCGGAAAAGTGGAAACCGGTTTTCCGAAAGGATCATGCTCAAACAAAAAGCTAGGGCGGGACGCCGATTCAACTAACTCATCCCGTTCCGGCCTGCGCCAGTGTTTCGAAGTCGCGCCAATCATGGCAGCGTTGGCTTTGCTTGCTCTGCCGGGGTGCTCAAGCCTCGGCGATCTGGGGTACGTCCAGCAGCCTGCCGTTGCCGATAACATTCACGCTTGGGTCGGCCAGGAAGCGGCAGCGCGCGCCGGCGCGCCGATATCGCTCGCCAATCTGACCGAGGATGAGCGCACGTTGCGCGACCTCGCTTTCCCGCTGATCGAGCCGGCTTACGATCGCGACCGCTGGGATGCGGTCGTTTATGAATACGGCCAGAAGCGCGAGTTTCAGCGCAGCTTGTGGATCGTCGATCCGTCGGCCTATTACCGCGAACTCCTCGCCGCCGACTTATCGTTCGACCGCAGGACGCTACAATCGGCTCAACGACGACATCCGCAACGACGTCGTGCGGATAGGGCCTTTTTTCTACATCGCCCACCGCGTCATCGAAGCCGATCGCAAGCGCCAGGCGACGATGGCGCTGATCCCCGACGTTTCACCGCCCGAGCGGTTCAATGCCTTGGCGAGGGTCTCGGAAAACAATCTCACCATCGCCTGGGTGGAGCAGTCGCTGGCGCAGCGATGCGCGAGTTACCGGTTTGCACTCAATCGTCTGGCGGTCTCCGAGCCTGAAGATCTGGCGACCAATGTCGACATCTCGCTCACACTGTTGCAGCAACAAGTCGCCACCAACCAATTGGTCCCACCCACAGCGTTCGGCATGCCGCCGGTCGCCATGGCCGGCGCGCCGCCGCCGGTCGTGCCGGCCGCAATGGCGGCCAAGCTGCCGCCCATCGTCAAATAGGACGGTGCCTCTTACTGGGTCGGCAGCGGCTCGATGCGGCACTGCGCGTTGGCCAGCGCGCGTCGCGCCATGGCCATCAGGCTCGGTTCGGGTGCGAGCGCACGCAGCACGATCAGCCCGCTTTGGGTAGGCAACTCGATGATCAGCCGGTCGGCGGCGGTGACGTCTTCTTCCTCGGGCACTTGCGCGCGCTGCTCTGGCGTCATCAGGTCGAGGTCGATCGCGCGCCGGCCGGCGGCGCGGTCGTTGATCGCGTAGTAGGCCACGCTGTTGCGCGTGTAGAATGTCACCGAGGTGTAAGCCTGGCTGAGCGGCGCATGCAGTTTGAGCGTGCCGGCGGAAAGGTCGTACCGGCACACTGCGACCGCAAAAGCCGGGTCCATGAACGGCATCGTCGCGTCCTGCCCGGACGCGGCGGGAAGCGGCACGACGGCGTTGACCGGCGTACGCTGCGACAGCCGCGAATAGGCGTCCTGGGTCGCGGCCGTGGGCATCGCCAGCACCGTCGAAAGATGCACGATGCCACCAAGGAGGAGGGCGCCCAGCACCCACAACGCGATGCGCATCATGAGCAGCCCGCACGAACGATGATCGGCATCGGCCCTTCCTTGGTCGTGAGCGACGCAACGCCGATCGGCGTGTCGTAGAGCCGCCACACCAGCACGAACTGTTCGACCCCGCCGCTGGGCAGCCAATTTCCAGGGCGCGCGCGCGGCGCTACCGTAATGGCGACGTTGCCGCCGGTATCGCGCACGACTTCGGCGCTGGTGAAGCCGTGCCGATCGATGGTGTTGGCGACCAGTCGGCCCCGCGCGTCGTAGAGTGTCACCGTCCAATAGCGGGCCGCCGGTGTCGCGCCGCTCACCAGGAACGTGCAGCGGCCGTCCAGCGCATTTCCGGCGTCGTCAGTGCGGGCGAAAAAGGCGACGCCATCGCCGACGCCGATCGGGAGCGCGCCGGTGCGCGCGATCGTGGCGCGGGCATAGGGATCGATGTCCACTGACCCGGTCTTCGGCCAGGCCGTCCATGCGCCGACGGTCATGGCGCCGAAGGCGACGCCGCGCGTAAGCGTGAGCCAGGTCGCGCCAAGCCCGATCGCGGCCGCGAGGATCAAAGTGATGCAGGAGCTAACAAACAGACGCACGTTCGATCCGGTCGATAGCGGCAACCTTGTCTAGTTGCCTTTGGTCGGTGCTGACGGCGGTTCGCTCGCCGCCGTCTGGGTGGTGGCGCCGCCCTGGCGATCGAGCGCGCCAAGCGGTCCAGGCGGTACGCCGGGCGGCGGCAATGCGCGGGTTGCCTCGTCGAGCAGGCGTTCGACGCGCACCAGCGCTTCGGTGCCCTTGCGTGTCAGCAGGATCTGCTGCGGCGCCGGCGCGCCCTTTGCAGCCGCGTCCGCGACAGTGGGAGCATGCTGGGGCGGCGGCAGGCCCGGCAGCGGCCGCAATTCGACGCCTTGATGCGCGTAGGCCATGACGTTGTGCCAGATCAGCGCCGGGATGGTGCCGCCGGTCATGCGCTTGGTCGGCTGATAATCGTCGTTGCCCATCCAGACCGCGCCGCTGAAATTGCCGGTGTAGCCGACGAACCAGGCGTCACGATAGCCGTTGGTGGTGCCGGTCTTGCCTGCGACTTGAATGCCGTCCAGTTGCGCGCGGCGCCCGGTGCCGTTTTGCACGACCGAATTCATCATGCCGATCATGTCGAGCGCCACTTTCGGCGAGATCACCTGTTCGGGGCGCTTGCCGTCGCGATCGAAGCGCCACACCAGGTCGCCGGTGCCGGTGCGCACTTCGAGCGCGGCGTGCGGCGCGACCACTTTGCCGAGATTCGGGAAGGTCGCGTAGGCGACGGCGTGCTCGAGCACATTGACCTCGTCGGCGCCGATCGGCAGCGACGGCGTGTCGGGCAGCGGCGTATAGATGCCGAAATTGCGCGCCGTCTGGATGATCTTGGCGCGGCCGAGCTTGGGATTGCCGTCGCCGAGCGCGATCGAAAGCTTGACCGGAATGATGTTGACCGAATTGGTGATCGCCTGCGTCAGCGTCATCGAGCCGGAATAGCCGCCGGAATAATTGTGCGGGCACCAATTGCCGATGCACACCGGCGAGTCGACAACGATCGATTGCGGCGTGAACTGCCCGCTGGCCAATGCGGTTGCGTAAACATAGGGCTTGAACGACGAGCCGGGCTGCCGCAATGCATCGACCGCGCGGTTGAACTGGCTTGCGCCGTAATCGCGGCCGCCGACCATCGCCCGCACGCCGCCGTCGAGATCGGCGATCACTAGCGCCGACTGGCTCGCGCCGTAATCGTGTCCGTATTGCCGCAGCGCCAATTCAACCTCGTGCTCGGCATAGTGCTGCAGGTTGGGTTCGATCGCGGTCCGCACGACAAAGAAACTTTCGGTGACTGACTTCGGGAAAGTGTCGACGAGCTTGCGCATCTCGTCGAACGCCCAATCGAGATAGTAGTTCGGCGCGTCTTCCTGCTTACGGTCGATCGGCGTCGCCGGATTGCGCCGGGCGCCATAGACCTGACCCTCGGTCATGAAGCCGGCTTCGACCAGATTATCGAGCACCACATTGGCGCGCGCACGCGCCGCCGGCAGATTCACCAGCGGCGAGAATTTGCTCGGCGCCTTGAACAGGCCCGCGAGCATTGCGGCTTCCGGCAGCGTCACGTCGCGCACCGACTTGCCGAAATAATATTGCGCCGCGCTGTTAACCCCGAAGGCGCCGCCGCCCATGTAGGCGCGATCGAGATAAAGCTTGAGAATCTCGTTCTTGGCGAGGTGGGTTTCCAGCCAGAGCGCGAGGAACGCTTCGTTGATCTTGCGTTCGATGGTGCGTTCGTTCGACAGAAACAAATTCTTGGCGAGCTGCTGGGTGATGGTGGAGCCGCCTTGCACCACGCCGCCGGCGCGCGCGTTGGTCAGAAGCGCGCGGAAGGTGCCGAAAAAGTCGATCCCGAAATGGTCAAAGAAGCGCCGGTCTTCGGTCGCGAGCGTCGCCTTGATCAGATGGTCGGGCATATCCTCGAGCGTGACGGAATCGTTGTGCTTGATGCCGCGGTTACCGATCTCGTTGCCGTAGCGGTCGAGGAATGTGACCGCGAGCTCGGATTTTTTCAGCCAGTTCTCGTCCGAGGTCTCGCGAAAGGACGGAATGGCCAGCATCAGCATCAGCATCAGGCCGCCGGTGCCGAGTGTCGCGGCCTCCGACAGCGGTTCCACGATCAGCCAGCGCCGCCAGCCGGCGATATGGAACCGGTCCATGAAGGTGGTGAACCGCTCATAGAGGTCGCGGGCCCATTTGCCGCTTTGGAAGACGGAGAAATCGAGCCGCGCGTCGAAATCGAGCAGCAGCCGCTTGAGCTTGACCTTCCAGCCGGGGCTCCGATCGGGAAACAGGTCGGTCACGCTTTAGCCCTTCCTGGCACCGAATCGTGCCCCGTCCTTGGTTCGTGTCGCGCAAAGAGGTTTAGCTGAGCCGCCGCTTGCGGCCAATGCGGCTTGATCGCCAGTGTGAATGGAATTTGGGGGCAAATTAGGCGTAAAGATTCGCAGGCCGAGGCAGGTTCGGCCGGGAGTGCGAATGGCAACCGACGAAGGTACCGGGGACGCCCCGTTCTGGCGGCGCAAGTCCTTGGAGGAAATGACGGATTCGGAATGGGAAAGCCTCTGCGACGGCTGCGCCCGCTGCTGTCTGAATAAGCTCGAGGAAGAGGGCACCGACCGCACCTTTTACACCAATGTGGGTTGCCGCTTGCTTGACGGCAAAACCTGCCGCTGCCACGACTACGCCCACCGGCTCGATCAGGTCGACGATTGTGTGCGGCTGACCGCGGAGAACCTTAAGACCATCAGCTGGCTACCGCCGTCGTGCGCTTATGTGCTGCTCTCCGAGGGCAAGGACCTTTACTGGTGGCATCCGCTAGTTTCCGGCGATCCGGAAACGGTGCACGCGGCCGGCGTCTCGGTCCGGTCTCATCCGCTGGCGAGCGAAAAGGATGTGCCCGACGAAGAACTCGAAGAGCATATCGTAAGCTGGCCGCTGAAGCTGCCAAAGCTGGCCCGGCGGAAATAGCTTCCGATGGCAGTTCTCCGCCGCGCAAGCGGGAATCCAGGGGCGGCTGTGAGTGCCCGCCATTGAGGGGGCGAGCCGAACAAAAGTCTAGCTTTTCAGAATATCGTTCAGCCAGGGCCGCAATTCGGCGGGCAGATCCTGGCGTGCCGCCACCGTCTGCGCGAGGCTCTTGTCGCCGTCGAGGCTCATGATCACGCGGGCGAAGCCGTTTTCCGATACGCGCGCGTTCGGGTTCTCCAGGATCGTGCGCTGGATGGCCGTGTTGCCGCGCTTGAGCAGACTGTCGGTGACCGGCTCGCCGAGCTGCGCTCGGGCCGCGATCTTCGCCAGGATGCTGTGCTCAATGCGCTCCCGGTCTGCGACCTCGACGAGGACTTTGTCCGGCAGTGCCTTTGATCGCTCAAGCACCGGTCCGCAAACTTCCAGGTCGGGATGATTGGCGAGGCTTGCCAGCACCTTCGGCGGCGGAAGGGGGGCGCCCGCCAGGCGGTTGCTCAACTCCGCCAGCGTCGGGCGATCGATACCGGGTAGGAGGAGGCTCATCACCGCATCGAAAAGCGCGACCTGGTCCTTGGAATAGAGGTCCGCGCCGTTGAAAAACAGATCTGCGATCTGGCGCAACACGGCGGTGCGCCAGTCCTGGGAGACCTCGGATAGCGTCGTGTCGAGCTCGGCCAGTAACGTTTGAGCGGTGAGCGTCATAACCGGAGCACGATAGCCTCGACTGATGAACAGCGAGCTAAAACCAGCGCTGCGACCGATCGCGCTTGTTTGCTAATCTAGTTTATTGTCTGGCGGCAAAAGTCCGTTTTCGTTTAGGCGGGCTGCGCCTTGGCGTTGGAGTTTGGCGTTAGAGCTTGGCGTCAGAGTTTGGGCGTACGCCTGCGTCTTGCGGATCAAGACGCAGGCGCAGCCGCCGACACCCCAACACGGTACGTCCCCAAACTCTGCGCATGCCTATGCCCGCCGCCGTTCCGGCGTGCGGTAGGCCATGCGCGCGTGGCCGGCGCAGTAAGAGAAGCCCGCTATGGCCTGATTCCCGCAAAAAATGAAATCCGCCGACCTTCCACTCGTCGCACGCTCGCTGACCGGCCAGCGGCACTTGCCTTGTTCAAGGTCGAGGAGCGAGCAGTATTGTGCGCTGTCGAGGGGACCCGCTTCGCTGACGCTGCCGTCGACCGCGAGCGGCGCGTCGGCGGAGATCAAGCGCAGCATTTGCCGTTGTGAGGAAAGCCGCGGGCGCCGGGTGCGGGGAGGGCACGGCCGCCCCAGCGCTGCCGCGGGACGTCCCGGTCCTAAACCGAGGCGATGGATTTTGCCGATGACCGCGTTGCGGGTGACGCCGATCTCGGCGGCGATCTGGCTGCAGGTCATGCCCGCGCCGATGAAGGCGCGCAGTTGCGCGACACGCTCCGGATTCCAGGTTTCGTTGGTCGATGGGGTGGTCATGAGAAAACGGCCTCGCGTGCAATGCCGCGGCCTGTTCTGGGCCGCCGACAGGGCGAGGGCCGCGCGCAACCGGGCGCCTGGCCGGGCCGTACGGGGTGCTGATCGGTGCTCGACGGCGCGCAGGCGGCCGCGATCACCGAGCCGCAGCCCGCTGCTTAAGCGGTTGTCAGCCCGAAGTTTTCGTACTCGGACCCCACGTTGGGGTCGCCTTTAAGCTTGTTGCGCGAAAACCCTCGCCGAGGCTTAAAGTGACATGATTCGATTCGCCTGCCAAGGGTTTTAACCGTATAATAACCAAGTTATAACCCGAGACATCGGTACAGGCGTTCAACCCGATCATGGCGCGACCCGAAAACCGCTCGGAAGCGCGGGCCTTGAGCCTGACGCTGCCGACCGAGACGTTTAATTATCTCGTTCTCTTGGCGTCGCTTGGAAAACTCGGCCGCACCGAGAACGAGGTCGCGACCCACATCCTGGTGCGCGAGGTCTATGCGATGATCGAGCGTCGCTTCCACGAGATGCGCGTGCCCGCGCCGGAAGGAGAGAGCGGGTAGGGGCACATTCGCGAAATAGGTCCCAAGCTTGCCAACAAGATTACTTCGTCATTGCCGGGCTTGACCCGGCAATCCATGTTGAAGTTCAGCGTGAAAAGCTTTTGGCTCTATATTCTAGCGAGCAGGCCACGTGGCACGCTTTACGTGGGCATGACGAATGATCTCGTTAGGCGCGTCTATGAACACCGCGAAGGGATAGTCGACGGTTTCACCAAGCAACCTGGTATGAAAATGCTCGCGTACTACGAGCAGCACGCCACCGCCATGGCCGCCATTCAGCGCGAAAAAAACATCAAGCATTGGTCGCGCACATGGAAGGTCGATCTGATCGGTTCACTGAACCCCGATTGGCGTGATCTGTGGGAGGAAATCGTACAGTGACATAAGGGATGCGGCTCACCGCAACTCAGTATGGACCGCCGGGTCAAGCCCGGCGGTGACGAGGGCGAAGCGCCACGACATTCGTCACTTGATCCCCAACAACTCCACGTCGAACATCAGCGTGGCGTTCGGCGGAATCGCATTGCCGGCGCCTTGCGCGCCGTAGCCGAGCGCCGCCGGGATGATCAGCGTGCGCTTGCCGCCGACTTTCATGGAGGCGACGCCCTCGTCCCAGCCGGCGATCACCTGGCGCACGCCGATCTTGAATTCGAACGGCTCGCCGCGATCGACCGACGAGTTGAATTTCTGGCCCTTGGCGCCGTTGTCATAGAGCCAGCCGGTGTAATGCATGACGCAGGTCTGCCCGGTCTTGGGCGAGGGGCCGGTGCCGACCTTGGTGTCGACGATCTGCAGTCCGGATGGCGTGGTCATGGTTTTCCCGGTTTGGGCCAGAGTGGGCGAAGCGATAGCGGCGCCGCCCGAGATGACCGCAAGTGTAAATACGGCAGAACGGCGCGAGCACATTGGCATTGAATTGCCTCCCTGGGAGCGCGGGACACTAGAGCATGATCCGGAAAAGTGGCAACCGGTTTTCCGAAAAGATCATGCTCCACCCAAAAAGAGCATGATTCCGAAAAGTGGAAACCGGTTTTCGGGCAACAGCATGCTCAAAAATAAGCCCATGGTCCGGAAAAGTGAAAACCGATTTTTCGGGCAACATCATGCTCAAACCGAATCCAGATCGTGATTCGATTCAATCGAATTGGATCACGCTCTAGCGGGAAAGCGGCAGGCTCGCTACCTCATTGTCATCCGTTTGACCGGCCAAGATCGCGGGAGCATGCCGATGACGACGCGTCCGCCACTGCCGCCGTTTTCGCGCGAGACTGCCGCGCAAAAAGCGCGCGCCGCCGAGGATGCCTGGAATACGCGCGACCCGGTCCGCGTCGCCGGCGCCTATACGCCCGACAGCCGCTGGCGCAATCGCGCCGAATTTTTTCAGAGCCGCGATGCGATCGAGGCGTTTCTCCGGCGCAAATGGGCGCGCGAGCTCGACTATCGCCTGATCAAGGAAGTGTGGGCGTTTACGGAGAATTGCATCGCCGTGCGCTTCGCCTATGAATGGCATGACGACAGCGGCAACTGGTATCGCAGCCACGGCAACGAGCAATGGGAGTTCGACGAGCAGGGCTTCATGCGCCGCCGCGAGGCCAGCATCAACGACGTGCCCATCGCCGAGAAGGACCGGCTGTTTCATTGGCCGCTCGGCCCGCGGCCGGCCGATCACCAGGGCTTAAGCGAACTCGGCTTGTGAGCCCGGGCGACTTCGGAGAAAGCGCGGGCGTACCCGAAGCGCAGAACCTCGCCATCGCGAGGAGCCAACGGGTCCGGCCCGAGTGGCCGGCCCGACGGTAAACTCCGTGACGAAGCAATCCAGCCGGAGCCTGGATACTTGGATTGCTTCGCTGCGCTCGCAATGACGAGATGTTCGTAGGGTGGGCAAAGCGAAGCGTGCCTCCGCCCTGCGTTGCTTAATGCCTCCAATCAGAATCTTGTGAGATGCGCGCAGATGCGATCGGCGGTACGTCATCTCGCCGGGCACGTTTGGAAACAGCTATGGATCAGCCCGTCACCACCCCCTCCGCATGCTCTGCTTCGTCGTCAACCGCAACGCTCGACCGGCTCGCGCCTTACGCGCTGAGCATCTTGCGCATCATGGCGGCGCTCTTGTTTCTCCAGCATGGCCTGTCGAAATATTTCGGCTTTCCGCAGGCGATGGACCCGGTCCCGATCTTCTCGCTGGTGTGGTTTGCCGCGCTGATCGAGTTGGTCGGCGGCATCCTGGTGACGCTCGGTCTGTTCACCCGGATCGTCGCGTTCGTCATGTCCGGCCAGATGGCGGTCGGCTATTTCCTGTTTCACGCGCCGCAATCGTTCTTTCCCATTTTGAATCGCGGCGACGCAGCGGTCCTCTACTGCTTCGTGTTTCTTTATTTTGTCTTTGCCGGCGCGGGACCGCTCAGCCTCGATGCGCTGTTCTGGAAAGAGCGGCGCTGAGGGCCCGGCTTTCGTCATTGCGAGGAGCCAACGGGTCCGGCCCGTAGTGGCCGGCCCGATGGTAAACTCACGACGAAGCAATCCAGCACTCAGGGTGGATTGCTTCGCTTCGCTCGCAATGACGAGGAGGCGGGCTAGGCGCCGCGCGACGGCAGCAGCAAATCCTCTTCCGCGAGCAGTTCGCGCATGTCGCCGATCGCCTCGATGGCGTCTTCCTCGGTCGTCACCGTTTTGAGGCGATGCCACAGTTCGCGCCAGGGCGCCGGCCGGCCGATGCGCAGCGCTTCGGCGACGTAGTTGTGCGCCTCTTTCAGCGTCGTCAGCCGCCGCGGCTTCGGCGTGTCCTTGACGACGATCGGCGGCACGATCGGGAAGTCATCCATGGTGCAGATCGTAGCCCGGATTGAGCGCCAGCGAAATCCGGGACGGGATTGCGGCTTGAACCGCTCCTTGGCTCGTCATGCGCGGGCTTGACCCGCGCATCCATGCCGGCCAATCGCTTGCCAAGAGCGCTCCGGGAATGCTGTGCGTGCCTGAACGCTGCATGGATTGCCGGGTCGAGGCCCGGCAATGACGATCGTTGGGACTGCGCACCGTCTCCCGGCATTGCCGGTCCGCGCGCCTCCATAGTATGGCTCGCACGGCTGGCATGAGCCGCAATCGAAGCGGCCAAGAGGGGCGTTCAGATGGGGCTTGTTCACGATCCCGAGATTTGGCGACAGCGGCTCGCCGCGCTGCCGCTCGCGAGCTATGAAGCCGGCGACACGGTGTTCGCCGAGGGCACGAAAACCGGACGGCTTTTGATTCTCAAAAGCGGCGCGGTCGCGATCGTTAAAGGCGGCACTGAGATCGCCACCGTGGCCGAACCCGGCGCGGTGTTCGGCGAGCTATCGGCGTTGCTCGACCAGCCCCACGGCGCCGACGTGCGCGCGCTGGAAGCATCGGAGTTTCACGTCGCCGACGCCGCGGCGCTCCTGGGACAGGATCCGGCCGCGCTTCTTTATGTCACCATGATGCTGGCGCGGCGTCTCGACGGCGCCAACCAGATGTTCCTCGAGCTGAAGAGCCAGCTTGCGTCCGGCGAGCCGCCGGGCCTGATCGACGCCACGCTCGACAAGATCGAAGGATTGCTCAGCGCCATCGGCACCGGCTACATCCGCGCCGGGGCGGGCGCGTCCGGCTATCCGTTTACGTGAGACCCGCGATTGTCTTTGGTTGATGGAGACGCGTCATAGCGAGGAGCGAGGAGCGAAAGCGACGAAGCAATTCCCGAGCGGAGCCGTTGCGCTGGATTGCTTCACTACGCTCGCAATGACCCAAAACCGCTTTATGGGTTTTGCTAGAACTCAACCCATCTGGCACCTATTGCCCCGGACACGGCGCTTGATTATCCTCAACCAAAGGTTGTCAAGAAAGGGGCTTAGAAATGCTGACATTTGACCCGGAAATTAAGAGCGCGATCTACAAATACGCCGGCGCTCACATTGCGAATCTCGATTGGCACCTAAAATTCTTTTCATTCATTAAGAATCAAAAACTGGCGACAAGGTTGGGCGAAGAATTCTATTCAGCGAGGGTATTGTACAAAATACTGACGGGACTAGAGGCCAAAGACTGGATGCTCAGGGCCCAAATTCGAAATCAGATATTTTCGTATGCCTCGATCTATGAAGCAGTGATTTATCACTTGCTGTTTGACGTATTGGCGACGGAACCACGGGTGATTTCTCTCACCGAGTTTCCCGCAAAAAAGCTCATCTCAATTCCAAAAAAGCATCATGCCGTCTTGCAAAAATACCTATCGCATGATGGCAAGAAGGTCATCCCGACCTTTGAGGCTGTGGGTCATACTGATGTATCTAAAGTTCGTTTCGACAGAAAGGCGGAATGTGCGTTTGAATTGGGCTTCATTACGAAGCCGCTTTGCGCTGATTTAGTTACAATCTACGAGGCGAGAAACGCAATTCACATACACGCAGAAATTAAGAAAAGCTTGGACTATCAAATCGAACTTTCGAAGAAAGCGTACCGTAGACTAAAACCGTTCAAAAATCAGATCATCGCGAGACTAAATGGGCTGGGGATTGCTTAGTTGGCGGTTGTGTGGTGCCTGCGTCGGCCGTCATACCCGTCCAAGTCGCTAATCGCTGCCGCAAGACCGTTCATTATTGTGGGTCAGAGATGTCGCCGCAAGTGTGGCACAAGAGCTTTATCCCCATCGGGATCAGGGTAGCGTTGCCGCACATGCTGCAAAAATAGCCCGTATATTGAAATTCCTTCTGCGCCGATGGGGGTCCATTGGCCTCACGCACTTTGTTTTGGAAATCCTCGTTACTAAGTCTAACTCTTTCGGCCGATCGTGCGCGCTCTGCTTCTTCCTCTAGGCGCTCAAAGCAAATTTCCGCCGCTTCCAGGCTGACGAGAAACTCGGTCGATATTTCCTCCGCCGAGGAAAGAGTGGCCGCTACCTCATCATTGATAAGAAACGCCGATGCAAAGACTTTGGCTTGATGTTCCGTGGATTCCGAAGGGCTGGTTCGCGACAATTCGGTCCCGCCGACGGCATCGGAGCTCCGAAACATGGTTGCACCATAGTGCATGATGCCGTGGCCGAGTTCATGTGCCAACGTCATCCGAGCACGACCATCGCCCCAAACCGCCTTTTGATGGACGCTCCGTTTGACGGAGATAACAACCGAATCTGCTGTGAACTCGTTTTACCATCGCGATTACCCATCAGCTCGTCGTCTACAATTTTGTAAATGAGGTTCTTGCGGCCTCTTCGGGTGAGAATTTTACCTGACTTAAGACAACGGATGATGTTTACGGGGCGGCGTTTTTCCGTTCCATAGAACTTCTTGGCACTTAACGCTTCGGCGCGGATCTCCTTATTTTTTCGCTTAGGAACGAGATAGTCGTCGTCTGACATTTCGCTCTACCGTCAGCTACATCCCGTCGTTAAACATTACGGCTTTCGCCACTTGTCAGGCCCCCCCGCGACGTGTGTCGAACGCGCTCGACATGAGGTGATACTCCTGGATTTAAATCCCGAGCTCGCTCTATGGCTTCTGCCTGAGTTGGCAGAACTGCACTTGCTCTTTCGGCCCCCGCCCGCCGAACCGCGTAGTCGCCTTGTGGACGCTGTTCAACATAGATTCGTTCGTCCTTCATAAGGCCCTCCAGCCTTGTCTCGATCTCAATTCGCATTGTGTCGGGAGTCGCGCTCTCACGAACACCCCGTCGTGCTTCCGCACGTGTCGCACTTCATGCAGGTGCCGTTGCGCACCAAAGTGAAGTTGCCGCACTCGCCGCAGGCTTCGCCTTCGTAGCCTTTGGCGCGGGCTTCGGCGCGTTTCTCGGCCGCGGCCGCCTTGGCGTGTGCGCGTGCGTCGGTCCAGGCGAGATGCTCGAGCGCCTGCGCCGGCGAGAGTTTTTGCTCCGGCTCGGACTTGAGCGCGGCGCTGCCGGCGGTTTCGGCGCGGGCATTCGCCGAGCTGAACGCGGTGACGTTGGAGGCGCCCCCGCTCGGCGCGCTGCGCGCGCCACCCTCCCCACTGAGGGGGGAGGGCAGAGACTCGGCGCCGCCCTGCATCACTTTCAGCCGGTCGGTGCGCGAGCGCGTCAGGCCCTTGGAGACATAGCGCGTCTCGGTCGGCCTGCCTTCCTCGACGCCCTTGCCGAGCGCGTCAAAACCTTCGCCCGACGGATCGACATGGGCGAGGTCGAAGCGCTCCAGATAGCTCACCGCCAGCTCGCGGAACACATAGTCGAGGATCGAGGTAGCGTATTTGATCGAGTCGTTGCCCTGCACCGGGCCGGACGGCTCGAAGCGGGTGAAGGTGAAGGCATCGACATATTCGTCGAGCGGCACGCCGTATTGCAGGCCGAGCGACACCGCGATGGCGAAGTTGTTGAGGAGCGAGCGGAGCGCCGCGCCTTCCTTGTGCATGTCGATGAAGATCTCGCCGATCCGGCCGTCGTCGTATTCGCCGGTGCGCAGATAGACCTTGTGGCCGCCGACCACGGCCTTTTGCGTGTAGCCCTTGCGGCGGTCGGGCATGCGCTCGCGCTCGCGCATGATGACGATGCGCTCGACGACTTTTTCGACCACCTTTTCCGCCAAGCCTGCGGCGCGGGCGGCGGCCGGCTTGTCGAGGAACGCCTCGATGACGTCGTCGTCCTCCTCCTCGTCGGCGATGAGCTGGCTTTGCAGCGGCTGCGAGAGCTTCGAGCCGTCGCGATAGAGTGCGTTGGCCTTGAGCCCGAGCTTCCAGGAGAGCAGATACGCTTCCTTGCAATGCTCGACCGTCGCCTCGCTCGGCATGTTGATGGTCTTGGAGATGGCGCCGGAGATGAAAGGCTGCGCCGCCGCCAGCATGCGGATGTGGCTGTCGACCGAGAGGTAGCGCTTGCCGGTGCGGCCGCACGGATTGGCGCAGTCGAACACGGCATAATGCTCGGACTTCAAGTGCGGCGCGCCTTCCACCGTCATGGCGCCGCAGACATGGATGTTGGCCGCCTCGATCTCGCGCTTGGTGAAGCCGAGCCAGGTGAGAAGATCGAAGTTCGGCGCCGCGAGGTCTTCCAGGTCGACGCCAAGCTCGTCGCGCAGGAATTCGGCGCCCAGCGTCCATTTGTTGAACACGAACTTGATGTCGAAGGCGGTCGGCAGCGCCTTTTCCGCCTTCTCGATCGCTTCCGGCGTGAAGCCCTTGGCCTTGAGCGTTCCGTGGTTGATCGCCAGCGCCTGTCCGAGCGAGCCACTACCTGTCGAACCATGGCCGACCGCGTAAGCGATGATCTCGGCGATGTCGCTTTCGCTATAGCCGAGCACGCGCAAGGCTTCCGGCACTGCGCGGTTGATGATCTTGAAATAGCCGCCGCCGGCGAGCTTCTTGAACTTCACCAGCGCGAAGTCGGGCTCGATGCCGGTGGTGTCGCAATCCATCACCAGGCCGATCGTGCCGGTCGGCGCGACAACTGTGGCCTGCGCGTTGCGATAGCCATGCGCTTCACCGAGCGTGAGCGCGCGGTCCCAGGCCGCCTTGGCATGGGCCGAGAGTTTCGTGTCGGCAAGCGCCGCGTGATCGAGCGGCACCGGCGGGGTCGTCATCTGCTCATAGCCCGAGCGATGGCCGTGCGCGGCGCGGCGATGGTTGCGGATCACCCGCAGCATCACCTCGCGGTTTTCGTCGTAGCGCGGGAAGGGGCCGAGCTCGGCCGCCATTTCGGCTGACGTCGCGTAGCAGACGCCGGTCATGATGGCGGACAACGCCGCGCAGATCGCTCGGCCGGCTTCCGAATCGTAGGGAATGCCCGACGACATCAGAAGCCCGCCGACATTGGCGTAGCCGAGCCCCAGCGTGCGGAAGTCGTAGGAGCGCTGCGCGATCTCGCGCGAGGGGAATTGCGCCATCAGCACCGAGATTTCGAGCACGATGGTCCACAGCCGCGTCGCGTGCTCGTAGCCCTCGATGTCATAGGCATGCGTCTTCTCGTCGTGGAACGTCAGAAGATTCAACGAGGCGAGATTGCAGGCCGTGTCGTCGAGGAACATGTATTCCGAGCACGGATTGGAGGCGCGGATCGGCCCCGACGCCGCGCAGGTGTGCCAGTCGTTGATCGTGGTGTGGAATTGCAGGCCGGGATCGGCGCTCGCCCAGGCGGCATGGCCGATCTTCTCCCACAGATCGCGCGCCTTCACGGTCTTGGCGACCTGGCCCGGCTTGGTGCGCCAGAACAGATCCCACTCGCGGTCGGCCTCGACGGCTTTGAGAAACTCGTCGGTGACCCGCACCGTGTTGTTGGAGTTCTGCCCGGAGACCGTGAGATAGGCCTCCGAATCCCAGTCGGTGTCATAGACCGGGAAGTCGATGTCCTTGTAGCCCTGCTTGGCGAACTGGATCACGCGCCGGATGTAGTTGTCGGGCACGCTGGTTCTTGCGCGCCGCCTTGATCTCGCGGCGGAGCACCGGGTTCTTGTCCGGATCGAAGCAATCGTCGCCCGAGCCCGCGCAATTCACGCAGGCCTTCAGGATGGCGCGCAGGTGCCTCTGGTTGATCTTCGAGCCGGTGACGAGGTTCGCGACCTTCTGCTCCTCCTTCACCTTCCAGTCGACGAATTGCTCGATGTCGGGATGGTCGGCATCGACGATCACCATCTTGGCGGCGCGGCGCGTGGTGCCGCCGGACTTGATCGCGCCCGCGGCGCGGTCGCCGATCTTGAGGAAGCTCATCAGGCCCGACGACTTGCCGCCGCCGGAGAGCTTCTCGCCTTCGCCGCGCAGCTTGGAGAAATTCGTGCCGGTGCCGGAGCCGTATTTGAACAGCCGCGCCTCGCGCACCCACAGATCCATGATCCCGCCCTCGTTGACGAGGTCGTCGGAGATCGACTGGATGAAGCAGGCATGCGGCTGCGGATGCTCATAAGCCGTCGTCGATTGCGTGAGCTTGCCGGTCTTGAAATCGACGTAGTAATGGCCCTGGCTCGGGCCATCGATGCCATAGGCCCAATGCAGGCCGGTGTTGAACCATTGCGGCGAGTTCGGCGCCACCATCTGCATCGCCAGCATGTAGCGGAGCTCGTCGAAGAAGGCCTGCGCGTCGGCTTCCGAGGTGAAATAGCCGCCCTTCCAGCCCCAATAGGTCCAGGTGCCGGCAAGCCGGTCGAACACCTGCTTGCAGGAGGTCTCGCCGGTGAAGCGCTCGTTCTCCGGCAGTCCGGCGAGCGCGTCTTCATCGGCCACGCTGCGCCACAGCCAGGACGGAACGGTCTCCTCCTCGACCTTTTTCAGGCGCGCGGGCACGCCCGCTTTACGGAAATACTTCTGCGCCAGAACGTCGGAGGCGACCTGCGACCATCGCTCGGGTACTTCGACGTTGTCGGCGTGGAAAACAACCGAGCCGTCCGGATTGCGGATTTCGCTCACGGTGAGGCGAAAAGCGATGTCCGCGTATGGTGACTGTCCCTCTTTGGTGTAGCGCCGCTCGATCCGCATTCTCTGCCCCTTTTTTCAGCTCACTTTTGACACCGGCATCCTGCGGGAGCTTCCGCTTGATATAAGATGCCGACAGCTTACCTGCGAACGCGGCAACTTCGCCGCGTCCTCCTCACCCCGTCACTCTGCGCCGACCCCTGCAGCGGTCCCGGTTGGACCGGGACCCCGTCGCGCCTCGTCCAACTCCCGTAAAGAGACGACAAGACTCCTGCCTCGCGCTGATGGGCAGCGCGCTGCCGTCCCGCAAACCTCTTTTCGGAGAGCCCGGCGGACTTCGTTACGCGCGCGCCGAACTTTGAAAGGCTAGGCCAAGCCGGTCGCGCGCGTCAAGACTTAGTACGAGAATCTAAATCAACTACTAAATGTGGGGATAATGGGAAGAATTGCCAAGGCGATGAGCAAGTATCGGATATCCCTCTGAGATTCGAAAGGGT
>CAVREN010000043.1:0-97443 GCA_963720115.1 uncultured Alphaproteobacteria bacterium
GCTCGGCCTTGATGTGCCGCAGTCGCTGCTCGCCACCGCCAACGACGTGATCGAATAGCAATGCCCGTTTTGCTGCAGTGCACGAGTTCAGCAACTGGCCCGGCTGTGTAAAAACTCTAGGCGGTATAACCGCACCCGGAATTTTGGGCTCTACGGTCATGCGGAGAGCAAAAAAACGCAGACCAAATCAGATTTTGTTTTCACACGACCAAGGCCCTAAGCGGACGTACCGCGAGGTCCATTATGAGTTCGTTGTTGAAGTCAAAGCGGACGTTGCACTTGTTTCTATCGACTTCAACTTTTGATCCTTCGCGTTCTGGATTGAAGACGACCGACCACTGCCCGGCATTTTTTATCTTTCGCCTCAACTCATACCGACTAACAATCCACTTGCACCTCTGGTTAGCCCACGATATGAACTCGAGCTAATCCCCCGATGGAAGCCGTAAGCGTTAACGTCACTCAACGCGCAAATGAGGCGCCGAACGTGTGCTCGGCGTCACCGTGTTGCGCAGGGTTGGTGACGTGACGTTTCTTCTCATAATTCCGTCAGCAAACGCACTCCTGGATCCGCGCGCCTACATGGCATGCGCGCCATGCTGGCGTGAAATCGGCTCGGCGTCGACGGTGGCATTGCCGATTGCTCATCAAAAAATTCATGTAACGCGCCCACGCACTTGTGGAGAAAGCAATGACGACTTTGACCGCACCGGGACTATCAAGCCTAATCGATCGACTTTTTGCCGAAGCCGAAGCGGCGGAAGATGCGCGTTGGCCTGCGACGGCTGGCGATCGTGCTGACTATCGCCACTACTATGGAGAGCTGAAGGACCAGCCTCTTCCAGTCTCTCGCGCGACAGGCAAGCTTCTCTATATGT
This sequence comes from uncultured Alphaproteobacteria bacterium, assembly GCA_963720115.1. GTDB lineage: Bacteria > Pseudomonadota > Alphaproteobacteria > Rhizobiales > Xanthobacteraceae > BOG-931. The sequence continues at coordinate 879 of CAVREN010000043.1, forward strand.
TGGCGCGGTCCATTCGCGCGCGGAACATCGTCGAGTTCGGAACCTCGTTTGGCATTTCAACGCTTCATCTTGCGGCCGCCTTGCGGGATAACGGCGGCGGTCGCTTGATTGGCAGCGAGTTCGAACCGTCGAAGATAATGCGGGCGCGCGAAAACCTTGCAGCCGGAGGCCTGTCGGATCTGGCGGAAATCCGCGAGGGCGATGCGCTGGAAACGCTGGCCCGCGATCTGCCCGATACAATCGATTTTGTCCTACTTGATGGAGCGAAGATGCTTTACCTGCAGATCCTCACATTGCTTGAGGATCGATTGCGCAGCGGTGCACTTGTTGTCGCCGACAACGCGGATGCGAGTCCCGAATACGTTGCCCGCGTCCGGTCCGCCGCCAACGGCTATTTGTCAGTCCCCTTCGCCGACGACGTCGAGCTGTCGATGCGGTTGGAGCCTGCGGCGCCGGGCAGCTGAGCTGCGAAGGCATACCTCTCGGCGGACTGTGTCTGTCATTGAGGGCAACTCGGAAGCGGAGCGCCTTGCGTGCCTTCTTCGCAGTTTGACCCCTCTTGGCGCAAATTTAGCTTTCTTCTTCTTCGTCCGCGCTCGCACTGGCAAAAGCTTTACCCTGGGTCACGTCCAATCCGTCTCTATAAAGCATTGGGATTTTGTAACTGTCCTTCAACTCCTCCAAAAATCCAATCTCAACCAGAGGCTTGAAAATCGCCTTTACCTGGCCTCCTTCGACACCAAACAGTTTTGCTAATGATCCCTCGTTGTGCTCAGCTTTGCCCTCTCGGAACCGCTCGATCAACGGCGCCGCCGCTCCGGCTTCAGCTAGCAGCGTATCTTGAACCCTCGTATCGCTTAATCTGCTCAACGCTCGACGAAGTAATTCACCCTCGATCACGGCCAACTTCTCGCGGACTTGCCTGGGTTCCCGATCTTCGCGACGCAATTGGGTTTCGCGCGCCATGGAAATTAGATCAATGAGGTTCCTCGGCGGCTTTACATTATTACCATCGCGGATGCGCGCCATGATCCACGACCAGGTTCCAGATTTGCGCTTACCAACATCGACCTGTTCAGGGAATATTCTGCCAAACATTGTTTTGTTGTCCGCGTCCTGCAAATTTAGTGCTTTTGTGAACGCGTCGTTTCGGCGAATGCGCTGACAAAGCAAGTTAAGCAGATCCTCTTCCTCCCAAATGATCTCTGTCTTTCGAGCATTGATGTGAGTCAGGTTTACAAAACCCCCTTGTATTATCTTTCGAAACAAGTCCTTCCGCACGAACACCTTTAGGCGAAGGCGACCAAATGCCAATAGATCGAGATAGGTCTAAACAAAGCCCTTAGTGCTGGAGTTTCAGTGTCAGGAAATCCTTGAAACGCTTCATCCAACCTATCGAGTATCACCCAGACGGAGAGGTCAGCTTCGGACAGACATTGATTGAGGAGGTTAAGACCGTCCTCGCCGGATAGGACCGAAACAGAGGCGGCGGGATCTGATTTGGTTTGCTCCGCAAATTCAAATTTTGTCCTGAATATGGGAATGCCTGTATCTTGAAATGTAAGCTCGCCTTGAGCTGACCTAGGCTTAAACAATCGAAACAACGTGTTGATGACCTTTGAAAACACTGTACCGGCTGTATCGTCCGCACTCCGAGTACCGGTCGTCTTTAAAAGCCGATCCAACTCTGGCATATGTTCGGTGAAATCTCCTTCGTACAAGGACAGCAACCAATTTCCAACGAGAGAAACGATGTAGGCCTTCCAGATGGTTGTATAGTCGGCCTCTTTCAGGGGCGCCTCTTGAGCGAGTTTTTGGAAAACTGGATTTCCGATTGGATTGAATCCAGGAACAATCTCTACTTTATCAAGCTCACGCAATTGCGTGTAACGCTTGCTTAGAATTCTAAAAAGAGCAGTTTTGCCGGTTCCTTTATCGCCAGCGACGACGTCAACTTTATCCTCGACAAGAGCGCGGAAGGTCGATGTCTCGACAAAATAACGTTCAAGTTCGTTGTCAAACTCGGCGACTGCGCTTCCGACTTCGAGTTCATTGAGCAATGTCTTTATTTCCATGGCCTGCAAATCCCTTCAATTCTGACGGGCGTCAGTGCTTGACGGCAGTGGCCCATTCCGGAGTGTGGGTGGATCCGCCGCTTGGGAACTGTCCCACTGTTCGCCGCTTCTGGCCCAAAGCGAAGCTATCGCGGTCGCCTGAAAACAACGACCCCATATTTGCGGCGCCATCTCACAGGTTTAGCCGGGGCGTCGCATAGCAAAAAAATAGCAAGAGATCAGCCAAAACAACATTGCCGCGCGGTTTGCGAGACCGCGAGCTCTTTTCGTTTGCGACACATAAAACAGGCTTCGCCCTCCGGTAATACTGCCGCGGAGTGGCGACAAGGGGCGCGGCTGCACCGTTCCGTGCGTGATATTGCCTCGCGCTTAAATCCGTCAACGGACAGAAACCGGAGACGTCGAAAAGAAAATGCCTCTGAAGTCAAGGCATTGATGTGCAAAAGCCCTCCAAGGGCGAACTCAACCAGTTGTTTCTCACGCCGCGGTCCGCGTTCCAGCAAGAGGCTGAGCTGCGCGAAGCTTAGTCAACGCGCTGACGCGACAGCCACCTGCCGCGCCGTCCGCCGCCGTGCCGCCACGTCCGGCGCTTGCGGCAATCGCTCGTTCGGGTCGACAAACGGCCCCTCCCACGCGTTGAGCCGCGGGGGCTTCCAGCGCCGGCGAAAGACTTCGCCGGATAAATGCAGCGCCATCAGCGCGGGCGCGCGCGCTTCGCGCTAACCACCATGTGGCGCGCCCACGCCTGGGCCCAATAAATAGGCTTCGGATCAGCCCGCTGTCTCCCGCGCGCGCCCCCGTGTCGCGGTTCGAGAGCACGCGGCGGGGTTTAGACCGAATCGCATGCACAAGCAGTCTGTACTGGGCTGGCCGTCGATTTTACGTCGCGGCGGGCTAAGTCGTGGCTAGTATAAGCCAGTCTCGGTGGGCCGCGGTGCTGCCGGTCCGATCTTTGTGAATATCGTTTTGCTGATCAGGAACCCGTCACGGCCAGAGTTGGCGCGGGCCTCTAAAAGATCGCGGATGTCACGAGAGGTACTCATTCATCTCTTCGTGGAGATGCGGTTGATTGAAGTCGTGAGCGAGGTCGCAGCCGACAAAGTCACGCTCGAGCTGTTGCGCGGCGTGCAGCACGACGAAGGAACCGGCTGCCGGATCGACGATGAGATCGCCGCGCTCGGTGACGGCGGCGATGAGGCGCCTTGTTAGTTCGAATGGCTTGACATGCGGATGCTCAGTGCGCGCGACTTTCTCGGCCCAACGGTTCGGGATTCCGTGATCTTTCCACGTACGTGCGCTGATCGGCGGTTTCTGCAGAATGAGCAAATAATCGCCGCGCCGGCGTGAGCGCTTGCCCATACCGAGGCGCAAATTGTCCCAAGCAATCAAGTCGACGGGCTTAACGGCGAAGGCGATGCGGAGATGGTGGGCTTCGCACAAACAGTATGTGTCGACCCAGCGCATGAGGTATCCGCCGGGCTTGAGTATGCGTGCGCTCTCGAAGCAAACGTCGTCGATATACTCCTCGGTCATCGCCGGCAGTGTGGAACGGCCACGCTGACGCGCGCCTTCATTGCCGAATTTCAGATGGTCGAGGACGCTGCGATGCTGCGGATCAAAGAACACCAGCGTTGTGCAGCAATCCGGCAACGATTGCAGTAGCACGAGCGCATCGCCAGGCTGTGCTGAATTCCGCCGAAAATCTGTATCACGCGGACCGAGGTGCATAAGCATCTCACATCACTCCGACTGACAAGCTCTTCTTCGATCGCTTTTTGCATGCTGTGACGTCAGAGGTCCTCTCCAAGACCTCTTTTCCTCGCGCATCGTTTGAGATCTCACAGGCGTGCGGCCGACGCGCCTGCCACCGCCGCCGCGCCGCCCGTCGCCGCGCCGCCACGTCCGGCGCCTGCGGCAGCCGCTGCGTCGGGTCCGCAAATGGCCCTTCCCATGGCTTGAGCCGCGGCGGCTTCCATTGACGGCGGAAGACCACGCCTGAAAGGTGCAGCGCCATCAGCGCCGCGCGCGCGCTTCGTGCCATCCACCACGTGGCACCGGCTGGCAGAAGTTCTACACGGACCTGTTTCTGCACTTTCGTCGCTACGCCAACGCGCGACTTTAGCTCCACGAAAATAGGTCTACCGAGATACAAAACAAATACGTCGGGAATGCCGCTTCTGACACCGCGTTTCTTCTGAAAGATACCACTGATACGAGAGATCGGCTTGTTCTCAAGCGAAGTCCAAAAGGTGCCGGTGGGGTCAAGAAACTTATCGAGCATGACAGATAGTTTCATCTGCTCCCGCCATTCCTCGCGGCGACGCTCGCGCCGACGCTGCACGGCGAGTGATCCCGCGGCGGCGCTCTGAGGCATGCCGTCAATCTGGTTCACTGCTGTCACCAGCCCCCTCATATGGCGGCGCGGCCGGTGTTGCTTGCGGGATCACGCCGGCAATCGCAACGATTTCTTTGGCGCAGAGCATCCTGGTATGCAGAGCTGCTTCACTGTCCGGCGCGAAGGCGATGCCGGCAAGCAAGCGCGCGGCGTCGGGCAAATACCGGCGTGCCAGTGCCCGTGCGCGCTCCATGCCGTCCGATGCGCACGTCGACGATGGCGCTGGGGCTAAAGGAAGGCGCTGCGGATGGTTGGAGCGTTCAAATGGGGTCTTGGCCATGTAGATCTCCAGGCAATCATAGGTCCCCGGCTCGTGTGTGGAGGCGCCAGGCGCCTCCACACACTTCGCCGCCGACCCATGGTTGATTTTTGGGGCTGATCGTGGCGCTGGGCTTAGCTGCCCGTCGAGGGACTGGCGTTTTTGGGGCGGTGTCGAGGCTATCATCGCCGCCTCGTGAGCCGACGTTGAAAGTGGTCATGGTCTTCCTCCTTCGGCTAAGCATTGGTGCCGACGCTGTGGCGGACCAATGCGCGCAGAGGGGGGCTCAAGCATTTGGCTGCTGCCCCTCCGAGTCCAGGATTTCGTGCGCCCGCTCCGGCGTGAGGTGAGCAATCTCCTCGTCGGAATAGCCATAGGCGCGCAGCCGGCGCTTCATGTCCTGCGTTAGCATGAACGGGACCGAGGCGGCCCGCGGCGCGCCGTGCTCGTCCAGGGGGGCCGGCTCAAGGTCCGGCAGCTTGAACGGCGGTTCGGCCATCGCGGCTAGGTGCCTGCGGCCGCAGTCCTCGTGCCACAGGTCCACTTCGCCGCCGTGCTTAATCCGCTTCACGCCGCTGCCCTTGCCACAGATAGTGCACCGCTGGCCGGCCGGAGCAGAGCCAAGCACCTCGTAGAGGCCGGGATCAGTATCCCTGCCAGTTAAGTTAGGGAAAATGCCGTCACTGCTGTCACTGCCGTCACCAACTTTATTGTTCAATGGATTAGCGGTGACGGTAGCGCCATCGTCACCGTCAGCATCGCTATCACTGCCGTCACTAGTGACGGCCGCCTCTTCATCGGTGACGGCACGGTGACGGGAGACGACTTTTTCTATGTCATTGAGGCTATTGGAAAATGACGGTGGTGACAGCTGTGACGGTGTTTCGCCTACCTTAACTGGAGCAATGGTGATTCGCCTCTGGCGGTTCTCGCGCTCGGGGAATGAGACGTCGATCCCGACCTTGCGCAGCGGCGGGGCGATCCGACGCAGGATCTTCGCCAGGACGGCAGGGCTCTTCGGCCAGTCCTTTGCCTTCTGTTGCGGTTCAGACGCGACCCCATTGAGTGCTTTCAGCAGTTCGGTGGCGGTGCCCGCGAACTGAGACGTCGTGTCCATATACGCGCGCAACACGGAGGCGATTTGATCGTTTTCGAGTACCGTCTCCACCGCCTCTTGGATGTTGCCGGTATAGGCGGCCATGAACGTGCCCTTCTTCCAAAGCGCGCCCTCGCACGCCGTCACCCAAACGGCGAAATCGGCCATGCGCGGCTTGCGGTCGAGCACCACGTCCGGCAGGGTCTTAAGCCCATGGGACACCACATCGAGTAGCGCGCCCAGGATGCGCGGACCTTTCCGCTCAAAGTCCGCCCACAACTCAGTCTCTAGCTTGCGCCTCTCGTCCGAGATCGTTGCGAGGATCTGGGCGATTGAGCGGTCTGCGAGATCGGGTCGCGTGGCAATGTCATCGATGCCGTTGAGGATGATTGGTCGCTTGCTTCCAAACAAAACTTCATCCTGATCGGTGTACAGTTCTCGCGTCGAAAAACCGCCACCGGTCGCCAACCGGCAAAACGTATCCGACAACCAGTCGGGCAAGCCGCTAGCATTGTCGTACGCAAGCACGTGGCTGTTGCGCGCCGCAATGAAGACATCGTGTTCGCTGCGCGGTAGCGCTCGCAATGGCACACTGTTCGGGTCGACCAGCGCGCGCAGGAAGTTCGCTCGCATGCTCTTGGCGCTACCCTGCTCACCCGTGAGCGCGAGCACCGGATAAGGGCCGTTAGGACGCAGCGTGGCCAGAAGCCAAGCGACGGTTAGCACGAATTCGTTGTCGGTCTTCACGTTGAGAAGCGGCTTAAGATCGTTGTTGAGCGAGCCGCCGGCCACGGGCTCCGGCAGAGACTTCATGCCGCTGCTGCGACGGAAGTGAACGGGTGGGGTATCTATCACCCGCCAGCCATCTTCATCGATCTCGATCGCGCGCCAATCCCGAGCGGCGAGATCGATATAGATGCAGTTATCACGGCCTGCGACGCGGACGTGGACTTCGTGCTCCGGAGCATCGAACTGCGCTCTAGCTTCGAGTACGCCCAGCGCCGCCTGCATTGCCTCGGAACTCGGTGCGCTTTGTGTGCTCTCATAGAAGCCACGCGCCAACCAGCGCTTGAAGCCCTTGCTGCGGATTGGCCAATTTTCCTTGTGGCCGTTCACATCAAAGCGGGCATATCCAACATCATCGCGATCGTGAAAAAGCTCGACGCGACGACGCGAGCTCGATCAGGACGTCGGCCTGCTTCTTTTTCAGTTCAACCGGATGGGCCTCTTCTTTCTCTTCCTCTGGCGGCGTTGTTGCCGATGGGTCCCAGGGTGGCGTGCTTTCGCACTCTTTGATCAGCCGCGCACCACTGGGATCGCTCTCAAGCCAGTCACTAACGTCGCCGTGATGTTCGAGGCCGGGCAGCCGGATGATGCGCACACTGGCGGCGATAGGATGGAGGGCCCGCGCGATCCGCTGCACCCGCTTGCGGCCTTGCTCATCATTGTCCTCATGGATGTAGACGTGGCGATCCCGAAAGTATTCATTCAGATTAAGCGTCCAGTTGCTCGCGCCCTCGCTGTTGGTGGTGGCCACGAAGTTTATCCTGACCAACGCGTCGGCATCTTTCTCGCCTTCGGTGATGTGTATTTTCGTTGTGAGCGGGGCGGTCTGTAGCTCGGGCAAACGGTACGGTATCTTCGGGCCTTCCGGCTTGCCGGCGACCCACATTTGGCCGTTCCACTTGTTCTGGAAAAACCCTTTGGCGGCGGTCCGGCAGACTTGCAAGTACGGGGTTCCGTCCGCTTTGCGATATATGTACCTTGCGATGATAGGCGACCACGGCTTAGTGGTGCTCTTGCCCTTTTCCTTTGTTCGCTTGGTATCGATGCCGAGCTTGCCGGCCAGATTGAGCGCCGCTTTCACACGGTCGCCGTGACAGAACTTCGCCGCATAGAGCCCGATCACGTCGCCGCCGGTTTCGCCGACTCCATTGAACTCCGCCCATTTGCCGGTCTGCATGTTGACGCTGAAGCTTTTGCCCGCTTCGCCGTTGATTGATCCGACGCGCCACTCATGCCCCACGCGTTTGCCGTTGGGGAACCACTCACGTAGCAGTGAGGAGAATTGCGCCAGCGCGGCAACATTGATGGCATCAAACGGAATAGAGACCATGGCACTGGCTCACACCGCGCTTGCCTCTTGATCCTCGTGCGCTTTGCGCTTGGGCTTAAAATTCGCGATGGGCAGCGAAACGACGAAGGTGCGGAGGCTTTCCGCTTCGATCAATGTCCGCCTGCCGAACTTACGACCGCGCAGCGAGCCGCGCGCCAGAGCGTCATAAATCGAGGTCTTGCCTAGCCCGCTGTAGGCCATGCTCTGCTCGATCGTGTAAAGCGCCTTCTCCATGCGTCCCAGTTCCCGCGCGATCACGTGCGGAAAGTGTGCAAAGCCCCGCTGCGAGTCCATGCTGCATTTTTGGCGACGTACATTCGGAACGAGCGCATCATGCGAGAACCAACCTGCTGATAAGGATGGATTTTTCGGATCAAATTTGGTCAGCGTCGGGTGATGACGTAACGAACTCGCCGAAAATCGATCACGCGCCGAAGTGCTTCCCCGACCAGGCCGGCCACAAGTCGGTCCCCGCGCATTGCAAATTGCCAAACAAGCCGCTTGGCGGCAGCGCGGATCATCGCGGCCTCGCGTTCAGCCTCGGTGCGAAAGTCCCTCTCGTGGTCTTGGGCATGCTTCGCAGCCATCCGCTCGCAAAGCCACGCCAGCAAGCCTACCCCGGCCCGTCGATAGTTCTCCGCGCGCCGTCGTTCGTTGTCGATGAGACGACCTACCTCGTCGGGACAGAGCGGCTGTGCTGCCAGTTCCACCTGCTCGATCAGCAACTTTGCAAGCTGGAATGCGCGCACACAAGGCTCATCGTGTGCCGCCATACGAAAGCTTGCCAAGGCGAGCCGACGCTGCGGGTAGTCTCGCACCATACGTCGCAGCATGCGCCGGGTGTGGGGATCGCGCCAAAGCTCTGCCGATACGGTCTGACGAAGATATTTGTTCTCACGATTGCGCTTCTTAAGTTCAGCCGCTATGCGGCCTGCCACATCGCTCGCGCTCAGGCGTGCAAGCTCGGCGACCCTTCTGTGGTCGCCCGCGCCCAGATAGTCGTCATATTGCAGCCGCAGAAACTTCACCGTTACCGCCGAAATATCCCGATGCGCGGAAAACGCGACGGGCGTATGATCGCGCATCAGGTCCGCCATGTGTCACCTCACGTGTCAGATCATGGCACGGCCGGGATGCAACCCCGGCCGTGCCGCTTTCAGTTCTATTCACCCGCGCAACGGCACCACTTCGCCAGCAACCATCGGACGCGCGCAGAACTTCGCCCAATCTGTCATCAGCCGGCGGCGCTTTTCGAGTAGATCGCCGCGTTGATAAGCCGCCTCGACCTTGTCCCTGAGAGCATGTGCCAGCGCCGCTTCGGCCAACTCGCGCGGGTAATTCGTCATTTCCGCGCACCATTCGCGAAACGTCGAACGGAAGCCGTGCGGCGTCGCACCGTTGCCGCCAGCGGCATCTACCGCCCTCGCCACCGCCACGTCGCTCAGCGCTGACTCGGCTTTCAGGCCGGGAAAGACGAAGCCCTGGATGTCGAGCTGTGCCATCGCGCGCAGCACCGCCAGCGCCGGTTCGGAGAGCGGCACACGATGCGAGCTGCCGGCCTTCATGCGTTCCGCGGGGACCGTCCAAAGTTTGTGTTCGAGGTCGATCTCCGACCACTTCGCGCCGCGCGCCTCACCGCTGCGGCAGGCAGTCAGGATTAGAAATTCCAGGCAGCGGGCGCTAACGCCGCTGCGCTCGCGCAGCCGCTGCATGAACGCGCCGGTCTCGCGCCATGGCAGCGCCGCGTGGTGTTTGACCCGCTGCACTTTGCTGCGCTTAGGCAATAGATCATCGAGATGCCCGCGCCAGGCCGCCGGATTTGCGCCCTCGCGCCAGCCGCGCGCCTTGGCGTAATCAAGGATGCTCTCGATGCGCCCGCGCACACGCGATGCCGTTTCCGTCTTCTCGCGCCACAGCGGTTCGATGATCTTCATCACCGCGCCGGTCTTGACGCTGCCGACCGACAGATCACCGATGACGGGCAGCACATAGTCGCGCAGCGTATTGTGCCATTGCTGGCGATGCTTGGGATTGCGCCAGGATGGCTCGTGCGCGGCGAGGAACATGTCCGCCACGTCGCCGAACGTCATCGCGGCGGCTTCAGCTCTCGCTGCGTCTGCTTTCGCTTTGGCCGCCTCCACGTCGCGCTCGGCCAGCGGATTGCGGCCTTCACGGACGGCGTCGTGCAGCTGTCGCGCCTTTGCGCGCGCTTGAGCAAGCGACACCGCGGTTCGGCCTTTCGCCGGACCGAGGCCCATTTCGTGCATCTTGCCGCTGCGCGTGTAGCGGAACAGCCAGAACTTGGCGTGCGGCGAACGCACCAAGAGATAGAGGCCCGCACCGTCGCCGTAGCGTCCCGGCTTCGTCCCTTTCTCCACTTGTGCCGCCGTCAATCCCCTCGCCCGTCGTGGCATTGTTGCCTCTGACGTCTAATTCCCGTCCCCTAGTTAGTCCCCTAATCCTAGGCCGGAACAACAGCGAACGCTAGCGAACTGTTGCGGGAGGGAATGTCAAGGAAATAACTGGACAGGCTATGATTTTCGGCGAAGATTTCGAAGGCTAGCGAACGTTGGCGGAGGCATTGTCGGCGGACTTCCTCTCCGCCACTTCTATGTTCTCCATATCTCTCAATGGCTTAGCGGGGACGGCCAACCGTCTATAAGTACAGGTCATAAGTACATGCTCGGGCCGCCCAGGTGCGCGTGAACTAGTAATAGAAGCCACACGCGAGCCCCTAAGTCCTTGATACGACAGCGACAATCCAGTGCAGTATTGCTGATGCGGTCCAAGCTCTTGAGATGTCTGGGTTTTCCAAAGTTGAGATGCCGCGTGCGTTTAATGCGTCGGCAATCTCGCGCAACGTCGTCGCCCGTTCTCCGTATCCCCGTTGGCCGCGTGTTGATCCGCGAGCGTCTTTATGGACGCGACAGCGTTCTTACGCGCCCTGGATTTGGATTGCCTAGCGTTACCCCCGCTACTTCGCAGCCGCAACCGCCGCCCTGGTCGAACGCCTAGAAGCGCCCGCTCTTTTTCAGCGAGAGAGGCAAGCAGATGCAGGATGAAAGGATCAACGTCAGTGCCGAGTTCATCGACCACGAAGGGCACTTTTTGAGCCATCAGGCCGCTGATGAAATGCAGGTCACGACTGAGCCGATCCAGCTTCGCTACGCCTATCGAACATCGCCTACGCCGCGCTCCGCCCTCGGCTTAAGTCGCATTCCAGTAGCGTGATCAGCAGCCGAGCTTAAAAAGGAAGCCTCGTAATACGGCCCCTGATTAGCTCATGGGAGAACTCCCGATGGCTAGCGATGAGCACGTTGCCTTACTCAAGCGGGGAGTGGCCGCCTGGAACGAATGGCGTCGCGAGAACGCTAACATCAGTCCCGACCTCAGCGCGGCGCCCCTCCATAAAGCGTATCTCAGCAAGGCGGACCTCAGCAGGGCGGACCTCAGCAGGGCCAATCTCACCGAGGCGAACCTCAGCGGGGCGAACCTCAGCAGGGCCAATCTCTTCGAGGCGAACCTCAGCGGGGCGAACCTCAGCGCCGTGCCCCTCAGCAAGGCGGACTCAGCAGGGCGGACCTCACCAGGGCGGGCATCCCGCAAGCGTATCTCAGCGCGGACCTCATCACTGTGCCCCTCCGCGCCAACCTGAGCGGCGCCGATCTGAGCGGTGCCGACCTAAGCGGCGCCGACCTGCGTGCTGCCGACCTGATCGGCGCCGACCTGAGCGGCTCCCACCTGATCGGCGCCGACCTGAGCCACGCCAACCTGAGCGGCGCCCACCTGACCCGCGCGTTTTTATTTGAGACTGTTTTCGCGAATGTTGACCTGACCCGTGTCATTGGCTTGGAAGCATGCCAATATTTCGGGCCGAGCACCATCGACCATCGAACCCTCGAACGATCCAGGTCACTACCGCTCCAATTTCTTCGCGGGGTCGGCCTGCCGGATAGCTTGATTGAATACCTGCCTGCGCTTTTGAACCAAGCCATCCAGCATTATTCCTGCTTCATCAGCTACTCGACCAAAGATCAGGAGTTTGCCGAGCGCCTTCATGCCGACCTGCAAAACAAGGGTGTGCGCTGCTGGTTCGCGCCACATGATCTGCGGATTGGTGACAAAATCCTCGACAAAATCGATGCCGCGATCAGATTGCGGGATAAGGTATTGCTGATCCTCTCAGAGCATTCCATTAAAAGCGATTGGGTCGAGGATGAGGTTACTGCTGGCTTTGAAGAAGAGAGAAAGCGCGGACAAATCGTGCTGTTTCCCGTTCGCCTTGACGAGACTGTTATGAAAACGAACGAGGCATGGGCTGCAAAGCTCCGCGCGCGTCTCATCGGCGACTTCCAGCACTGGAAAGATCACGACGCCTACAAACGAAGCTTTGAGCGCGTTTTGCGCGATCTGACGAGGCTCGCGCCAAGCAGGTCGCATCCGTGAATTTCGGCACTGGCGCCTCCTTTTCCGGGCAAGTCCAGACGCGCAAGGCTCAAAAAGCTACCCCTTGTTATGACCTCGGCGGAGGAAAGTCGAGCATCAGCCCTGAGCGGGTATGGCGAAAAAAGGCCGATACCCATACCCGGTAGGGGTGTCACGAGGTCGTGAGTTGATGACCGCGGGGGTCTTTGTCAAAAGCATTCCCACGTTTGCTGTTGACACCGGAGGGCCGCCATGCAAGCCAAGACCACTCAGTTTGCCGCGTATTATAGGGTCTCGACTGATCGTCAGGGCCGCTCCGGTCTCGGTCTTGATGCTCAGCGTGAAGCAGTGCAGCAGTATCTCGCCAGCATCGGCGGCCAACTGATCGCTGAGCACATTGAGGTTGAAAGCGGCAAGCGCAATGATCGACCGGAGTTGGCGAAGGCGCTCGCAGTCTGCCGCAAGCGACGTGGTGCCAAGTTAGTCATCGCCAAGTTGGACCGCTTGAGCAGAAACGTGGCCTTCATTGCAACGATGATGGACAGCAATGTTGAGTTCGTCGCCTGCGACAACCCCCACGCCACTCGGCTGACCCTACACATTCTCGCTGCTGTGGCCGAGCTGGCTTTGTAGCGGAGTTGCGATCGAAACTGAGACCACGAAGCATCGATCGCAGATTTTCGCAGCGATCGATACCGCAAGGAACTCGCCAACAACGTTGCCGATCACAATCAGACGGTTCTCCCTCACCAACTTCGTGGACTGAACATGCAGGTAATGCCGACGCGCATTGGTGATTTTGGCGTGAATAGCCCGTACGCGTTTCTTGTTGCGGGCCCGCTGCGCCTTGGCCAGGGTGCCCTTGTATTTCTTGAAGTGCCGCGGATTTTCGATCTTGCGGCCGTTCGACAGCGTGGCCAGTGTGCTCAGGCCGAGATCGACGCCAATTTCGCCGGCTCCGCAGGTCTGGCTCTCAGCAATCTCGGCTTGCAGGCTGAGATACCAGCGCCCACGCGCGTCTTGCGCAAAGCATCCGGTCTTGATCTTGCCGTCGCCAGGGCGGCTACGCCAGAGCCGATAACGGCGCTTGAGATAGATCACCGCGTCGCCGTCGAGTTTGACGGCGCGCGCGGCCGCAAATGGGATCCAGCCAAGGCTCTTCTTGCCGCGCCAGCGCGGACGGCGGCGCGTTGAATTGCGATTGTCAACAAATTGCTTGCAAACGGCCTGCACCGTATCGCTGTGCAAACCGAGGAGCGCGCTGCTCCCCGTCGTCAGCTTGATCAGATCGAAGGCAGTCGGCCAACGCTTTTCCTGGCGTCGTGCCGCCTCCTGGACCTCGCCGCAATAATTCCAGACATAGTTGACCGCCCGCGCATGGGCACGGAGGCGCTTGGCGGTGGTTGCATCCTTAATGCGGTATCGATAGGTGAGGATCACACGCTTCACCTAATTGGTCCCTTGAGCCATGCCGGAGCAGCGGCTTGGCGCCTTGCGGCGGACAATGGCTATCCGCTTTTGTGTCGGACTGTTGCCGTCTTGCCACAGCTTTTGCATGGCGCGCGGGCTAACATTTGCCCATGAGGGCGTTGGCTTTCGCGCTTGTGCTGTTGTTGTCGCTGCTTGGCGCAGAGCGCGCGCGAGCGGCCGACGTTCCTTTGCCCGGACCCGCTCCTATCCCGCCGCCGACCAGCTATTATCCGACCAGCTATTATCCGGTTTCGCCGCCGGTGAATTGGGGCGGCGTCTATATCGGCCTCAACGGCGGCTATGGCCTCGGACGAAGCAATTGGTCCAACTCGTTGGGCTCGACCGGCAATTTCGCGGCCAATGGAGGCGTTTTCGGCGGCACGCTCGGCGTCAATTACGCCGGCTTCGGCGATTGGGTGTTGCTCGGTTTCGAGGGCGACTTTGACTGGTCGGGCGCCAGCGGCAGTGCCGGTTGCTCCGTCCTAGACGCCAACAAGCCAGGAGAACGATAACACTGCCGCCTGGTTCGACTTGCCAAACCAGGATTGATTGGCTGAGCACCTTTAGATTGCGTGCTGGCTACACTTGGTCCCACTTCCTCTTTTATGCGACCGCCGGCGGCGCCGTGGGCGACTTCCGGATCAGCTCGCAACCCTCGGGCTTTGGCCACAATCCAACGGCGCCGCTCGGCTGGGCGGCAGGCGCCGGCGTCGAGTACCTCTTCAATGACGCGATCAGCGTCAAACTCGAATATCTCTACGTCAATTTGGGCACGGTTGGCTGTCCTACTGTTTCGAATTAGTATCTTCCAACCCAGGTATCCTCTGCAGTGCCGACCAACAGGCCTCCACTGGTTCAGTGTCTTTCACCGAGAACCTGATCCGCGCGGGCGTCAATTACAAGTTCAGTTGGTGATCCCCGATGGCGCAGTAGCCCCCGACCGCCTTCGCCGCGACTGTAGCCATTCAATCTGCGCCATCGCCGCTCGCCATTTTTGGCCACGATAAAATCAGCAAGCGCCAGATCAGGGTCCTTCCCGCCGCCGAAAGCCAGGGTTTGGAGGCCACTACCCCAGTTTCAAAAACTCGGAGTAAAGCCGCCAAGGCCAATGAGACCATGGCGCGCGTTGCGAACGCCCCAGCGCCAATAGGCCCTTGTTCCTTGGCGCTTCCCGGCTCCTGCGGCCCGCTGGGTCCACCCGGCCTCGTAACGCGCGCCCTCCGACCCTGGGCGCCCACAGCGCCGCAGCCGTGGCCCCTGGCGCGCCGTTCGGGACCAATGGGCTTTCTGGGAGCCCAGGCCGAAACGTGGACGCAGGATCCTCTGTGCCCGCTCCGCTCGATACCCCAACCGGGTATGGGTATCGACGCACAGGGCTCGCTGGTGCAGTTGTTGGCGCCCCCGCCCCTGCCCGCCGGGGGCTCCGGGCGATCCACGGCCTTCCCTGGGCCGCTGAGGGCATCTTGCGCGCCTCCTGCGGTCCCAGGAGCACCCGGTGCCGGCGCTCGTCGGGTTGCTATGTGCGGGTCCTCGGCCTCCTCGGCCATAGCCTTGGTGGCATTGAGCTGTTCCCTACTCTTAGAGCGGACCCCTTGATTTATGGGCGTTTCTCGCTGTTATGGGGAAAAGTAAAGTCGAGTTGTGCCCGTGGCTCAGGGACTTCTGTCCCGAAATCCACTCCCTAGTAAATCAAGTGGGTTTACTTTCACTCTTTTCTGGCAATTAACCTTTGCGGCACAAGCACTTAACGAGGTTTACTTTGAACCTTCAGAGGGCCTCGTTACTGTCCTCGCCTTCGGCTGGCTCATTTTGCCAACTGAAATCGGGCCTCACGGGGGCTTGGGTCTGCCCAAGGGTCCGCCGCCGTTTGCCGTTGGAGAACCACACGGACACTTCGGCCTCCGTCCACATGCTGAGTTCAATCCCTTTGTTTATCCAGTTACGCGCAGTCGTTTTGCTAGTGGTGTAGAGGTCCGAGATTTCTTTCTGATTTAGAAACTGTCCGTCGATCAG
This sequence comes from uncultured Alphaproteobacteria bacterium, assembly GCA_963720115.1. GTDB lineage: Bacteria > Pseudomonadota > Alphaproteobacteria > Rhizobiales > Xanthobacteraceae > BOG-931. The sequence goes on from CAVREN010000043.1 coordinate 16,728, forward strand.
CCGCTCTTTGAGGTCGTCTAGCTGTTGCAGGGCGCCGGCTTCATACTGCCATTTCGCCTCCATCGCAGCCCCGCTGCCGTCCGGCTCACCGCCGTCCTCGGGCATCTCATGCTTCAGTCGCGCTACCGTCTCTCGCGCAGTGCGGTGCGGCCCGCCTCGCCTAAGCTTCTCCCAACGCACTCGGAACGCCGCATCCTCATAGGCACCTTGCCGCCGAATGCGCTCAAGCTCGATAATGGTCTCAAAGGTCGCCGCGAGCTTGCTTGAGCCCCGGAAGTTGCTTCCGGCCCTCTCGCCACTCTTGGCCCTCTCGCCGCCACTGTTCTTCTTCGCGTGATGCACAAGGATCGTCGCCACGCCTTGCACCTTCAACTGCAGAAGAAACTGCTGGATCGAGTTGAAACTGGACGCCGCGTTCTCGTCTTCCACTTCCCCAAGCGTGGAGAAGTTGTCCAGCACAACGAGGTCCAGCTTTCCATTCGCGATTTGCTCCATAAAAAACTGAGTGCCTGCGAGTTCTGTTATGGACGGGAAAGCGGCGGCAGGATGCTGATGTTGCCGAGCGAGGAATTTAAGGTTTTGAGCCGCGTTGTCGCGGTCGATCCCCGGCACCGCGCCCAACAACATCTGGGCGCGTTCCTGAATGTCGGTGACGTGCATCTCTCCGTCGGTATAGAGCACCTGCCAGCCCGAACCATCCGGCTTCTCGTCCGGCTTCCAGCCCAAGAACTCGCCTCCGCCTGCGACAGCTAAGGCGGCCGACAACGCGAACAGCGATTTACCCACGCCTGTATCGGCGTAAACGAGGCAGCTTTCCTGTTCGCGCAGCCAAGGGTGCAAGAGATGCTTCCGGTGCTTGAAGGTGCTGTTGAGAAGCTGGCCTAGCGTCGGCATCTTCAGCTTCGATTTCTTCTCAGGCGGCTTGCGCAGTTCAGCCTCAAAGTGCTCATAGACCACAGTTGATGAACGATCTAGTGTCGTCGGTTCCTCAGCAAGCATCTCAACAGCAGTGCGTTCGTCCATTTGTCATTTCCTCTTTGAGTTACTCCGAAAGCCGTAGTTGGTACTCAGCGCGTCCGAATGAGCCGCATGACCTCGTCTGAGTAACGAAGCTCGTCAATCGCCTTCCGCAGGTCCACGCGCTGGCCGGACGAATAGACGCTGAACGCGAGCGATTGCCGCTTTTGCCCGATAAGGAGTTGAATTGTGGGCAGCGGCACTTCCTTAGCCTCCATGACTTCAACAAAGCTCTTGCGCAGCGAGTGGAACGTCTGGCGCTCTCCGGCCTTCAGGTCCAGCGAGCGCGTGAAGTGACCGAAAGCCTTCGACGCATTCCATGACCGCTTGCCGTCCGGGCCTCCGGGCACAAGCCTATCGAAGAGGAAATCGCGTGATGCCGCTATACGCCGTTCAAGCACATGAGCCGCGCTATCATGGACCGGCACAGTGCGCACGGCTGCTGCCGTCTTCCCTTCCGTGATGTTTATCCACCAGCCGTCTTCCTCCTTGCGAACGTCGGCTACCTTAAGCGCGCAAAGCTCATCAAGACGCGCGCCCGTAACCAACGCGAGCTTGACGAGGTCATGCAGGATCAGCGTATAGCGCGCGGTGTAAGTCGCGCTCAACACTTTTACCAGCGCTTCGTCTGTCCACTGCCTGCGCGGTGGCGTCTCGCCGCGCTTTGACTTCTTACCGACGCCCTGCCGCAGCCACGGGTTATCATTCGCCAGCCCGCGCGCTTCGAGCCACGACCATAGAGACGAGAGCGAAGTGACGTAACGCTGCACCGTCTTGCTTTTCAGGCCGCTCGGTCCCAGTAGGTGACTAACGTATTCTCCAGCGTATCGCCGGGTCACATCTTCGACCCAAAGCTCGCGTCTGGCCCAAGTGGTGAACTCGCGTAGTACGGTTCGTTGCTGCGCTTTGGTTTGCTTCGTTGTGTGTGTTTGCTCAGTCAACCAAGGCTCGACTTGCGGGCGCAGCAATACTCCCTCGCCCCTGGCGGTCCGAAAGAAGGCCCTGGCGACTTCCTCGCCATGCGTCTCTTCTATCTCCTGCGCCTCCTCCGATATTTGGCTGTGCCATTCGTCGTTGACGTAGACAGGCCGCTCCTCATTCTCGCCTTCGTAGAACAATACTTGCCCTTGGTCCCGCGCCAACCGCTCGCGCCACGCCAACGCCTGCCCATACACATCCGCATCCGCCGCTGCCGGTTGTTCTCCTGCTCGGTTGGGTTTCTCCAAGGCCGCTATGCGCTGCTTGTAGGCCGCGACGTAGTGATGCTTGCGTCTGTTCGCTTCGTTGAGGTCGCGCGTCTTGAGCGACGTGACGTAGGAGAACCTACCGCCTGCCGCCTCCCGTAGATGAGCCGGTATCTGCACCTGCACATACCATGTGTGACCACGCCGCTTGAGATAGTCGGTAGGTGCCGCCATGTCCCCCTGCGCCCTGCAGCCTGTGCGGCCGATAAGTACAAGCGGCAAGTACATGTCTTGGTCAAGAAACGCAATTATGACGGCCATTACTACACAATCGGCGAATGTCGCGTAACGTCCCTTCCTCTCCGCCATTTCCGCCGAAGCCCCAGTTTAGTGTCTATTCCGCGGCGCGGTGGCCTTGCGGGTCAGCGCTCGCGCGAGCCACGCTTGAGTCGTGGCGGGTTGGAACCGCGCCTGCGAACAGGATCGCTCCCGGAAAACGCCAGCGTCAGGCGTTTTGCCCGCGAATGAATCCAAGCATCGCGTCGGTGACCTCGCGGGTGGTCGCGCGACCGCCGAGATCCGGCGTGTGAAGCGCGGGATCGGCGGCGGCGCGCTCGATCGCCGCCATCAATCCTTGCGAGGCGCCGGCTTCGCCCAAGTGATCGAGCATCATGGCCGCGCTCCAAAAGGTGGCCAGCGGATTTGCGATGCCCTTGCCGGCAATATCGAACGCGGAGCCGTGAATCGGCTCGAACATCGACGGGAAGCGGCGCTCCGGATTGAGATTGGCGGTCGGCCCAAGCCCGATCGAACCGGTGAGCGCGGCGGCGAGATCGGAGAGAATATCGGCGTGCAGGTTGGTGGCGACGATGGTGTCGAGACTGGCCGGTTGCAGCACCATGCGGGCCGTCATCGCATCGACCAGCATCTTGTCGCACGTTACGTCGGCATATTCGGCGGCGACCTGACGAGCCACCTCGTCCCAGAGCACCATGCCGAAGCGCTGGGCATTCGACTTCGTCACCACCGTCAAAAGCTTGCGTGGCCGCGAGCGCGCCATGTCGAACGCAAAGCGCATGATCCGCTCGACGCCCGCGCGTGTGAAAATGGAAACCTCGGTCGCAACTTCAATGTTTGAGCCGCGATGCGACCGCCCGCCGTGACCCGAATACTCGCCCTCCGAGTTCTCGCGAATGATCACCCAGTCGATATCCCGGGGGCGAATGTCGCGGAGCGGGCTTTGAATTCCGTTGAGGATGCGCGTCGGCCGAACGTTGGCGTATTGGTCGAGAGACTGACAGATGGCCAGCCGCAAGCCCCAAAGCGTGACGTGATCGGGCACGTCCGGCGCGCCCACGGCACCGAACAAGATCGCGTCGTAGACCTTGAGCGTCTCGACGCCGTCTGCCGGCATCAATGCGCCGGTCTTCTTGTAACGCTCGGAGCTCCAGTCGAAATGCGACACATCGAGCACGAACCCGCCGTCCCGCGCGGCGCACGCCTTCAAGACTTCAAGGCCGGCGCCGACCACTTCCTTGCCGATTCCGTCGCCGGGGATGGCGGCGATCTTGTACGTTCGCACCGTCGGCTCTCCGAACCTGCGACCCGAATGACCGGATCCTCCCGAACGACGGGCGGGCCGTTTCGGTTGGCTCCCATATAACACGAGGTCATCGGAAATCGGGCGCCCGTCTACGGCGATGCCCGAGACGAACACTGCATGCCGATGATTTCGCTTGTTTCCGAGATGACATCAAACCGGGGCTGCTGCGCCAAGCGCACGCGCAATTGGCCCCGATTGATGACACAGGCGGCCGCGAGGTCTTTTAGACCGGCGCCTGCCGCGATTGATCGCTGCCGCCCCCCGATCGATCCGCAGGCTTCAATCCTCTATTTCTGTTTCATTGGAAGCAGCGCCGATCGGCTCCAGCACTTCACTGCTGATGCTCGGAGCGTCCGGCACTCTCTTCACATGCGTCATGCCTTCGGAGACGATTTTTGTCAGCTGGACCACCGACTGGCTCAGCGAAGCGTATTCCACGATATCGCGTTGCACGCGATTGCCCTGCTCCTCGAGCTTCTCGCGCAGTCTTCTCAGGTCATCGATGAGGCGATCGACCTCGCGCGTCGATTGCAGCGACACTTGCCGCAGCAAATTCGAGAGCTCACTTGTGGCCTGCTCGCCCGCGGGATCCGAATGACGAATCGCGCCGCCTTGTTGCCTGACCAACTCGCGAATATTTCCTTCGATTTCGGCCTGCTTGCCGCTGCGCGCCAGCTCGCGCGATTTCAAGATACTCATGTTACACCCCTTCCCGTTGCTTATTGTTAGACAAGTCCCATCAAACAAATGAATTGCGGCATGCAAATATGTCCGCTTGGGGGCCGCGGGCGCCTTAATTCATGCGCCTTTCGCCTATGTTCGAAAACGACACATTTTCACGCGTGCGTGCCGCCAGTGCAACACGCGGCAGACGGTTCGCATCGAAGACAGAGAAACGACGATTCGTCCCGCAGCCGGCATGTGGAACTTATGAGATCCTTATGGAACTCGGCGAGCGTTGTGACGACTCATGGTCGGCCGCGTAACGCAAGCCTCGCGATTTTTGTTATGCAGCCGACACACGGATAACGCCGCCATAATCGTTAATTGCGATCGCGCACCGCTGTCGAAATTTTGCCGTTAATTGGAGACCAATTCTGGATGGATTGAGACGGTTTGGGGATGCCGTCGAAGCCTTCGTGTTTTGAAGGATCGAAAACCGGGGAGATCGGGATATGCTCTCTCGCTATCTGAAATTGTTTTTGTGGGCTGCGGTGTTGCTTTGCAGCGGCCAACTCGCGCGTGCGGAAGTTGCAAGCGTCTATGGCGGTAATGACGGCCTGTGCGGCAGTCGCACCGCCAATGGAGAACGTCTCAATTGTTCGGCAATGACCGCGGCTCACCGCACTTTGCCGTTTGGAACGCTTGTTCGCGTGTGCCACAGCGGCTGCGTAGTCGTGCGGATCAACGATCGCGGCCCGTTTGTGCGGGGCAGGCATATCGATTTGTCGCCAGCTGCGGCACGGGCGATCGGTCTGCACCAAACCGGCCAGGTCGCCATTTCGTTTGAAGGAGCGCGTAGTCACTAGTTGTCGACCGAGTTTGCTCCGTCCCGGGTGAGTTATCGCGCGTATACGGCAAGTCGGTTTGCGTCTGAGTTAGTTTGCGTCCGAGTCGTTCATGTCCTCCCCGCGGCCACACTGCGCCGCGGGGAGGACGATCGATCCTCCTCTCAGCAAATGTTCCCCGGCGAGGCGTCAAGTGAGCGAAACCCCGAGCGCTATTTCCAATTCGCCAGCGGCGGCTTTCGGCGCGTCAACTTGTCGTGGTGAGACGCATGCCGGAACAAAAAGTAGAGGCCGCCGAGCGCGCAGCAAGCGACGACGACAAGGCCGGCGAAAAACAGCACAGACTCTAACATGCGCCGCTCTCCCATGCGGGCGCCTGATGGCCTCCGCCAGTGACGTTCGTGAGGCGCGGATCCGTCAATCACACATCGCACAGCCAACGTGCCGTGCGCTCAATCGCGGACATGGAACGGGTACCGCCGGGCGGCCGAACGCCGCTTTCCACGCGGTTATCGTTCTCAGCGGCCCTCCGGCGGTTGCAAGAGGAACCTGATGGTACAAAGAAAGTTCCTCGCTACTTTCTACATCCACATCAACGTCTTGCGACGCTTGCCCGCATCGCCTTGCGGGCCCTCAATGTTCGCCGGCGGACAAGCCATAGCGGTTTGAATTCCTCAGTAGAAAATTTTCTCAGTAGAAAATGAATGCAGTTCCGACTTTGCCAATAGAAAATTCGCGCTGCTTTCTTTGCACATTGGCGCAATAAATTCGCATTTTCCGGCGCGCTTGACTCGCTCGCCGACACCATCGATTGATCTGACGCCCTGTATGCGCGTCGTGTGATCGCCTACAAGGTGATCGCGCACGTACGACAGCGTAACCCGTAGAGCGCGCATCGCGATGCGTACTTGAGTCATGATGCGTACTTAAGTCATGGAGGCGACAATGGCGCTACGACGATTCATCATCGAGCGGGACATCCCGAAGGTCGGCACTTTCGAACGCGAGCAGCTCCGCGCAGCCGCGGCAAAATCGAATGAGACCCTTCACCAGCTCGGGCCGGATATTCAATGGGTCGAGAGCTTCGTGGCCGACAACAAGACCTTCTGCGTCTATCTCGCCAAGGACGAGAACATCATCAACGAGCATGCGCGGATCAGCGGTTTTCCCGCGACCAAAATCACCGAAGTCAAAAAGCTGATCGATCCGACCACGGCCGCCGCCTAGGGCCGAACTGACGTTACTGCTCGGCGCACCGTCAAGTTTGAGGGCGCGATTGCCTCACGCAATCGTTGTGGTTGACCGCGTCGCCGAATTTTGGCCTTTTGCTTCGGCCGGGTGAGTAGGAGGGGGTATGCGTGGCGGGTTCGTTGCCCTGCCAAAGGCGGAAGTCCACGTTCACCTGGAAGGCTGCTTCGAAATCGACGATATCGTCGGGCTTGCGCGGGAGAACGGCGTCCCGCTGCCTCGGCCGCGTGAGCATTTATTGGATTTCGGCGGCCAGCTGGGCACGTTTCTGGAATTTCTCGACTTGGTTTGCGGGCTGGTCCGCACGCCGGACCAGCTCGCAACGCTGGCGCGGCGATTTTCCGAGCGCCTGGCCGCGAACGGCACACGCTATGCCGACGCTGATCGTCAATCCGACCCATTGGCGACATTGGTCGCGGCGCGTTCCGGAATTGATCGACGCGCTGGACGCAGGTTTCAGCAGCGCCGAGCAGGATGGCCTGCCCTCGGTCGGCTTGTGTATCAGTCTGTTGCGCACGCAGACGGCGGACGAGGCGATCGAGCTTGTGCAATTGCTCGCCCTTCGTCACCCGCGGGTCGTGGCTTTGTCGATCGACGGCAACGAGGCCGCGGCCGGTCGCACCGGGCCGCGGTTTGCCGAAGCCTTTCAGCGCGCCGGCGCCGCCGGGTTGAAGCGCACCGTGCATGCCGGCGAGTTGAGCGGTCCCGAAGGCGTGCGCGATGCGATCGAGTTATTGGGCGCCGACCGCATCGATCACGGCGTGCGCGCCATCGACGATCCGGCGGTTGTCGCGCTCCTCGCCGAGCGTCAAATCCCGCTCGGTATCTGCCCGAGTTCGAACGTGACTCTCGGCCTGTATCCGGCGCTCGCCGCGCACCCGATCGATCGCTTGCGGCGCGCCGGTGTTCCGGTCTCGGTCAATACCGACGACCCTGCTCTGCTCCGCGTGACGCTTGCCGGCGAATATGAGTCGTGCGCCAAGGCGTTTGATTGGTCCGACGACGACGTGCGCTCCATTGCGCGTACGTCGATCGAAGCGAGTTTCGCGCCGGCTGCGACCAAGCGCGATCTGCTGGCGGAGCTCGCCGCATGGTGAGGCGATGGGCATCCGCGTTTGCAGCGATCGGCATCGCCGCGGCCAGCGGCGCCGGCGCGGTGCCGACGATCGATATCGCGACGGCGGAGGCGTCCTGGCATCGGCAATTCGTGCTCAGCGGAACGAAGACCGAGCCCACCTACATCGAGCATATCCATCTCGCGCGCAACGGCGATCTTTTCATTCTTGAGGGCGGCGCACCCGCTGGCGCGACGCCAAGCCGGGAGAGCCTTGTGCTCCAGGCCGACGGCACGTTGACTCACCTCGATTGCCCGGCCGCAATGCGCTGCGATGGGGCGGAGCCGCCGAGCGGCTTTCTCGCTTCGGCCGCCATTCTCGCCGCGATACGCAGCCAACAATTATCCGGCCGCTTCCCCCTTCTCTCCTATGGCGACCTGCAGCTTATGTGCATTCCGGCCGAACGGCTCGGCATCCACGACGCGGTGCTCGATCCGTGCATCGATGCGCGGAGCGGCGCGGTGATCGCTCAACGCCACCGCCGCTCCGGCGAATTCGACGGACCTAGCCTCGATCCCTGGTCCATCACGCTGTCGACTTCTCCCACCAAACTCACGTCCTCAATCCAATCCTCGCCGATGTGATCGCAAGAAAGGATCCACCATGCGTAAACTCTCGCGGCTTCAATTTCTGGTCGGCCTCGCCGCCGTAACGGCCTTCGCCATGCCGGCCGGCAGCGGCATCGCGGCCGAGAAGCTCAAAGTCGCCGTGCTTGTGCCCGGCCTCGCCAATGACGGCGCCTTTAACCAGGCTGCGCTCGAAGGCGCCAAGAAGCTCGCCGACGAAGGCCTGATCACCTTCGAAATCCGTGAGAAGCAGCGCGATCCGGCGAGCTCCGAGCCGGTCATTCGCCAATATGCGCAGCGCGGCTACGATCTCATCATCGGTCACGGCATCGAATTGTCGGAGCCGATCCTCAACGTCGCGAAGGATTTCCCGAAAGTCCATTTTGCGGCCTCGGGTGGTCCCGACCTCGCCGGCAAGCTCACCACCAACACCGACGGCTGGACCTACGATTTCGCGCAGTATGGCTACCTGTCCGGCTGGGTCGCCGGCAAGCTCGGCGTCAAAAAGGTCGGCTCCGTCGGCGGCCCGCAATTGCCGTTCATCCTTGCGGCGCACAAGGGCTTCAAAGGCGGCCTGCAGGAGACCGACCCGTCGGCGACGGTGATCGAGGTTTTCACCGGCTCGTTCGATGACGTGCAGAAAGCGGCCGAAGCGACCAAAGGACTGATCGCCCAGGGCGCCGAGTTGGTGTGGACCTCCGGCGACGGTATCGGCAACGGCGTCGCCGCGGCGGCCGAGCAGGCCGGCATCCACACGCTCGGCGTCACCGGCAGCGCAGGTGGCTTGGCGCAAAAGGTCAATATCGTCAGCGTCGAGCTCAACATGTATCCGACTTTCAAGGCTTATGTGGACGCCGTGAAGGACGGCAGCTTTGGCAAGAAGTTCTTCGTCTCGGGGCTGGCCAACAAGGGGCTCGTCCTGACGCCCATCAACGATATCGACAAGCGCGTACCGGCTGATCTGCAAAAGCAAGTTGACGCGCTGGTCGGCGAGCTCGCGAGCGGCGCCAAGACGCTGCCGGACTTCTACGGCCCGGCGAAGTAAGCGGCTCGCGCTGTGACGACGTTATCGGCAAGCGGTCTCGACCAAGTCCTTCGGGACGGTGCAGGCGCTTGCCGAGGCGGATTTCGAGCTTCGGCCTGGCGAAGTCCACGCCATCGTCGGCGAGAACGGCGCCGGCAAATCGACGCTCGCCAAGATCGTCGCCGGCGTTTACCAGGCGGATGCCGGTAAAATTTCCGTCGATGGGCGCTTGACAACCTTCCGCCGGAGGCAAGATGCAATTGCCGCCGGCATTGGCTTTCTGCCGCAGACCCTGTCGCTCGTCGGTGCGCTGAGTTTGGTCGAGAATGATCTGCTCGGACAAAAGCGTTTTCGCGCCGATTTGAGCGGCGCGCGCGCGAAGCTTGCCGCGGCGGCCAAGCGCACCGGTATTTCCGTGCCGCTCGATATTCCCACCGGCCGGCTCAGTCTAGTCGAGCGCCAGATGGGCGAGCTGTTGGTGGCGCTGGCGCAGGACGCGCGCTTCTTGTTGCTCGACGAGCCGACCTCGATGCTCGGCCCGCGGGAGGTGGAGCGTCTCGTCCGCTGTGTGCGCGATCTCGCTACGGGCGGCGTCGGCGTCGGCCTTGTCACCCATCGCATCAGCGAGGTGCTCGGCAGCGCCGACCGGGTCACGGTGTTGCGGGGCGGCCGCGTTGTGCATCACGGTCCTGCCGGCGCGCTCGATGCGGCAGCGATTGCGCGCCTGATGATCGGCGAGCGCGCGACGACGGTCCACCGCGCCCACACGAGGCAGAGCGGCGCCGAGCGGCTGGTCGCGTCGGGTCTCACGTTGATCGAGGACGGCATTGCGATCCTGGAGGACGTTTCGCTTTCGGTCGCGCGTGGAGAGATTCTCGCTGTTGCCGGTGTTGCCGGGGCGGCGCAGCCGGCGCTGTCATCGATTTTGGCGGGCGTCCGCCAGCCGACCAGAGGGCGCGTCCTGCTCGACAGGCGCCGACATCACCGGCGCCGCCGCGTCCGCCGTGCGCTCGGGCCTCGCCTACATTCCCGACGAGCGCGCAGCTGGCGTCGTTGCCTCCCTCAGCGTGGCGAGCAATGCGAGCTTGTTGCGCCTTACCGAGCGCGCCTTTCGGCAAACCGGACTTCGGCGGCCGCGCGCCGAGATGCGCTACGGCGCCGAAATTTGTAGCCGGTTCGGCGTCCGACCGCCAGGCGCCCGGCATGCGCGCCAGCGGCTTGTCCGGCGGCAATCAGCAGAGGCTATTGCTCGGCCGTGAGCTTGATCGCGACCCGGCGGTGATCATCGCGCATAGTCCCACGCAAGGCTTGGATATCGCGGCGACCGCTTCGATCCACAATGCCTTGATTGAAGCGGCGACGCGCGGTGCCGCTGTCGTCGTCATTTCAGCCTGATCTTGACGAGCTGATCGCTGTAGCTGACCGCATCGTGGTGCTTAGCGCAGGCAAGATCGTTGACGCGCTCGACCTGCGCATCGAGGCTTTCGACGCCGCGCGGATCGGGCGAGCGATGGCGGTCGGCCAGCTTCACGACGGCCAAGAACGCGCCGCATGACTGGCCATTTGAGTTTGCAGTGCGAGTTTGCCATTGAGGCGGTCATGCGACCTGAAACAATGCCAGTGAGACTGCCGCCTGCCCTCCTCCTGTGAGTTCGTGATGTCCGAGCAACAAACTCAATCCTCCTTCATCGGCGCGGAGCTTGCGCCGAGCGTCGCCGAGCTGATGCATCTGCGCGAAGTCGCGGCTGGGCGTGCCGAGCCGGACCTGATCGTTCGCGGCGGCAAAGTGCTGGCGCTGCATACCGGCGAAATTCTCGAACGCGATGTCGTCATCGCCGGCCGCCACATCGCCGCGGTGACACCGCCGGGGCGCTTTCAGGCCACGACCATCATCGACGCCAAAGGCCAATACGTCGCGCCGAACTTCATCGATGTGCACATCCACATCGAATACACGATGCTCACGCCGGGCGAGCTTGCCCGGCTCACTGTGCCGCGCGGCACCACGACGTTCTGGCCGACGGCAATTGCATCGCCAATGTCCTCGGCGCCGAGGGGCTCGATATCGTCGGCCGTACCGACACGCCGCTGCGCATCTTCCGGCAGGTGTCGCACCGGGTGCCGCGCACGCCGGCCTTGGAGCTCGGCGGCGCGCAGGTCGACGACGCGGAGATCGAAGCGCGCGTGCAATGGCCCAACGCTGCGACGCTTGGCGAGTCCAATCCGTTCGATCTCGACGAATGGTCGGCGCGCAAGCAGGTCGCTGCCATCCGCTCAGGCAAGCGCATCACCGGCCACACCGCGCGGCTGCGCGACGAGCCGCTTTGGAGCTATCTCGCCGGCGGCGTCAGCGACGATCACAACGCCGCCACCACGGACGAGGTGCTGGAGCGGTGCGGCTCGGCGCTGCCATCACCGTCATGGCCGGCAGCATGAACGACAACACCGCCTCGGTCTTTGCCGATGTGCCGGCGCTGGGCGACGGCGTCTATCACATGTGCTTCTGTGCCGACGACAAGCATGTCGAGGATCTGCACGATCAGGGCCATATCGATCATCATGTACGCGAGGCGATCCGGGCCGGCGTCGAGCCAATCCTGGCCTGGCGGATGGCGACGCTGACGGCCGCGCTTTACTACCGGCTCGATCACCTCGTCGGATCGATCACACCAAGCCGCCTGGCCGATATTCAACTCGTGCCCGATCTCACCCAGGCGCGCCCGAGCCTGGTTCTGGTCGGTGGCGCGGTCGTGGCTGAGAACACGCAAGCCGTTATTCGCCAATAAAGACGTGATGCCGCCGGTGACGCGCAACACCATCCATCTGCACCCCGACCTTTCGGCTGAATCCTTCGTCGTCAAAGCGCCCGGACCGAAGGCCTGGGTGCAGGCGATGGAAATGTATGACGGTTATTTCAAGCGCGCCTTCCACGCCGAGCTCGATGTCGTCGATGGCAGCGTGCGCTGCGACGCCGAACGCGACGTGCTGAAAGTCGCCATTGTCGACCGCCACCATGCCAGCAAGACCATCGGTATCGGGTTTGTGCGCGGGTTTCAGACTGAGGAAAGGTGCACTGGCGGCGACCACCAATTGCGAAAATCAGAACCTGGTCATGGTCGGCGTGACTGATCGCGATCTGGCCGACGCCGCACGCGCAATCAAGGAGATCGACGGCGGCTATGTGGCGGTCGCCGACGGCAAGGTGCTCGCAAGCGTGCCACTGCCGCTTGCCGGCATCATGAGCGACCAGCCCTGGGAAACCGTCCGCGAGCAGTCGATCAACGCCAATAAGGCCGCGGCCTCGCTCGGCTGCGCAATCCACTCGCCTTTCATGATCATGGCCTTCATCGGTTTGGCCGGCGTTCCCGATCTGGGACTGACGGAAAAGGGCCTGATCGACACCGCCTCGCAATCTTTCACCGATCTGGTGCTCGGCATGCGCGCCGGGATGGTGTGCTGCCGCTGCCCTGATCACATTCACGACGTCCATCGGCTGATGGACCCCTCAACCTTCCGCGCGGAACCAGTGCAATGACCAAACAAGAACTTCAGGGCCCGCAACCGCTGCTGCGCAAAGCGTTTCCGCCGAATGGCTTGTCCGCGCGCGAGAATGCCCTGCTCGCCGCGCTCGATCAGATCATCGAGGCCGAGATCGCACCGCAAGCTATCGCCCACGATCAGAAGGGCCGCTATCCGACGAGCGCAGTCGCCGCGCTCAAGCGCTCCGGCGTGTTGAAGACCGCCGTTCCGGCGGCCTACGGCGGCCCCGGATTCTCCATCGCGCTTTTCGCTCGAAGCGCAGGTCCGCTTGAGCATCGGAGATTCCGCCGTGGCGCAGATTTTCAAGATTCACGACGAGCTCGTCCACGAAGCGTTCGTCTATTCGCCGGCCGACTTCCGGCCGGCCCTCGCCAAGAAGCTGCTTGATGAGGACGCCATTCTCGGGCTCGCGGTCGCCGAATCCGGCCGCAAGGTCGACGATCCATTGACGACGGTCGCGATCCCACAAGCCGGCGGCGGCTTCGTGATCAACGGCCAAAAGATCTACACCACGGGCGCCGCCGAAGCGGATTACATCGTAACCTGGGCCTTCAACCCGCAGGCGCATGGCGTTGCCGAAAATCCGTTGCTGGGTGCGCAGGCTTTGCTGGTGCCGGCGAATACCGCCGGCGTCACCATCCATCGTGATTGGGACGCGCTTGGGCAACGCGCCACCAATTCCGGGACGGTGACGTTCAAGGACGTGAAGACGGCGCCGGACTGGACCTGCAGTCTTCCTGGCAAGGGGCCGTTGCCGCATGCGTCGCTGCGCTATCAGGCGGGCTTCGCCGCGGTTCTAGTCGGACTTGGCATCGGCGCGCTGCGCATCTCCATTCCCTTCGTTACCAGCAAGAGCCGGCCGTGGCCGTCAGCGGCCGTCGACAATGCCGCCGACGATCCGTTCGTGCGCCGGCTCGCCGGTGAACTAACCGCCGACCTTGCCGCTGCCTACGCGCTGACGCTTGCCACCGGCGATCTGATCGACGCGCATGAGCGCGGCGAGATCGATCGAACAGCGCTCGCCGCGCCGGTCTATGCTGCCAAGGCCGCGGCTTCGCGTGCAGGCGTGCGCGCCACCTCCGAGATTTTCGCTTTGATGGGTACGCGCTCGGTGGCCCGCGCCAATGGCTTCGACCGCTTCTGGCGCAACGCCCGTACCGTTTCGCTGCACGATCCGGTGGACTGGAAGCATTCGGAACTCGGCCAGCACGTGCTGACCGGCTGGGATCCGCCGCCCGGCATCTACCAGTAAGCTCCGCCCGAAGGCCGCCGTGCTCAGCCGCGCACCAGAGAAGCTCTGGCTTGGACTGGTGACTATCCTGTTCGCCGCAACGGTCGTGCTCTTGATCGTTTTCGCGGGTGCAGATCCTGTGCGCGCACTGCAAGGCTTGCTCGATGGCGCGTTCGGCGATCGCTACGCCATCGCCGAAACCATCGTTCAGTCCGTGCCGATCGCGATCGTCGCGCTCGGCGTCGCGCCGGCGCTCCGAGCCGGTATTTTTCCAGTGGGCTCGGAGGGACAGCTCGCCATCGGCGCGGTGACGGCAACGGCCGCGGTGTTTGCCGTTCGCGGGGCACCGGCAAGCGTGGCGCTGGCAACGGGCTGCATTGCCGGAATGCTGGGCGGCGCAGCCTGGGCCTTGCTGCCGGCGATCTTGCGCGCGCGGCTTCGCGTGAACGAAATTCTCTCGACGCTTTTGATGAACTATCTCGCGGCCAATTTGGTACTGTGGCTGGTACGCACGGTGCTCGGCACGGCGGAAGCGGTCGCCACGCCGCGCAGCGATCGCCTACCGGCAGAAGCGATCATTCCCAAGCTTGTCGACGGCACGCGCCTGCATTGGGGAATTCTCGCGGTCATCCTCGGGGCCGGCGCGCTGGCGTATTGGATCCGCTCGGCGCGCGGTCTTGGCTACGACATCTTCTCGACGCACCGCGATCTTGCCGCCCGCATGGGCGTCCGCGAAAGCACAGCCGTGATCGGCACCATGCTGGTGAGCGGCGCCGCGGCTGGCCTCGCCGGCTGGATCCAAGTCACCGGATTGCAGGGCATTCTTTATCCCAGTGTTGCCGGCGGCTTGGGATTTACCGGCGTGCTCGTCGCGCTGCTGGGCGGGCTCGGACCGCTTGGCATCGTGATCGGGTCATTCGTCATGGCCGTCCTCATAACCGGCAGCAACGGCTTGCAGACCGATACAGGCGTGCCTGCGTCCATTGCCGTCATCGCGCAAGGCGTCCTCTTGCTTGGCGCAGCACTGGTCTTTGCGGCGCGACAGCGTCGGGCGCGCATGGCCGTTGCGGACGTGACCGCCAAGCCGGTCGAGCAAACGCCATGAATGCGGCACAGTTCGGATTTTGGGCGGTGTTATTCGCCGGCGCGGTGCGGCTTGCAACCCCGATCACGCTCGCAGCGCTCGGCGAAACGCTGGTCGAGCGTTGCGGCATCGTCAATCTCGGCGTCGAAGGCATGATGGCGCTCGGCGCTTTCATGGGGGTGTGGGGCGCGAGCCAGCAAAGCTGGGCCGCGGGCCTGCTGCTCGGCGCCGCCGCCGGCGGGGCGCTCGGCTTGCTCATGGGGCTCGCTGTGCTCAAGGGCGGCGTCAACCAGATCGTTGCCGGGATCGCCGTCACCCTGCTCGGGATCGGCCTTGCCGACTACCTCTTCCAAATCTGGCAGCCCTCGGGCCGCTCTGCCGTCGTCGTGCCGCTGGTCCCGATCCTGCACGTGCCGCTGCTCGACCGGCTGCCGCTGATCGGCGAAGCGCTGTTTGCGCAGAGCCCGCTGACCTATTTCGCGGTGGTTGCGGTCGTGGCAGCAAGCTTCGCCATGCGGCGCACGACGCCCGGACTGAGACTGCGCGCAGTTGGCGACGATCCGGAAGCCGCGCAGTTGCGCGGCGTCGATGTCATCGCTGTGCGGATCGCGGCGCTTGTCTTGGGCGGAGCGCTGGCCGGCTTCGGCGGAGCGACCATCACGGTCGGCTATCTCGGTTCCTTCAGCGACGACGTGACCAGCGGCCGCGGCTACGTCGCAATCGCGGTCGTCATCATCGGCCGCTGGTCGCCGGTCGGCGCGATGCTGGGCGCGCTCCTGTTCGCGCTGTTCGACAGCCTCGCGCTTCTTGCCCAAAGTAGCTCGGTCGGCCTGCCGGTGGAATTTTTCAGCTCCCTGCCCTATGCCATGACGCTACTGGCCTTGGTGCTCACTGCCCGCGCGCAGCAAGCTCCGCGGGCCTTGGGGCGAGCGTTCGGCGAGTGAGACGGTGTTTGGCCCTTGCACTGGCCGCATACGGCCTGTGCCGGTTCGTTGGGTGAAGAATATTGGCAGGCCGCGTTCGGCGAGCCCATATCTAAAGCATTCCAGAGCATGAGGTCGGGCATGAAATTCGGCATTGGGCAGCCTGTTCGGCGCTACGAGGATTTGCGGCTTATCACCGGACGAGGCCGCTACACGGATGACGTGAGCTTGCCGCATTCGGCGCAAGCCTTTGTTCTGCGCTCACCGATCGCGCATGCGCACCTTCGGCGCGTCGATGCAACGGCGGCGCGGAAGATGCCGGGCGTCCTGTTCGTCGCCACCGGCGTGGAGGTGCAAGCGGAGGGGCTCGGCAACCTTGCTTGCCAGACGCCGCTCGTGAACAGCGACGGCACGCCGCGGCACGACACGCCGCGGCCGCTCTTGGCGGTCGAGAAGGTCCGTTATGTCGGCCAACCTGTCGCGTTTGTCATCGCCGAGACCTTGAGCCAGGCGCGCGATGCCGCCGAAGCGATCGAGGTCGACTACGAGGCGCTGCCGGTGGTGACCGAAGCGAAGGACGCGCTGGAGCCGGGCGCGGCGCAGCTTTTCGACCACATTCCGGGCAACCTCGTGTTCGATTGGGACAACGATCTTGGCGACCCGAAAGCGACCGAAGCCGCCTTTGCCAAGGCCGCCCATGTCGTCAGCATTGATCTGATCAACAATCGCCTGGTGGCGAATTCGATGGAGCCGCGCAACGCGGTTATGGACTACGATCCGCAAAGCGGCCGCTCGACCCTCTACACCGGGACGCAAGGTCCGCATTTCGTGCGCGACCCACTCGCCGAGGCCGTGCTCAAGATTCCGAAAGAGCAGCTCCGAGTCATCACCCCCAACGTGGGGGGCGGCTTCGGCATGAAGGCTTTCGTCTATCCCGAACAGGCGCTCGCGGTATGGGCAAGCCGCAAGATCGCGCGGCCGGTCAAATGGCAGGAGGATCGCTCGGAAGGCTTTGTTTCCGACAATCAGGGGCGCGACCACGCAACCCACGCAGAGCTTGCGCTCGATGCGAGCGGCCGCTTCCTCGGCTTGCGCGCGACGACCCTCGCCAATCTCGGTGCCTACCTCTCACCGTTTGGCTCATTCGTGCCGACGCGCTCGAGCGATCTCGTTTCCGGCCTCTATATGATCGGCGCCATTCATGTGAATGTGAAAGGCGTATGCACGAACACGGTGCCGGTTTGCGCCTATCGCGGCGCCGGAAGGCCGGAAGCCGCCTACCTCCTGGAACGGATTGTCGACGCCGCAGCGCGCGAGCTCCGCATGACACCGGACGCCATCCGCCGCGTCAATTTCGTGCCCGTTTCAGCGATGCCCTACACGTCGGTGACCAAGCTCGTGCTCGATTCCGGCGAGTTCGAGAAGGTGATGGACCGCTGCATGGCTGCGGCCGATTGGTCGTCCTTTCCCGAGCGGCGTAAGCAGAGCGAGCGCGAGGGCAAGCTCCGCGGCATCGGCATGGCCACCTATACCGAGCGCTGCGGCGGCGGCTTTCCCGAAACCGCGTCGATCGAGTTCAAGGATGACCGGGTCGAGCTGGTCATGGGCAATCAGGAATACGGCACCGGCCTCCTCACCTCCTACAAGCAGATCGTCTCCGATCAGCTCGGCATCGATGCGGACCAAATCGATGTGATCATGGGCGACACCGACCGCACGCCGGCCGGGCTGACCGGCGGTTCGCGCGCGATCGCGGTCGGCGGCGCAGCGCTCTACGAGGCCGGCCGCGCCATCGTCAGCAAGGGAAGCCAGATTGCGGCGCACCTTTTGGAAGTCGGGGCCCAGGACATCAGCTTTGTCGACGGGGTGTTCTCCGTGCCGGGGACCGATCTGCGCATGGACCTGATGGACGTTGCCAAAGCGGCGCGCGATCCGGCCCGGTTGCCGGCGGGCCTCGAGCCGGGGCTCGACGCGACGCATCATCGCGTGCCGCCGGCACAGACCTTTCCCAACGGCTGCCACATCGTCGAGATCGAAATCGATCCCGACACCGGGTGTGTCGCTATCGAGCGCTACACCATCGTCGACGACTTCGGTCGCACCATCAATCCGCTGCTGCTCGAAGGACAAGTGCACGGCGGCATCGTGCAGGGCATCGGCCAGGCGCTGCTCGAACACGCGATCTATGACGAAGACAGCGGGCAATTGCTGGCCGGCTCATTCATGGACTACGCCATGCCGCGCGCCGGCGACGTGCCCTCCTTCGCCTTCTCGACGCACAATGTGCCCTCGACATCCAATCCCTTCGGCGTGAAAGGCGCGGGCGAAGCCGGCTCGGTCGGCGCACCGCCGGCCGTGATCAACGCCATCGTCGATGCTTTGCATCGCCGGGTCGGCGCGCGTCACATCGACATGCCGGCGACGCCACGGCGGGTGTGGGAGACGCTGAACGCCGGGCAATGACGCGGAGCGGCCGCGTAGGCCGCCTTGCTGTACTGATTTCGACGCCTGGAAGATAGAAGCCACTGCGAGCGCGCCCCACCGCGCTCGCGGACTGCCATACCCGCTTCGGACAGCGTTTAACGAAAGCGATCAGGCCGCGAATGCCGGAGCCGGCGTCCCGCCGCCGCCTTTGAGCCAATCGCGCGCCGCCCGTTGCGCGGCAGCGATTTCGCTCTCCGACATCTGGTCGGCGATTTCGCGGCGCAGCCGGATCGCTTCGCGATTGCCCTTCACCGCCGCGAGATTGAACCACTTGTGCGCGGAGACCAGATCGAGCGGCATGTCGCGGCCAACCGAGTACATCATGCCGAGCTCGAACAACATGTCGCCGGCGGCCGGTCCTTCGCCGAGCGGCGCCGCGGTGCCATCGAGAATCTCAAAACGTGCCATCGTACAATCCCCTGTCCTTGCCCCGTCGCGATCCCGTCGTCGCGTTCTTTGCCGGCTTTATGTGGCCGACTGATATTTCGGATAATCGTCAGAACATTTGAACGGTGGTTTAAATAACGCGATGAATCAAAGCTGAAGCAACCGCGCGCGGCAGGTGTGCAGACAGCAAGGCAGTATTAAGCACACCAATCCGCAATCGCTGATTTTGCGGCATTACCAGCGAGCATCGTCGAAAACTCCTTGCAGCAAGGATGCTTGCAATGGCGGTCTCGTAAGCTATCCTTTTACCTTGGTCAGCAAGCAGGGCATCGGGAGGCCGTCTATGAAGAATCTCCGCACAAGCGCGTTTGTCGCCGTGTCGGCAATCGCGCTTGGGCTGATCTCAATTGCGCCCGCATTCGCCGCCGATCCCGTCGGCACATGGTTGACGGGAGACAAAAAGGGCAAGGTGAAAATCGTCAGTTGCGGCGGCGCTATCTGTGGCACGCTCACTTGGCTCGCCGAGCCGAACGATCCTCAGACCAACAAACCGAAGACCGACATCAACAATAAGGATGCGAGCAAGCAGGGCCGGCCGCTCATCGGCGTGCCGATCGTGCTCAGCATGCGGCCTGCCGGCGGCGACAAGTGGGAAGGTCAGGTTTACAACGCCGAGGACGGCAACGTCTATTCGGGCTCGTTCACGATGAGCGGCTCCAACACCGCCCAGCTCAAAGGCTGCGTCATGGGCGGCTTGATTTGCAAAGGCCAGACTTGGACGCGCTCGAACTAACTGCCGCGTAGCCCGAATTGCGCTGGCGCAAATCGGGCACATCCGCTCGCCCGCTTGCGATTTATTGGCGCGTCGCTCTTCACTTTGGCTTCGCTCGACTCTGGAATGCGCGGGCGCTCAGCGCGCCGTCTGACCGAACAGGATGGCGCGCACGTTCGGATCCTTCATGTCGACGGCGGACGCCGCCTCGACCCGGATCGCGAAAGCGCGCTTGACCGCCGGCCGGGCGCGGATGGTCTCGAACCAGCGCTTGAGATGCGGGAATTGCGCAAGTTCCTGCCCCATGCGCTCAGCGAGCCGTACCCAGCCGACGCACGCCATGTCGGCGATCGAATAACGGCCGGCAAGAAATTCGCGGGTGGCGAGCCGCCTGTTCATGACGCCGAACAGCCGGTTGACCTCATTGGTGTAGCGGTCGATCGCATAGGCGATCTTGTCCGGCGCGTAGAGCCGGAAGTGATTGGCTTGTCCCGCCATCGGTCCGAGCCCACCCATCTGCCAGAACAGCCATTCGTCGACGGCGACACGCGCGCGCTCGTCGCGCGGATAGAATTGGCCGGTCTTGCGGCCGAGATATTGCAGAATGGCGCCGGATTCGAAGACCGAAATCGGCCGCCCGCCCGGCCCGTTCGGATCGAGGATGGCGGGCATCCGATTGTTCGGCGAGATCGCCAGGAACTGGGGTGAGAATTGCTCGCCCTTCGAAATGTCAACCGGGCACACCACGTAGGGCAGCCCGCACTCTTCCAACATGATCGAAATCTTCCAGCCGTTCGGCGTCGGCCAGTAGTAGAGCTCGATCGGCAGCTTGCTCTGCGGCGCCGACTTCCGCGTGGCGGGTTTCGGTTTGGTGAGGGTCGGCTTGGCGAGGGCCGGTTTGGCGCGTTTCGGTTTGGCTCGTTTCAATCTTGCGACCTTTGGCTGGGGCGACTTAGTGGATTTGACTGCCCGTATCCGTGATGATCGCCGCATCAGAGCTCAACTCGAAGCATCCGGCCGAACATAGTCGTCGTCGCCTCCGGCTGTCCAAATTCGGTCGGGCCGACGCTTTCAAGCCGACCCCAGTGGATTCCCGTACCCGCACAAGAAAAACGGCGCCGCAGATGAGACTACAGCGCCGAGGAGAAGTCCTTGGGAGGATGTTCCAAACGCACCGAGGGCGTCGGCGAGAGCGAGAGACCTAAATCCACCGGCCGACCGCCGCCTTGGGCGGGACTGCCGTGGGAAAACCGGTTAACCCGTCTTTCCACTCCACTACCGAACGCTAAGCGAACGATGGTGAGGACTAAGTCTCCGTCTCGCCGACGCCCTCTGTTGTCTCACTTGAGCCGGCGCGTCTCGGGCAATTTTTGAAGCGCCCTCGACGTCAGCCGGCCCGTGTGACGCGACCTTCGACCTATGTAATGTCGAAGATCGATAGCGACGTCGACTACTTCTTCTTACGGCGAGCTTTGGTCTTCTTCGCCGTCTTCTTGGTCGCTGCTTTCGTCTTTCTCTTCTTCGCCATTGCTGCCCTCCTAGCCTGAGTGGATGGCGACATCGGTGCAGTGCAGTCGCGAATCGACATGCACTGTCATCCGATTACTACAGCAGGAAAAAAATAACAGTGACTCCGCTTAATTTTGTGTGTAAGTGCCGCGCCCCGCCGCCGCGGCGCAAACGCCGGGCGGTATTTCGCAAAATCCGCATCGAACAAATTTTCTGTCGTGCGCGTATTTGTGATTCGCTGCAGAAATGCCGATGGATTGCGGGTTTTTGTCACGCGTCGTCGTTTTCTTTTCTTTCTCGTGCGCGCTGCAAGAAGCTCGACATGCGCACGCTTTCGCAGCCGCGAGAGCGCTCGCAGTAACCGATTCACCAAGGCAAAATTTTTTTGCGGCGAACCGCCCGAAAACGCCCTCAGCGGGCGTTTCGAGGCGCAAAACGCACGAATCGGTCCAGGCGATTCGCTTCGGCGGTGCCGTTTGGAGGCAGTTCGCGACGCCGCGCGGCACCCCGGAGCGGGAGATTTTCGCGACGCTGCGAGCATGCGCGCACCTCGCGCGGCGAAATTTTCCGCACGTGCAAGCGCCGATGAAGGTCGCGCTCAGATGCCGAGACGCTTCTTGAGAAGATCGTTGACCGCTTGCGGGTTGGCTTTACCGCCGGAAGCCTTCATCACCTGGCCGACGAACCAGCCGATCGCCTTCGGATTGGTCTTAGCGTCGCCGACTTTGTCCGGATTCTTCGCAATAATCTCGTCGACGAGCTTTTCGAGCGCCGAAACGTCGGTCACTTGCTTCAATCCGCGCGTTTCGACGATCGCGCGCGGATCACCACCCTCATTCCAGACGATCTCGAAAACATCCTTGGCGATCTTCCCCGAGATCGTCCCGTCGGCCATGAGATCGAGAATGGCACCGAGCTGCGCTTCTTTCACCGGCGAAGCGGCAATGTCCCTGCCTTCCTTGTTGAGCCGGCCGGCAAGTTCGTTGATGACCCAATTGGCGGCGAGTTTCGGGTCGCGGTTCTTGCCGGCAGCCGCTCCGCTCGCGCCTCCAACCACCGTTTCGAAAAACTCCGCGGTCTCCCGCTCCGCCACAAGCACGCCTGCGTCATAGCCTGACAGCCCGAAGTCGCACATGAAGCGCGCTTTCTTCTCGTCGGGCAATTCCGGCAAGTGCGCCGCCAAGTCCGTCACCAGCGACGGCGATAGCTCGAGCGGCAGCAGATCGGGATCGGGGAAATATCGGTAGTCGTGCGCTTCCTCCTTGGAGCGCATCGAACGCGTTTCGCCCCGGTCGGGGTCGAACAGCCGGGTCTCCTGCTCGATCGCGCCGCCGTCTTCGACCACGCCGACCTGCCGCCATGCCTCGTGCTCGATGGCCTGGCCGATGAAGCGGATGGAATTGAGGTTCTTGATCTCGCAGCGCGTGCCGAACGGCGCTCCGGGCTTGCGCACCGAGACATTCACGTCCGCCCGGAGATGGCCCTTCTCCATGTCGCCATCGCAAGTGCCGAGATAGCGCAGGATCGACCGAAGCTTGCTGAGGAACGCCTTGGCTTCTTCGGCCGAGCGCAGATCGGGCTTGGTGACGATCTCCATGAGCGCGACGCCGGACCGGTTGAGATCGACGAGCGACATGGTGGCGTGCTGGTCGTGCAGTGACTTGCCGGCATCCTGCTCGAGATGAAGACGCTCGATGCCGACCCGCACCGTCTCACCATCGGGCATGTCGACCACGACCTCGCCCTCCCCGACGATCGGCGACTTGTATTGGCTGATCTGATAGCCCTGCGGCAAATCCGGATAGAAATAATTCTTGCGGTCGAAGACCGACCGTTCGTTGATCTTCGCTTTTAGCCCGAGCCCGGCGCGCACCGCCTGCCGCACGCACTCCTCGTTGATCACCGGCAGCATGCCGGGCATGGCGGCATCGACCAGCGAGACATGCGAATTCGGCTCACCGCCAAAGGCGGTCGAAGCACCGGAGAAAAGCTTCGCCTGGGAGGTGACCTGCGCATGCACCTCCATACCGATGACGACTTCCCAGTCGCCGGTCGCGCCTTTGATCAGCTTCGATTTCTTGTGCGCCGGTGCATCCATCGTGACTTCTACCTAGCCGAGACGTTTGGGTTACGCGCTTCACCGGCCCACTGCAAGTCCGGGTCCGGGCGGTGGGCGCCGCGGCTGCGGCCAAACATGCTGCCCCAGGTGCGCGCGGAATATCTGCGCTGCGCGTTCGGCTTGGACAATGCCCGGATATCGGAATTTAATCTGGCCGAGAACCGTTAAACACAACAAGGGAGGATTGAATGAAACACGTTGCACTGAAGCTCTCCGCATCGGTTGCTGCCGCCGCCGTGACGTTGTTGGTGACGGCAAGCCTGCGCGCCGAACCGCTTTACCCGGACGTCGTCAATACCTCGCATGCCACGCCGCAGGTGGCGTCGTTCTTCAAGTCGTATTTCACCGCCAAGAGCGAGCACAAACCAGTGCCGACCACGGAACATTTCTCCGAGGCGCATCTGACCTATATCGACGCGGCTTTAGGCTGGCCCTTCTACAATAAGAAAGGCATGATCGAGATCTTCGAGCAGTTCATGCCGAAATGGCCGCCGACCGGCCTCTCCTATCCGACCCGCATCAGCGGCGACATGCATTCGGCGCTGGTCGCCTTCACCGATACGCCGGAATTGTTCGGCGGCGAAATCCGCATCCTCGCCGCGATCGACTTCAAGGACGGCAAGGTGGTGCGCTGGATCGACTATTGGGACGGACGCTCTTTCGGCGCCGAAGCCGCGGCCAAGATGCGCACGCCGCCGGACAAATTCCCGACCAACTTCGATTACGACGTGGCGAGCGAAGGCGCCTCCGCCAAGATCAAAGACGTATCGCAGAAGCTCGCCGCCGCCTTTGCCGCGGGCGATGCCGCCGCGGCCGACGCGCTGTTCAGCTATGACGCGGCCTATCTCGACCGCGCACTGCGGGTGCGCATCCTCGGCAAACAGGCGATCGGGAAATATCTAGGCCGCGTGTTGGCAACCGTCCCTTACGGCAAAGGCTCAAAGCTGATGCATGTGGTCGGCAGCGACCAGGGCGGCGGCTTCGAGTGGACAAACGAGGGAAGCGCCGTGAAACGCGGCATCGTCGCGATCGATCTCAACAGCGCAGGCCAGATCGAGCGGCTCGATACCACGTGGGACGACGGGGTGATGAGCGACGCTGATCTGCAGGCGCTGGTGCTGCAGTCGATCGAGAAGTAGGTCGCTCACTGCAAGAGCAGCCGCGCACGCACAATTCCCGTCATTGCCGGACTTGATCCGGCAATCCGTTCAGCCGTGAGGCAGCATGGGCCTACGGGTCAGGCCCGGGGGCGACCATGAACGTTGCTACCTCCCCTCCCGCCAGATGCCGAGCGCTTCCTGTGCCGGGCGATCGGAGATCGAGAACAACACCGACTGCGCGGCGGCAGTGTGGGCGTAGCGCTTCCACGACGGCACGACGAAGACATCGCGCGGCCCCCATTCCAGCACCTGCCCATCGACGGTCGTCGTGCCCCGCCCCTCGGCGCAGGCGAAGACGGTGCTGTCGGTCGAGCGGTAAGGCTCGCCGCAGAAGCCCTTCGGCAGCATCGCCAGATTGGCGCCCATGGTCGGTAGTACCGGGCCGCCGGTGCTCGGATTGGCGTAGCGGACGCGCGCGCCGTGGCTTTTGTCGATATCGCCGGCCGCCATCATCCGCTCGATGATCGGCCGCGTGCGTGCATAGGTATAATTGATGATCGGCGTGCGCTTGCTCGGCGCCGTGCCGTCGGGCAGCACGCCGGAGCCGTAAAAGCTCAGCGAGTTCCCATCCCGCCGCGTGGTCTCCTGGGTCGGGCTGCCGAAATCCTCACCGAACGAGGTTTCGTAGAAGTTGATCGCGGGCGCATCGAGCACATCGAGCCACAGCATCGGTTTGTCCGACGGGTTGCCGTGGTCGTGCGGGGCCCAGTTGGCGGTGATGACGAAATCGCCCGGCGACATGAACGCCTTCTCGCCTTCGACCGCGGTGTAGGCGCCATCACCGTCCAGCACGAAGCGGATCGCGGAGGAGACATGGCGATGCGCCGGCGCGATCTCGCCCGGCATGATCATCTGAATGCCGGCGAACAGCGTGTTGGTGATGCACGACTCCCCGCGCAGCGCCGGATTTTCCAGGATCAGCACGCGGCGCTTGGCCTCCTCGGCGGTGATCAGGCCGCCCGCTTCCATGACCAGCGATTTCACGTCGTCAAAGTGCCAGACCGCCGGCGCGCAGCGCGACACCGGCTCATCGCGAAACAGCGTGCCCATGACCTTCCAGAGCGGCGTCATGCCGTGCTCGGAGATGCGGGTGTAGTAGTCCTGCCGTATCGCCTCGATGTTGTGCTTGCGGTTGGGCGTGCCTTGATCCGGCTGCTTCGCTTTCACTGTCGCCATGACGTGTTCCCTCTCCGGCCCGACGAGCGGTCATCCGGCCCTGGCGTGCAAATGCGCGGCGCAAGCCGCGTATAGGACGAAGCACTGCGGCGCCGCCTTTGCGACGAGCTCCGTCTTCTTCTTCGACCCTGCGGTCTCAAGTTTCAATGACCGATCGGGATAACCCAGTCTACGCCCTCGGCAAGGCCGACGGTATATCGTCCGTCTTGGTAAAGCAGCGGATGGACGGCCTCGCGCACCGCCGCCCGGTAGACCGCGCCGACCACGATGGAGTGGGTTCGGTGGCCGTAGGTTTCCTCCACGGTACAGAAGACGCTCGCCTGCGCGTCGGCAACAAACGGCACGCCGCGGTCATCGACCTGCCAATTGCCGTTTGCGAAACGGTCTTCAATGCCTTTTCGGCCGAACGCTCGCGCCAGCTCGTCCTGGTCGGCATGCAGAATATTGATGCAAAAGCGGCCGGCGCTGAGCAGCGGATGGTGCAAACTGGTTGATTGATTGACGCAGACCAAGATTGTTGGCGGCTGCATTGACAACGAGCAGACGGCCGTCGCCGTCATGCCAAAACGGCGGTCATCGTGAGCTGTCGAGACGATGCTCACCGCACTCGCAAGCGTCCGCATGGCTTTGCGGAAATCACCCTCCAGCGCTTCTCCCATGGCGATCTCGCTTTCTCGCTGTCGCTTCATTCAGCATCGTCGCATCATAATTGCTTTTACAACTGTTGTAAATGCATCAATATGACAAAGCAGGCGCCCGACTACCAGCGCCTGATCCGGAAAACAGCAAACACGATAACGGAAAACGCCACCGACCCGACGGCGGCAGGGCTGCCCTGAAGGCAGGGCCGCCATGCAGCGCAGGCGCAGCCGCGCAAGGACTAGGTATTGGCGTTGCCGCCGTCGATCAGCACGGTTTGCCCGGTCATGAAGTCGCTCTCGGCGCTCGCCAGGAAGACCAGAGCGCCGAGCAGGTCCTGCGGATGGAGGTCGCGCTTGAGGTAGCGCGAGGCAAGCACGTGCTTGCGTGCGTTGGCGATATGCTCGGGATTTTCAACCATGAGCGTTTCACTCATGGTCAGGCCGGGCGACAGGGTGTTGACCCGGATGCCATGCTCGCCGAGCTCCAGCGCCATCGCGCGGGTCATGGCCATGACCCCACCCTTCGACGTGACGTAGTGCAGCATCGAGGGGATGCCGTGAAAAATGCTGCCGGAGCCGATGTTGATGATCTTGCCATAGCCGCGCGCGCTCATGTGCGGCGCCACATGCTTTACCATGAGGAACGGCCCGCGCAGATTGATCGCCATGACACGGTCCCAAACCGCCGCATCGATTTCCGTGCATTTGGTTTCGCGCAGCGGCGCGAACAACGCGGCATTGTTCACGAGGACGTCGATCTGGCCGAAGCGCCCCATGGTCTCCGCGACCAGCGCTTTCACGGCCGCCTCGTCACTCACATCTGTGATCGAACTGGCAACCGAATTGGCACCGTGCTGGCGCGCCAGCGACTCGGCGATCTCCTTGCCGTCGGCAACGTCGGCGATCATGAGCCGCGCGCCCTCGGCAGCGAGGGCCCGCACGTAGTGCACGCCGATGCCCTTGGCGCCGCCGGTGACGATGGCGACGCGTCCGTCCAATCTGCCCACTGTTTACCTCCCCTTCGTGTTATTCAGCGTTTTATTCAGCTCTTGCCGCCGAAGCGCTCGATGAACTTGGCAAAGGCTTCGAGCTGCTGCTTGATGAAGCCGACCGTCTGTTGATCGGTGATCTGGCCGGTCGTGGCGTCGATCTTTTGCGAGCAATTGCCGATAAAGATCTCCGGCTTGTTCAAGGTCATCGCATCGAGGAAGATCATCGAGCGGCGGAGATCGTATTGCATGCGCCCGCCGCCGAGCGTGCCCATGGCCGCCGACTGGAGAGCAACCGGTTTGCCGGCGAAAGGCTGATTGGCCACGCGCGATACCCAGTCGATCGCGTTCTTCAAGCCGCCCGGCATGGAAAAATTGTATTCCGGCGAGTTGAAGATCACGCCGTCGGCGGCGCGCACCGCCTCCGCCACCATCAGCACCGCGGGCGGGATGCCTTTATCTTGAACGTCGGCGTTATAGAGCGGGAAATCGGCGAACGGCGGCGCCTCCGTGAGCTTCAGGTTGGCTGGCGCCAGCCCCGGCAAGGCATTCATGACCATGCGATTGTAGGAGCCTTTGCGCAGGCTGCCGCAGATGCAAACGACGCTGAGAGTTTTATCGGCCATGGCTACCTCATCTTATCAACAAAAATCACGACAAAGTCAGGCGTTAGGCGATATCGCAATCAACGCATGATCGGCAAAACAGGTTCGAACCACTAGCTGCCCGGCGAACTCAACAGCGCCGGCGCGACGATCTCCTTCCAGTTCCCGGGCGGCGATTTGAGCTCGCCGTGCCGGCCCATGAAATCGGCGAAAGCTCCGATGCCGCGCACCGCGCTGCCGAATTCGTCCCTGAGCCCGGACAGCACGCCGGCGAGCGCGGCCGCATCGAGCGTCCTTGACGGCTCGTGCACCAGATAGATTTCGGCGGCGCGGCGCGGATCGTCATGGATGATGCGGGCTGCTTCGTCGATCGCCTTGGCGACCGCCTCCGGCACTTTCGGATGAGCCGCGATATAGCCTTTGCTCGCACCCAACATCAGAAACGAAGCCTTGCCGTCGATCACATCGGCCCCGCTCAGCACTTTATGAACGCGACCGTCGGCGAGTGCAATTTCGGCATACGGCGCGGACGAGAAATAGCCCAGCACTGCATCCTTGGCGCCGACGAGATCGTTCACCGCCTCGCCGTGCGAAAGCACCCCGATCTGGCCGCGCAACTTGTCATATTGGCCAAACACCTTTTCCGACTGCATCTGCAGCAAATAGAGCTGCGGCGCCGAACGCGAGGGAATTGCAATCCGGTCGGCTGAGCGGAAATCCGCAAGCGAGCGCACGTCGGAACGATTGGTCAAGAGCACCGGCGGCAAGGTCGTCAACCCGGAAACGGCGAAGATCTGCCGCGGCGTGTCCTTGGCCTTTTCCCAGGCCGCAAGCAAAGGCGCAGCGCCAAACGGCGCCAGGTCAATCGCCCCGCTGGCAAGCGCATCTTGCAGCGGACCGGCGCCGAGAAACCGCTGATACCTCGCTCGCAGATCGAGATGGCTTTCTTTGCCGTGTTTCTCGATGAGCTTGAGATCCTCGCAGATGTAGGCGGGCAGAAAGGCGAGGCCGAAACCCATACCGATCCGCACCGGCTCTTCGGCTAATGCCGGTGACGCAGCAGCGAACACAAGACAAAGGGCGACGAGCCGGCGCACGCGGGTGCGCAGCCCTTTGCGCCTGTCAATCCGGCCGCGTACGACGTCAGCCGATTTTTTCATCGGCGATCGGATTGCGCAGGATGCCGAGCCCTTCGATCTCGACTTCGCAAACATCGCCGTTCTTCATCCAGACGGGTGGCTTGCGCGCGAAGCCGACGCCGGATGGTGTGCCGGTGAAAATAATATCGCCGGGCTCGAGCGTCATACCCTGCGTGACATAGACCAGCGTCTCAACAACCGGGAACATCATGTTGTCGGTATTATCGGATTGCATCACCTGCCCGTTCAGGCGGGTCTCAATCTTGAGCCCTTTGCCGCCGGGCGGGACCTCGTCGGCGGAAACGAAATACGGGCCAAAACCGCCGGTTCGGTCGAAATTCTTGCCCATGTCCCATTGGGTGGTTTTGCGCTGAAATTCACGCACCGAGCCCTCATTGCCGCAGGCGTAACCGGCCACGCATGACAGCGCGTTGGCAGCGGTCAGATGCTTGGCACGCTTGCCGACCACCAAAATCATCTCGGCTTCGTAATCCAGCGTCTCGGTGACTTGCGGGCGGATGATCGGTTGGCCGTGGGCAACAAGCGACGTCGAGCCGCGCATGAAGATGGTCGGGAATTTCGGCAGATTGTCGCGCTGCGGACCTTCCTTGACATGTTCGAGATAATTCAGGCCCAGGCAAATGATCTTTCCGGGCCGCCCGACCGGCAGCCGGTAGGTAAGGCTCGACAGCGGCTTGCGCGCGGTCGCCGGGGCGCCCTTGGCAAGCTCGGCCAGCGGCTTCACGTCGCCACTCTTCTTCATGAGCCATTCGCCGAGATCGGTCGGAGCGTTGGCTTCGACCGCTTGCAGATCGATCGCCTGATCCCCCTCGACAATGCCAAGCCGCGCTCCGCCCTGCCCTTCGAACGCAACGATTTTCATGGTCCAAGCCTTCCTTGATCGTTCCGGCCGTTCGCCGGGCGGCGACTATAACGGCGGTACTGGGCTCGATCTACTGGCGCGAGGCGCCTCGAACGCACCCCGGGAGACGACGCGATCCAAAGATGTGGAGGTCAACGACATTCCTTGTCCAAGGCCCGGAAACCAACCTGTTCGAAGTATTCTTTTAGGAACTGACGAGCGGTAAACGCCGTTGCAGGGTCGAAACCGTTTATGACGGCAAGACGGAAGCCTGCCGGCGGCATCGCGTGCAGCTGCGGTGCGAGATCCTCGTGAAAGGTAATCTGCACACTCGAAATGCCCGGCTCGCGCTTGATGGCTTCGATGAAGATCGAAGGCGGATGGCAATAACGCATGCCGTTGGGTCCAAACAGCACAACGCTGTAGCCGCCGCGACGATCGCCATCGGCGAAATCCCAGATGCCGGTCTCGTAAAGCCGCACAACCGCATCGACCCAACCGGGTCCATAAAGATCGGGCCACTGATCGGCGAAGCGCAGATGCACCTCGATGATGGCGCCGCCGATGGTTTCGAGATTGAGCATCCCGGTATAACCGGCGAGATGTTTGCGTACCCAAGCGCCGCAGTGCGCTTCGATCTCCGGCTCCAGCTCGGCGTGGATCGTCCAATAGTCAAAGGTGCCCTCGCCGGCCGGCTTGCCGGTGACATGCCGCCACCAGCGCGGCTCGCCCTCGACCACCGCCAGGTCGGACGACACGTGACGGCCTTCGAGTAGCCGCATCCAGAGATGGCCGGGCGCCGCATGCGCCTCGTAATCGGCCTGCGACCGGAGCACCCGGCTGCCGATGCCCATGCCTTTGAGATTGACGATCGGCTTGGAGAAAATTGGAAACCGCGGCGGCTTGGTGCCGTGTGGCCCAGCCTCGAGCCCCTGGCTCTGCGCTACCGCGAGCTTGTCGTAGACCCAGCGATGCGCCGGGTACCACTGCCAAGCGTCGCTGTCCTCCGTGGTGATATCGACGTCGGTCTCGACGTGGGCAAAATATTGCAGGCGCCAGGGATCGGCTTCGTGGATCGGCATAAACCCGAACGCGGAGAAACGGGAAACAACGGAGCGAAACGACCACCCCACATCCCCTTTTTAGGGGGAGCGAGAGACCACTGGCAATCTCTTTCCTGGGCTTCAAGCGGGGAGAAGTCGTTGGTCAGATAGGCCGCCCGCGATCAGACCCCGCCGCTAGCGACTCCGCCGTGCCCGCGTCCGCGCTGCCTTTTTCGCCGCGGCCGAAAGGCCCGCCGCCCCCTTGGTGCGCGCGGCCTTGCGCGCCGCCGCCGAGCGTTGCGCGGCCGTGCGGCGGGTGGCGGCACTATGCGCTTGCCGCGACAAGGCTTTGCGTGAGGCCGTGCCGCGCGGTTCCCGCTTGAGCGCTTTACTCACCGCGCGCGACACCCGTGGCCGGCGCTTGGTCTTGCGCAGGCCTTGGCCTGCCTCATAGGCATATTCAGCGCTTCTACGGGTCCGCTCCGTGGTCTGGCCGCGTTTCGGCGGCCGCAGATCGACGCCGGCGCGCCGCGCTTCCGACAATCCGATGGCGATGGCTTGTTTGGTCGAACGCGCGCCATGTTCGCCGCGGCGGATTTTGTCGATCTCGTCACGCACAAATTCGCCGGCCTGTGTCGAGGCCGATTTGCCCTCACGCTTGTCGCGACGAGCTTTCCCGATTGTGCGTTTATCCGGCATGTCTTCCTCCACGCCCATAAAGCCGCGAACAACAACGCGGCCGGTGCGACATGGTTCGAAACCACAAGCTCAAAGAGCGTCAGACGGCGCCGCCGCAGGGATCTTCGGCCGCGGCCGCCGTATCCTCCGGCGCGACGCTGCAGAGAATAAATCTTAATCTTGCGCCATGCGCAGCGCGTGAACGCTGAACAGACCGTCGGTCCAAACTTTGAGCGGCGACCAGCCACTGCCGAGGGCCAGCGCCCGAAAGAACTCGATCGAGTATTTGTAGCTGTTCTCTGTATGGATCGTCTCGCCAGCGCGGAATTCAATTGTCGTATCGCCGATCCGCACCCTCTGCCGCTTGGTGCTGGCGAGGTGCATTTCGATCCGGTGCCGCTCGGCATTGTAGAAAGCGTGATGCTCGAACGCCGCAAGATCGAAGTTGGCGCCCAATTCGCGGTTGATGCGCACCAGCAGATTGAGATTGAACTTCGCGGTGACGCCTTCGGCGTCGTTATAGGCGCGGTAGAGAATGTCCGGCGCCTTTTCCAGATCGATGCCGACGATCAGTACCGACCCGGCGCCCAGTATGCCGCCGGCGCGGCGCATGAACGCGCAAGCCTCATGCGGCTCGAAATTGCCGATGGTCGAGCCTGGAAAGAAGCCCGCGCGCGGCATCGCCGCGATCTCGGCGGGCAATTCAGTCATGGCCGTAAAATCCGCCACCACCGGAATGATGGACAGATGAGCGAAATCGCGGCGCAGCCGCGCTGCATCCTCGCGCAAAAAGTCGCCGGAGATATCGACCGGAACGTAGGCTTCGACGCTTGCCGCGGCCCGCAGCAGGATGCGCGCTTTGCGGCTCGAGCCGCTGCCGAACTCGACCAGCGCCGAGGCTTGCGGAAACAGCGAGGCGATCTCAGGCGCATGCTTGGTCAAGAGGCCGAGCTCGCTGCGGGTCGGATAATATTCCGCCAAGGTCGTGATACGGTCAAACAAGCCGGAGCCGGTCAGATCGTAAAAGTATTTCGGCGGCAGATATTTCGGCTTGGCGGTGAGGCCGGCAACGACGTCGGCGGCGAACTCATTCGCCGTTTCGGTTGGGCGCGGCGCTAGAAGGGCGGATCGGGGGCTCATGACAGGGCTCAATGTTCAAATTCCGCCAAACGCAAGCCGCTGAATTGCCAGCGCGCCGACGGATAAAAAAAATTGCGGTAGCTTTTGCGTGAATGACCAACGGGTGTCGCGAGCGACGAGCCGCGCAGCACCATTTGATTGATCATGAACTTGCCGTTGTATTCGCCGAGCGCGCCCGGCTCGGGCTGATAGCCGGGATAGGGCGAATAGGCGCTGCGGGTCCACTGCCACACCGCGCCGAACGCATCGTCGAGCGCCTCGGCTCTGGCTGCCACCTCCCATTCGGCTTCGCTTGGCAAATGCTTGCCGGCCCAGCGCGCAAACGCGTCAGCTTCGTAGTAGCTGATATGGCAGACGGGCAGTGACGGATCGATCGCGCGCAAGCCGCCGAGCGTCATCGAAAACCAGGCGCCATCGACGTGCTGCCAATAACCCGGCGCGTTCCAGGATTGCGCCTCGACTGTCGCCCAGCCGTCGGAGAGCCAAAGGCTCGGCGTCGTATAGCCGCCGTCGGCCATGAATTCGAGCCACTCGCCATTGGTGACGAGCGTTCGCGCAACGCGCACCGGCTGAAGCAGAACTTGATGCGACGGCCGCTCGTTGTCGAACGAGAAGCTTGTGCCATCGTGACCGATGGTGTGAATGCCGGCGACCAGCCCGTCTTCCGGCGAATTGGCGCACTTGCCGTGCGGCCATTGCCAATGCCGGTCGTAGACCGGATGCGTCGGATTTTGCGTAAAGGCGTGCAGAAGGTCCGTAAGCATCAGTTCCTGATGCTGCTGCTCATGATGCAATCCGATCTCAACGATCGCAAAGACCCGCTCGGGTTCCTGCGTCGTTTCGATCAGCTTCGCCACCGCCGCGTCGACATGCGCGCGGTAGGCCGTGGTCTCGGCGACACCAGGGCGTGTGATCAAACCGCGCTGAGGACGGGCGTGACGCGGGCCTGCCGCCACATAATAGGAATTGAACAGGTAAGCGAAGCGCTCGTCGAAGGGACGATAAGACGGCGCCAACGGACGCAGCAGAAACTGCTCGAAGAACCAGGTCACATGCGCACGATGCCATTTCGCCGGACTGGCGTCGGGCATCGATTGCACCACCTGGTCCTCGGGAGAAAGCGGCGCGGCGCGCCGCTCGGTCTCATTGCGAACCGCGATGAACGCATCGCGCCAGAAACGGCGCGTGTTGCCGAGCGGTTCGGCAATCGCGCCCTCCCCTTTGGCTGGGTCATGCAGGCGAACGGCAGGACGTGACATAAGCTGGGCCCGGAAAAACCAAATCGATAGGAATAGCTGGACTAAAGCTTAGGAAGGTAATCAGCATCCCAAAGGATGGTTCCATCGCCGCCGGCTTGCAAGTAGCCGAAACCGACTAACGTGGATGTGATCACGCAAGAATTTTTCCCCTCCGGGGATTGACCTTGCGGCAAAACGAACTACGGGAACGCTGCCGGGAACGAGGGAGCCTGCATGCCGAACGCAATGTTGCCGCGGGAGCGGTGCAACTATTCCGCCATTGTCGACCGCCCCCCGCTTAAGCTTCCCGGCAATGCGCGGCTGGTATTCTGGACCATCGTCAATCTGGAAGTCTGGGACATCCGCAAGCCGATGGCGCGCCAGGTGCTGTCGCCGCCGACCGGCCAGACGCAAATTCCCGACGTGCCGAATTGGAGCTGGCACGAATACGGCATGCGCGTCGGCGTGTGGCGCTTCTTCGAATTGTTCAAGCGCTTGCGCATTCGCCCGACGCTCGCGATCAACGCCCGCGTCTGCGAGGACTATCCGCGGGTCGCCGAACAAGCGCGTACCGACGGCTGGGAATTCATGGGCCATTCCTACGAGCAGGGGCCGATCCACGCCGAGCCGAATCAAAAGGCGATGGTCGAGCGCTCGCTTGCGATCCTTGAGCGCTTCTGCGGCAAGCGTCCCCTCGGCTGGCTCGGCCCCGGGCTGACGGAAACGCTCGATACGCCGGAAATCCTCGCCGGTGCCGGCGTCAAATATATCGGCGACTGGGTCTATGACGACGAGCCGACGGTCATCCACACCGCCAACGGCCCGCTGCTCACCCTGCCCTACACGCTCGAGCTCAACGATATTCCGATGATGATCGTCCAGCACCACGAGAACGAATATCTGATGCGGCGCGCGATCGATCAGTTCGACCGGCTTTATGCCGAAGGCGAGCACCGCGCCAAGATCATCGCGCTGGCGATCCATCCCTATATCAGCGGCCAGCCGCACCGGATCAAATATCTGGAAGCGATCTACCGGCACGCTCGCCGCTTTGACGGCGTCGTCTACTGGACCGGCGAGGAGATCGTCGACTGGTATCTCAAGTCCGGCGCCGTCGCGATCAAGTGATGGCACCGTCACTCCTGATTTTACGGTAGTCTGCGCTGCCCGTACCCGGGTCAGGCCACGCGGTGTGAGTCACATGCGCGCTTGTCGCGAGCCTGCACGTCTTGTTATCCAGAGAAGCGGCGTGGATGGCCGGACCAAGACCGGCCGTGACATAAGGATGGGAGGACGTCAGATGCGGAACGTCACGACAGGAGCCTTGGTATTTTCGTTTCTGTCCGCGGCGACCGCGGTGCATGCGGCCCCCCCGACCGATGCCGCGGCGCCTGCGGCCAATCCAGCCGCAAAGCCGGCCGCCAAGCCGGCAGCGAAAACAGCGCCGGCCACCGCAACCGCAACACCCTCTGCTGCAGCGGCTTCTGCCGCGCCGTGCCACACCACCGGTACCTATGAGGCTTGGCTCGCCGCCTTCGAGCGCGAGGCGCTGACGCAAAAGATTTCCCAGCGCGCCATATCGACGGCCGCCCCCCACCTCACCTACGACCAGAAGATTGTCTATATCGACCGCGGCCAGCGGGTGTTCACCCAGACCTTTCTGGATTTCTCCGGCCGCATGGCCGCCGCCTACCGTATTCAGCGCGGCCAGGCGCTGATCAAGACGAATGCGGCAACCTTCGCGCGCATCGAGCAGGAATTCGGCGTGCCCGCGCCAGTCATCGTCGCGTTCTGGGGCTTGGAAAGCGACTTCGGTGCCAATATGGGCAAGTATTCTTCGCTCAGTTCGATCGCCACGCTCGCCTACGATTGCCGGCGCAGCGATCGCTTTCGCGGGCAGCTCTTCGATGCGCTGCGTCTCATCGAGCGCGGCGATCTGAGACCGGAGGACATGATCGGCTCGTGGGCGGGCGAGCTCGGCCAGACCCAGATGATGCCGTCGGAATACAATCAATACGGCGTCGACTATGACGGCGACGGCAAGCGCGATCTGATCCACAGCACACCCGACGTGCTTGCCTCGACCGCGAATTACCTCAAAGGCCTCGGCTGGAAGAAGGGCGAGCCCTGGGTCACCGAGGTGCACGTGCCCGCCAACCTGCCCTGGGACCAGGCCGATTTGTCGATCCAGCTGCCGCGTTCAAAATGGGCAGGCTGGGGCGTAACTCTCGCAGATGGCAAGCCGCTTCCGGCCGACAATCTGCCGGCTTCGCTATTGCTGCCGATGGGACGTTTGGGTCCGGCCTTCCTGGCCTATCCGAATTTCCAGATCTATCTACAGTGGAATAATTCGCTGGTTTATTCGACCACGGCGGCCTATCTCGCCACCCGCATCGCCGGAGCGCCGGCGCTGCGGCACGGCAGCCCGCCGCCGGCGCTAGCCTTTGAAGACATGAAAGCCTTGCAAGGGATGCTGGTGCGCGCCGGGTTCGATGTCGGCAAGGTCGACGGCTTCGCGGGCCTGAAAACGCGCCAGGCCGTCAAAGCCATGCAGATGAAATACGGACTGCCGGCGGATTCCTATCCGACGGCGGAGCTGTTGGCCCGCATGCGCGGCGGGGTGGCAAGCCAATAACGGATGACTATCGAAGCTGCGGCGGCTTCAGATCGGGATGCTCGGCATAGATGGGATTCATGATCTCGACGAACATTTCGCCCATTATTTGGCCTACCGCCCGCCCGTAGCGCAGCGCTTCTTCCGCGCTGCCGTTCGCCATGACCAATGCAACCGAACCGTCGAGCTTTGCTCCATATTCGAGCATGAGCGAGCTGATCTGTTGCGCGATCTCTTTCTTCATCGGTAACGTCTCGCTGACTGGGGTCACACAACATTCGTCGGCGCAAGGCGGCATTCGAACTCGCCGGCTTCGATCTGAATAGTCGCATGACGGATGCCGAAGCGACGCTCGAGCTCGTGGGCAGCGTCCACCAAGAAGCCGTCGCCCATTTGGCCGCCGTCGCATACGAGGTGAACCGTCAACGCCGTTTCCGTCGTGCTCATGGCCCAGATGTGCAGATCATGAATGCCGGCAACGCCCGGTAAATTCTCCAAATAGCCGCGCACATCGACGATGCTGATACCCTGCGGCACAGCATTCATGGACATGTCCAGCGATTCCCGCAGCAAGCCCCAGGTGCCCCAAACGATCGCCGCGGAGACGAGCAAGCTCGCGACCGGATCGACCCAGGTCCAACCGGTCAAGAGCAACACGGCGCCGGCGATGACGACGCCGGCCGAGACGGCGGCGTCCGCCGCCAAATGCGCAAAGGCGCTTCGGATATTCAGATCGTGCTGCCGCCCGGCCATCAGTAGCCAGGCCGACAGGCCGTTGACCACAATGGCGACGCCGGCAACGATCATGACCGTCAGTCCGTTCGTGTGTTCCGGATTGCCGAAACGCAGGACCGCTTCCCATGCAATCGCGCCGGTTGCGACTAGCAGCAGGATGGCATTGATCAGAGCCGAAAGGATCGAGGCCGATCGAAATCCGTAAGTGAAGCGTTCGGTCGGCGCGGCGCGGCCCAACAGATACGCGCCCCAAGCCAGGACCAAGCCAAGCGCATCACCGAAATTATGGCCAGCATCCGCGAGCAGCGCGACCGAGTTGGCCGCAAGCCCGTAAACAACCTGCGCCACGACCAGGGCGAGGTTGAGCAAGGTGGCTATCGCAAAAGCAGCGCCGAAATTCGTCGCACCGTGCGCGTGATTGTGGTGGTCATGGTGATCGTGAGCATGCGACATGCGCCGCTTATGCGCCAGGACGGTGGTGTTACACAATCACATGTGCAAAGAAGGCCGTTAAAATTCGGAGCGTTCAATCGGAAGGGCCACCCGCGAAGTTAGCAGGTCAATCGCATCTCTGGCTGACCCTGAAAGGCGACGGAACTTTCGAAGTGCTCAGTATCTCGGTGCTCGCGGCGCTTGTCGCCGGACTTCTGGTGCTCATCAGCTTTGCTCAGCCGGCGGCTGATCGCCTGCATCTTCCCTACACCGTGTTGCTGGCGATTGTTGGAACGGCGGTTGCAAGCCTCGCCTCGTTCCTCCTCTACACGCCGCTGACCGATGTCTTTAACGACATCGCCGAACCGCTTGTGAAGTTTCCGATCAATGCCTCGGTGTTCCTGGTCGTCTTCCTGCCGCTGCTGCTGTTCCATGCCGCCCTGACGATCGACGTTCGTGAGCTGGTCGACGACGTTGCTCCCATTCTGACGCTTGCGGTTCTGGCGGTTTTCGTCTGCGCGGCTGGCATCGGATTCACGCTATCTTTTGTCGGTGGTGTCCCGCTGACGGTGGCGCTTTTGCTCGGCTCCATCGTGGCGACCACCGACCCGGCGGCGGTGGTCGGCGTTTTTCGCGATCTTGGCGTGCCCTTGCGGCTCGTGCGGCTGGTCGAGGGCGAAAGTCTGCTCAATGACGCCGCCGCCATCGTGCTCTTCAGCACCCTCCTCCGTATCATCAGCGAGGGCGTGCATCCCGGTCTTTCGGCAAGTGCACTCCACTTTGCAGAAAGCTTTGGCGGCGGCCTGCTGCTTGGCTTCGTGGGCGGCCGTTTGTTCGGCGCACTGGTGCCGCTCCTTGGCGGCGCCAAACTCGCCGAAGTCACGCTTGCGCTGGCTTTGCCCTACCTCGTCTATCTCACGGGCGAAGAGGTGTTCGACGTATCCGGCGTCGTTGCGGTCGTCAGCGCCGGCTTGACCGCCGGCGCCATCGGGCGCGCGCGGCTGAAGCCGGACAATTGGCATTATCTGGAGCAGGTGTGGGAGCAGATCGGCTTCTGGGCCAACTCGCTGATCTTCATCATGGCCTCTCTGCTCGTGCCAAGGCTCTTGTCCACGCTGAACGTTCACGACCTCTGGCTGTTGGCGCTGGTGATCGTGAGCGCATTTGCGGCGCGAGCCATCGTGCTGTTCGGAATTCTCCCGATCTTGAGCACTCTCAAGCTGAGCCGGCACGTCGATGCCGCCTACAAGGTGGCCATCACGTGGGGCGGCTTGCGCGGCGCCGTCACGCTGGCATTGGCGCTCGCGGTGACGGAGAGCGGGCGCATCGACGCCTCGACGCAAAGCCTGGTGGCGGTTCTCGCAACCGGCTTTGTCCTGTTCACACTGCTGGTCAACGGGCTCACGCTCCGGCCGATGATGCGCGTGCTTAAGCTCGACCGGCTCTCCCCGCTCAACAAAGCGTTGCGCAGTAAAGTACTGGCGCTCGCCCTCGCCGAAGTTCGCGGCGCCGTTGCGCAAACGTCGCGCGACTTCGAGCTCGCGCCAGCCATTACCGAAGCGGTCATCGGCAATCTGACCACGCGGCGCGAAGCGGACGGTCTCGAAGATGAAGCCATGATCTCGGATCAGGACCGGATCACCGTCGGCCTAGTCGCGCTCACCAACCGGGAACGCAGAATCATTCTCGGCCATCACGCCCAACAAAGCGTGTCGAGCACCGCCATTGAACGCCTTCTGCGACAAACGGACCTACTCATCGACGCCGCGAAAACGGACGGCGCGGCCGGCTATGCGCGCGGCGCTACGGGCCTTCTCGCCTATTCATCCGGCTTCCGGTTCGCTCATTTTGTTCATCGCCAGTTAGGGATTGAACGTTTGCTTCAGGAAGCGATATCGGTTCGGTTCGAAACGCTCCTGGTGCGGGAATTCGCGCTCAAGGAGCTTGTGCGATACAATAGACAGTGGCTGCCGTCGCTCGTGAGCGAGCCGATCGCGCGCGACTTGGAGCAAATCCTGACGGCACGGCTTGAGGCGACGGCGCGTGCGATCGACGCCTTGCGGCTGCAATATCCTGAATATGCGCAAGGGCTCGAGCGGCATTTCCTCACGCAAACCGGCCTGGCGCTCGAAGTATCGCTGATCCGGCAGTTGGCTGAGGACGGCATCATCGGCGGCGAACTCTACAGCGCGCTCGAACGCGAGCACGCCGCCGAGCGACAGAGCGCCAGCGAACGCGTCCGGCTCGATCTCGGCTTGCGAACCGAAGACCTCATCACGCGCTTCGATATGTTTCGTGGGCTCAGCGCCACTGAAATCAAAGCGCTGGCGCGCCTGTTCAAGCCGCGGCTGGCGCTGCCCGAAGAAAAGATCATCCGGCGCGGAGAACGCGGCTCGCACGTGTTCTTTATTTCATCCGGAGCCGTCGAGGTCATCCTTCCTGACGAGCCAGTCCGCCTCGGACGCGGCGACTTCTTCGGCGAAATGGCGCTCTTGAGCGGCCTGCCACGCGCTGCCGACGTCGTGGCGTTGGGTTATTGTCAGCTCCTGGTGCTGAGCGCCGCCGACTTCCAGCGCTTTCTGGCCAGCAATCCCACAGCCAAGGCGCATATCGATCTGGTCGCCGCTACACGGACGTCCATGAACAAAGAAAGCGCAGGCGCCAGAGTGCCGGGCGTGCTCTAAACGCGCATTTCTACCGCCACCGCCGAGAGTCCGATCAAAAATTCGCCGCAACCGGGACGCCGAACTTGTAGGCGATGCCGGCACGCAAATCGTTGATCGGCAGCCGATTGGCTGCGTCGGCCGAATTGGTTGCCGCGCTCACGAAGCCCGCGGTGACAAGATCGGTGTGGCGATATTCGATGCGCGCAAAGACGCTTTCGGTGATGGCGTAATCGACGCCGATACCCGCGGTCCAGCCCGTGGACCTGCCGCCTGGACTAACAAACGGCGCCGCACCGACAAGTGCGTAGGTCGTTGATGGATTGCCCCAGGCCCATCCGGCGGTGCCGTATGCCAGAAAGCGATCGAACGCAAAACCCAATCGGCCGCGGACCGAGGCATAGTCCTTCACCGTCGTCGAGATCGTAAAAGGTCCGGCCGGGAAAGCACCGGCAGCTCCGAGCGGCGCGAGTATCTGATTGTTGCCGATCAAATTGGACCATTGCCAATCGGCTTCGGCTCCGAGCACGACCCTGTTCAACTGAAAATTGCCGCCGATAAACAGCCCGGCCAGCGGACCGCTCACACGGTAATTGTAGCTCGTGAGAGGGGCACCGGCGGCGTCCGTCAGGGTTCCCTTCGCGGTTTCCCAACCGAAGCCGCCGTCGCTGCCGAGATAGATTCCGCTCCAGTCGTAGACGTAGCGCGCAGGAGGCGATTTGTAGACCAGCGTCGGTGACAGCGCTCCCGCAGGATAGGGCGCCGGCTGCACGCCAGTGAGCTGCCCACCCGACGTGAACTTATAGTTCACGCCCAATTCGATTGTGCTTACTGTCGTCGTCGTCGTCGCCGTCAACTGCGAGAACGGAAGCGAGAAGCTCGATGATCCAAAGCTTGTGTGGCGATACTCGGCAAACACGTTCCAATTTTGTGCGAAGGCGTAAGCAATGCCGCCGCCCGCGACCCATCCCATAAGCCCTTTGTTGACGGCCTCGTCGGTGCCGGCGGTCGCGCTATTGAGCGCGCCGGTCAATTGTGTGCGGACGAACTGAGCATTGGACCAGGCGAAGCCGCTTGTTGCATAGAACAACACGTTGTCGGCCGCATATCCAAACCGTCCACGTATCGTCTCGCTGTCGAACACCGTTGTCTGGTTCGCGCTGATGCCGGAGGGGTCCGAGATCGTCGTCGTCTTGGTGCC
The DNA here is from genome assembly GCA_963720115.1 of uncultured Alphaproteobacteria bacterium. GTDB lineage: Bacteria > Pseudomonadota > Alphaproteobacteria > Rhizobiales > Xanthobacteraceae > BOG-931. The sequence goes on from CAVREN010000043.1 coordinate 58,358, forward strand.
GCCTGAGGATATATCGGCCGCGACGCCAAGCACGACGCGCGACGGCAGCATGTAGTCGAAGCCGAGCTGAACGCCGCCGCCCCACCGCGACGCAGCGGTGTTGAAGCCGGAGCTTCCACCGCTCACGTTGTCGACCGTCGAAGCGCTCGCTTTGGACCAGGTATCGTCGACAAAGGCGCCGACATAGAAACCCGTCCAATCGTAGTTCGGTGCCGGCGGCTGATATGTGGGCAGGGCACGTTTGAATTCGGTGGCCATCTTCGGAATGTCGATGGTATCGATCGGCCCGGCGAGCGTGAGCCGCACGGCCGTTGGGTCCAACGGATGGATCGAATAGTCCATAAAGCCGTTCTGGCAGACCGCCGCCGGCACAGTGGGGGCACCGCTTGCCGGAAAGCACTTGGCGAACAGTGCATCGGAGGGCAGCAGCGCGCCGTAGGCGTAGCTGGCATTGTAGCTCGATGAATTCAGCAGATTGAGCGCGTCAAGCTGGATGCGCCAGCCGTTGGCGAACTGATACCCGACCCGGCCGTTGATCGTATTGACGGGCGGCGATTGAAATACGCCGTCCTCGGTGAGCGGCCGCGAACTGATGTAGCGCCAGCGCAATGTGCTGAACCAACCGGTTCGTTCGCCAAGCGTGATGCCCGCCGACGCCACCATCCACGGCGCTTCCGGAATGAAATTTCCGGGCGCGTTGCCGATCTGCGCCTGCGGGAAGCCGGTGAGCGAATCGAAAAGCTCCTGTTGAGCGGCATCGGGGCCGATAAAGCGCGCGCGGCTGAGCGCCAGGTCGGCATCGAACCGCATCCAAGACACCGGCTGAAAGTTGTTGGTGATCTCGATGCCAGTCCGGAGGCTCGGCGGACCGGGTACCGTGGTCCCGGTGTCACCATCGAAGAACAGTTCCGAATTCTGACGCAGGGCGAATAGGCTGATCGAGCTATCGAGGCCGGGCACGATCTTGGTGCGGGCTCCGATCTCGGCGCCGGCCGACCGCACCAGAAAAGCCGTGCCGCTCTGCGGTGTGCTTGGATCTCCGGGCACTTCCGAGGTGACAACGCCGCGCGCATCGTTGCTGTGGTAGCCCAACCCCGCGCCAAGGAAGAACTCGGTCTTGTAAAAGGGACCGAATACCGACGTGAACTTTGGGCTGACGATCGCGGCGTTAGGATTGCCCGAGTTTGCGGGCTGCAACATGGAATTCACCGACGCCGCAAAATAATCGCCGCGTAAGCCGAGGGTGGTCCGCCACCAGTCGGTCCAGCGCGTCGTGTTCTGCGCATAGATGCCGACATTGCCCTCGTTCACGTGGTCGAAAAGCGTGTTCGAGAGAAACTGGCGGCGAAAGGTGTTGGTCAATCCGACATTGATGTCGTCGTCGCGGGTTTGCAGCCCGACCACCGTTTGGCTCGGCAAGCTGAACAGCGTCCCGTTGAACATCCGCGATACCGCACCGCCGCTGTAGACGCGATCGTCGGACTGATGGAACTGATCGCCGAGCGTCGGGTTGGTGGTGAACCAGGTGAAATTATTGAAGAGATTGAGCGTGTATTTTACGACATAAGCATTCGCTTTCCACATGCCGTTATCGTCGGAGTGCGCGAACCTGGTCGACAGCATGAAACGGCTCGTATCGCCGCCATCGGTCGGGTCGATCTCGCCAAAAAAGCCAACCTGTCCGGTCGTGATGGCGCGCAGAGCGATCTGATCGCTGGAGTTCCAGTTGTTGGCATAGGCCATTGCCGTCGCCGAAATTCCGTCCGTCGCCGTACCTTGGCTGTAACGCAGAAGCCCACTGAATTTGCGCAAGTCCTCGGCAGTGTCCCAGGGACCATTTTCCGTGTTGAATTCACCAGCATAGAGCAGCGAGCCGCTGCCAACCTTGACCGAGCCGTAGCTGAGAAGTCGCGTATATCCGAAGCTGCCCGCAGTAACGGACTGGATGTTTTGACCGATGCTATCCCGCAACGAGATGTTCAATGCGCCGGCGTTGTCGAAGTCGCCGACGTCCGCCCAATATGGCCCCTTGCGCACCTCCAATCCGCTGATTGTTTCGGGGATGAGAAAATTCAGGTCGGTGTAGCCTTGGCCATGCGCGTTGGTGGGCAAATTGATCGGCACGTCGTCCCAGAACGTCGCCATGTCGGTGCCGTGGTCGAGATTGTAGCCGCGCAAGTAATACTGATTGGCCTTGCCCGAGCCGGAATGCTGGACGACGGCAAGACCGGGCGCCGCTTCAAGGATCTCTGCAGGTTCCGACACCGGGCGAGAATTGAGGCTCGCGCCGGAAATGACCATCTGGCTGGCCATTTGCGGCACGACGGGCGTTCCTCCAGCCACATTGGGAGCACCGGTCTGGTAGGGCGACGGCGGTGCAGGCGCAGGCGTTGGCGCAGGTGCGGATTGGCGCGGAGCAACGTTGCTCTGGGCTTGTGGCGGCGAGCGCGGAGCGGAAACGTTGATGGTCGGAAGCACCGTCGCGTCCGAAGGTGCGGGTGACGCGGCGGATTCCGGCTTTGCGGCCACCGGAGCGTCAGCAGCCGGCGTTTCCGGTGTCGGCGCGGGTTGACTTGGCGTGGGCGGCGTAGGCGGGGGCGCCTGCGCCGAAGCGCGCATGCTCAGCGCCGCAAGCACGCACAACGCCACTGCATACTGACGCGACGCCACGCCCACCCCCCAAGAAAGGCGCGCAGCCATTCGTGCCGGTGACGCGCTATGATGCGGCCGAATCCGGCGATGGCTTCGTCCGCCATCCCATGGTGTGAGACTACCGCCGAGTATGACGATGTCAATCAATCATCATACTCGCCCAACGCGAGTCGGAGCGATGCAGCGCGTAACAATCACGATCGACGACGACCTTGCCGCGGAACTCGAGCGCTATATGGCGGCGCATGGCTATGCCAATCGCTCGGAAGCGATACGCGATCTGGCGCGATCCGGCTTGCAGCAGAGTTCAGCGCAGGCCGGTGGACTGCAACAATGCGTCGCCGCCCTCATTTATGTCTACGACCACCACCAACGCGAATTGCCAAAACGGCTGACGCGCGACTTCCACGATCATCATGATCTCGCGCAGGCGACGCTGCACGTTCATCTGGATCACGAGCGGTGCATGGAAGTGACGGTCTTGAAGGGACGCGGCAGCGATGTGCGGGAACTCGCCGATCACGTTATTGCCGAACGCGGTGTGCGCCACGGGCAAGTCGTGTATCTGCCGGGGGGCGCACATGACCATGAGAACGGCGAGCACGGGCACGAGCATGCGTCGCTCGATGACCGGCCCCGAAGAAAACGCCTATGAAGCAATAAAGCGGCAACTCCCGCTTCGACTCACGGCTCGTTGGCAATGACCGCGTGCAGCTTGCCGCGGGTTATTGCGGCGCTTGCCGCCAAAGCGCCGGCACCCGACGCGCCGCAGGCACAAAACGTCAGGCACAACAGGCTTCAAATCCTTGCTTGAGCATGTCGCAAGGAAGATCGCGACCGATGAAGACCAATCGGCTTTGGCGCTTTTCGTCCGGCTTCCAGAAACGCTGGTGGCCGCCTTCGATGAGCATGTGCACGCCCTGAACGACAAAGCGCTGGTCGTCGTCCATCATGGCGACAATGCCTTTCATCCGCAGAATGTCGGTGCCGAAACGCTGCACAACATTCTGAATCCAGGGCACAAACCGTTCCGGCCGCATCGGCGCGTCGGAGGTGAGCGACAGGCTTGCGATTCCGGCATCATGCTCGTGCTCATGGGCTTCGTTCAGGAAGCCGGGCTCCAATTCGAAGAATCCGGTCGAGATTGAAAGCATCCTTGCCGAGCACGTTCGAGAGGCCGATATCGCAGCGTTGCGTGTGATGCAGCGCGGCATAAGGATTGATTTTCGCAATGCGCGCCGTGATCTGCGCCAGCTCCGCCGCGCTGACCAGATCCGTTTTGTTGAGCAACACGACATCGGCAAAGGCAAGCTGCTCCTGCGCCTCGGGGGCGCGGTCGATCTGCTGCAGCAGGTGCTTGACGTCGGCGACGGTGACAATCGCGTCAAGTTTCGTTCGGCGGCGGACTTCCTCGTCAACGAAAAATGTCTGCGCGACCGGCGCCGGGTCGGCAAGGCCGGTGGTCTCCACCAGAATACCGTCAAAGCCGCGGCTGCGCCGCATTAGGCCGCCGAGAACGCGAATGAGGTCGCCGCGGACGGTGCAGCAGATGCAGCCGTTATTCATCTCGAAAATCTCTTCGTCAGCGTTGACGACGAGATCGTTGTCGATGCCGATTTCGCCGAATTCATTGACAATCACGGCGTAGCGCTTGCCGTGGGTCTCGCTGAGAATCCGATTGAGCAGCGTTGTCTTCCCAGACCCGAGATAGCCGGTAATGACCGTGACGGGAGTTTGCGGCAGACCGTTGCACACGACAGCTCTCCTCTCTTTGGCGGCAATAAACTTACCTGCAGCGCATCGCTCGCGCAGGTAAAGGAATCACGTGCAAGGCCTCGGCGACGTCGGTCTCGGTCACCGAATCAACCGATTTCGAAATCCTGACCGCGACCGTCGGTTCGTCCCGCCGCATTAGGAGAATGACGGTCTCCTGGCCTGCACAGGCCATATGACCACATCCGTTTACGCTAAGGCCGACGCCAATATTTCGCTCGTCACCGATAAGGGCGCGCGCCCATTCGATCACCTTGAGGCCGGCGTCGGGGCGCCGCGCCGCCAATTGCGGTTTGTATTTGTAACGGAGAGCCATCAGCGACATTCCCCTTTTGCCAGCGGCCTCTCTCTCTCTCTCTCTCTCTCGGGCACAAAAGGCCGCAAAGCGAGGCTTGCAATGTAACGTTATAACATTACAATGCAAGGGACTCGTGGGGCCGATAGCGGGGGGTCTGGTCGGAAACCATCCGGCTGGCGACGATCAATTTTGGGAAAACTGGACTGTTACATTCGCGCCACAGCTTGGGTCCAATTGTGCTGCGCCAAGACGGCATCGTTTCGATCGCATTGCGCGAAAGCGCCCTGGCGGTAGACTGCTACTGCGTTCGTGCTGGACAGTTCGCCTGATGTGTTGGGTTCGTACCGATAGGCAGTGGAGTACTTGGCTCGCGCTTGCAGCGATGGCGCTGCAGCTTGTCCTTTCGTTCGGACACCTCCATATCGAGAAGGTCGCGAGCGGCTCCGCCGTCGCCAGCGTGACGGCGACCAAGGCGCCGTCGTCTCAGCAAAATCCAGCTCAACATCCGGCGAACGAGGCGGGCGATTTTTGTGCGATCTGCGCGACGATCCATCTCGCCGCGTCATCGTTGGTGCCGGACGCGCCGCTTTTGCCGGTGCCGTTTGCGTCCCGAACGATCGAGCATTTCGGTAATTTCGCTTTCATTTTTGTCTCGCCGCAACGTGCGGCATTTCAATCGCGCGCCCCTCCCCTCGCCTGATTCCCAGTCGTTGCTGATCTGAGGCCTCGCCGCGCGTACGCGCCGGCGACGTCGCGCAGATAAAACGCGGCAATCCCACCATTTTCGATCTGCCGCGACAGCGCGACCAGCAATTACGCCGGCCGTTAGGCCATTCGTTGCAGCAATCAGGAACGAATTTTGATGTCTGCGCTCACTTTCCCCCGTTCTCGCGGTTATCTGCTGCGCGGTTCAGCTATCGCCATGGCGCTCGGTTTTGCCACCGCGGCCGCCGCGCAAAACCAGCTTCCCGAGGTCGTCGTGACGCCGCCGAAGGAGAAAGAAAAGCCGAAACCCAAACCCACGCAGGTGCGTGCCGCGCCGCGTCCGGCACCAGCGCCGGCACCGGCGACCGCACCAGCGCCCGCTGCGCAACCGGTCTCGCCTGGGGCGCAGCTCAATGCCAAAGCCGAAACCTTCGACCAGGCGCGCGGCAACCTCTTCACCACCATCGGCACGTCGTCCACCACCATGACCCAGCAAACGATCCAGGCGCTGCCTGGTGGCGACAACACGCCGGTCGAGAAGATCCTGTTGCAATTCCCCGGCGTCTCGCAGGACTCCGCCGCCAGCGGCCTCTTGCACGTCCGCAACGACCACGCCAATGTGCAATTCCGCATCAATGGCGTCATGCTGCCCGACGGCCCCACCGGCTTCGGCAGCATTCTCGACGCTAGCTGGATCGGCAGCCTCGGCCTGATCGTCGGCGCGCTCCCGGCCGAATATGGCTTGCGGACAGTCGGGCTGATCGACATCACGACCCGCACCGATCTTTTCAACAACAGCGGCCAGGCCGGCGTTTACGGCGGCAGTCAAAAGACGATCACGCCGTCGCTCCAATATGGAGGCACGTTCGGCAGCACCTGTCCGACCATACCGGCACCGCCGCCCGGAACCAAAGCGTTGCCCAGTGCGGATTGCTTCCCGGGCGTTCAGTACTTTTTCACCGGGCGATATCTGGCGACTAACGAAGGCTTGGAAAATTCGATCCCCAACTACAGCCCGATCCACGACTATTCCAACCAGTACAAAGGCTTCGCTTACTTGTCGACGTTCGTCGACCCCTATACGCGGCTCAGCCTGATCGCCGGTACTTTCACCGGCACATTCCAGATACCAAACAGGCCGGGGCAATTGGGCAATGGACTCGTCACGAGCGCGTTCGGCGTGACGAGCTTCAATTCGACGCTGCTCAACGAGAACCAGTTCGAGGACACCCAATACTCCGTCCTCGCCCTTCAGCGCTCGATCAACGGCTTTGACGGGCAGCTTTCTTATTTCACACGTTATGACCGCCTGCACTTTTCCCCGGACCCGCTGGGCGATTTGCTCATCAATGGCGTGGCTTCGGACGTCGTGCGCCAGTCTCTTACCAACGGTGTCCAGGCCGACGGCTCATATCAAATCAATCCGGCCCACACCATCCGCAGCGGCTTCTACTTCAGCGGCGAACAAATTTTCGTCGGCAATTCTTCGCTGGTTGAGCCTAACCCCGGCGGAGTGGCCATCGATGCGCCATTCTCGATCACCGATGACGTGTCAAAGACCGGTTATCTCGCCGGCGTTTATGCGCAAGACGAATGGAAGGTCACCGACCGGTTCATCATCAATGGCGGCTTGCGCTTCGACCAGATATGGCTTTTCACCAACGCCAACCAGCTCAGCCCGCGCATCAGCTTCACCTACCTGCCGTTCGAATTCACCAAGTTCCATTTCGGCTACGCGCGGTACTTCACCCCGCCGGTCCTGGTCGAAGCGGCGCCCGTCAATACCGGCCTTTTCACCGGCACGACGGGAGAAACGCCGGGCGGGACCAGTCCGGTGTTGCCGGAGCGCTCGCACTACTTCGACGCCGGCGTCGATCAAAATATTCCGTTCGGCTGCAGCAAGCCAGCGGCCAAGGATTGCACCGATCTCGATCTCGGCATCGACGCCTACTACAAGCTTGCGACCGACCTCATCGATAACGGCGTTTTCGGCCAGGCGCTGGTCCTGAGCGCCTTCAATTACGCGCAAGGCGTTGTCGAAGGCGTCGAGTTCACTGCCAAATTTCACAGCGGCAACTTTCAAGCTTACGCCAATCTCGCGGTGGGCCAAGAGAAAGCGACCAACGTGGTCTCGAACCAATTTCTGTTCGACAACGTCACGCCGCTCGCCGATCTCGGCGGCCTGACGCGACTGCAGTACGTCGATTCACACTGGATTTATACGGACCACACGCAACTCGTCACCGGCTCGGCCGGCGCGATCTATCAGTTCTGTGGCCGTCCTGCCTATGCAAATGAGACCTTCTGGGCGCCGGACGCATCCTGGTGCGGCACCAGGCTGACCGGCGACATGATCTATGGCAGCGGCCTGCGCAATGGCGACGCCAATCTCGGGACGAACCCGCCCTATACCCAGTTCAATGTCGGGGTCGCGCGCGAATTCCTGTGGCCCGATGATCCGCGGCCAATGACGGTGCGCTTCGACGTCGTCAACCTGTTTGACACCGTCTATCCCATCCGCAATGGCACCGGCATCGGCGTGTTCGCACCGCAATTCGGGCCGCGCCGCGGCTACTTTGTTGGCGTGTCGAAGAAGTTCTGAGATTTTAGTACAAAGGAGACTGACGTCATGCGGCGAGAACTACGAAGGCATGGCGGCAAAAATGCCGGCAGCGCCAATACGCGTAAAATGGGGGTACTCGGCAATCGCGCCGGCCGATTAGCAGCGTTTGCACTCGCTTCGATTTTCAGCGCTGCGTCCGCTGCAGTTGCCGCCGATCTTCCCGCACCGGTGCCAATTCCGCCACCGATGTACGTGCCTCCGGTCTACAATTGGACAGGCATCTATGTCGGCGGCAATCTTGGTGCTGGCTGGAGCGGACTCAGCGCCGGAAACTTTTCCGACACCCTTGGCAGCTCCTTCACGGCTCCAACCAATACTCAATTTGTTGGCGGTGCCCAAATCGGCGCCAACTACCAGTTCTGGGGCGGGGTGGTGATCGGCGCCGAGGCGATGTTTGATTGGTCTACGGTCAGCCACAACAACCCCGTCACGGCAACGGACCCCACGGGGACCGTTGCCGCTAATCTCGGCGTCGCGGACGCACGGTGGTTGAGCACGGCGACCGGCAAGCTCGGTTATGCGTGGGACCGCGTGCTCCTCTATGCGAAGGGCGGTGGCGCCTGGGTTGCAACCACCAGTCCCTCGCTTTCGATCGCCGGGGGCGGCCCGGCGAGCTTCAGCGGCGTCAATAACACCACCACTTTTACCTGGACAGCGGGCTTCGGCCTTGAATGGGCTTTTTCCGGCAACTGGTCGGCACGGGCGGAGTATGACTACATCGCGCTGCCCAATCAGAGCCTGACGGTAGCGCCAGCGACGCCCACTTTCGGCGGCGACGTCATCGGCTTCAACAATCGCAATCTTTCGATCTTCACCGCAGCGATCAACTACAAATTCGGCGGCTGGTGATGCGGGGCGCCAGCCGACTTGGCTTACCAAACAGACCGGCCAGGATAGAAGAAGCGTCGCGCAATACAGACCGCGCCAGAGAAACCCGAAGGGGCTACGACAGGCATGGGAGATCGACCGGATGCGGCGAAGACAGAATAAAACCATCATTCCCGAACACTTTCGCGGCATGCTAAGAAAGGGTCTCGCAGGAACCACTGGCGAACAGCCAGGGACGGGCCAGTTGCGCACAACGATTAAGCGGCACAGCAAGCGGTCCTTTGCCGTCCGCTTGGGTGCGGTCGCGCTCCTTATTTTTGTTTTTGGCTCGGCGGCGACGCAGGCATTCGCGCAGACGAGCGAAAGTTCCCCCGCGATCGCGCAATTGCCACAGGACCTTTCGCCCTGGGGCATGTTCGTGCATGCCGATACGATCGTGAAGGCGGTCATGATTGGCCTTGCGGTGGCTTCGCTCGTCACCTGGACGGTCTGGGTCGCAAAAAGCATCGAGCTTTTGGGCGCGCGGGCGGCGGTGCGGCGCGGACTCCGCGGGCTCGCCAGTTCCACAACGCTTGCGCAGGCGCATGAAAAGCTGCGCAGCAGCACAGGTCCGGTGGCGCAACTTATGCAAGCCGCCGCAAGCGAGATCCGGCTCTCCGCCAATTTGCGCGCCGACGGTTTGAAGGAACGCATCGCCTGGCAATCGGAACGGATCGAAATGGCGGCGGGCCGCAAGATTTCGCGGGGCACCGGCATCCTCGCCACGATCGGCGCCACAGCGCCTTTCGTCGGCCTGTTCGGGACCGTCTGGGGGATCATGGACAGCTTCATCGGCATCTCGAAGGCGCACACCACAAATCTTGCCGTCGTCGCCCCCGGCATCGCGGAGGCGCTGCTGGCGACCGCGCTCGGCCTCGTCGCCGCCATCCCCGCGGTCATGATCTACAACGTGCTGGCGCGCTCGACGGCGCACTACCGCGCGCTGATTGGGGATGCGTCTGCACAGGTCATGAAGCTTGTGAGCCGCGATCTCGATCGCGCCAATCTTGCCAAGTCTGGAATGGCTCCCAAGCCTGACGTCGTCCCGCAAGCCGCGGAGTAAGCCATGGCAATGCGTCTCGACCACGGCACCGACGAGCTCGAAGAAGTGCACGGCATCAACGTCACGCCGTTCATCGACGTCATGCTGGTGCTGTTGATCATCTTCATGGTGGCGGCTCCGCTCGCGACCGTGGACATCGCCGTCGACCTGCCCTCCTCCAATGCCGAGCCGCAGCAGAAACCGGACAAGCCCATCTATCTCACGCTCAAACCGGATCTGACGCTTGCCATCGGCGACAGCCCGGTCGCGCGCGACCAGCTCGCCAGCGCGCTCGACAGCGCGACCGGCGGCAATAAGGACGATCGCATTTTCCTGCGCGCCGATCGCAGCGTGCCCTACGGCGACGTGATGGCGGTGATGAACGAGCTGCGCGCGGCGCGCTATCTGAAGGTCGCGCTGGTGGGCCTGGAGATACGGCAAGCGAAATGAGCATGTCCGCACTGAGCTGGCATGACGACGACAGAAGCCCGCGCGAGCTTGCGCGCTGGGCCATCGCTGCCGCGGTCGTGGTCAGCCTTCATGCCGGCGCGCTGATCTACCTCCTGGCCGTGCACGAGCCCGACATTGTCGGCGGCAACATGGATGTAGTGACGGTCGAGCTGGCGCCGATCGACTCGACCCCGGACGCTGTCGAGCAGGACCTGGCGCCGGCTCCAGAGACGATGGTCGAATCGAGCCCGCTTCCCGATTTGCCGAAGCCGCAAGAGCAGCCGAAGGAGGACGTGAAGCTCGAGCGGCCGCCGGACGAAGCGCCGGCGGAAGTGCCGCTGCCGGTCGAAAAGCCGCCGGAGAAGGTTCAGAACTCACCGCCGCCGGCGCCGGTCACCGCGCAGCAAGTCAAGGGCGGGGCGCCGAAGGTGGAAACGTCATGGCAGACGAACCTGATGCGGCAATTGCAGCGCTTCAAGCGCTACCCGGCGTCAGCGCAATCGCGCAAGGAAGAGGGCGTCGTGCTGCTGAGCTTCAGTCTCGACCGCGCCGGCCATGTGCTCACCCACAGCATTGCGCGCAGTTCCGGTCATGCCGATCTCGACAACGAGGTCATGGCCATGATCATGCGGGCGGAGCCGCTGCCGCCCTTCCCCGAGAGCATGCAGCAAACGCGGATCGATTTGACCGTGCCGATCCGCTTCTCGCTGCGCTGACGAGCGAGGCCCGGGCGGCTCAGTTGTTGCCGCCGACCAACGGCGGGGGCGGCGCATAACCGTGGGTGAACGGCCGGCTGTAGGGCGAGCTGTTGCCGAACTGCACGACCGGCCCGTTTTGGCCGAACGGCCGCGATCCCTGGTTGCCGAAGTTCTTGACCCGCTCATCGGGATCGGCAAACCTCGTGGTGTTCCCGCCATTGACGCTCAGATTTTCCATCGTGAACGCGCGCGCCGAAGGAACGGCCACCGAGGAGGCGGTAAACGCCACTGCCGCCGCGAATAAGGCAAAAGCCGCGAAACGAAGCTGCGTCAAACGAAGTGTCATGATACCCCTCATTCCCTCGCTCATCGCCCCGAAGCATCAAATGCAAGCTAGGGGCGCGGCATACCCACCGTCAAGCCATTAGCCATCAAAACCGTAAAGCAAATTTCCCTAGGAGTGATCATGCGAACGAAGCCATGTCTGTCCTTGACCGACGTGAAGAAGATCCTGGAGGCCTGCGAGGCCGAAGCCGTGAAAAACCGGTGGAATGTGGCCGTCGCCATCGTCGACGAGGGCGCACATCTTCTGGGCTTCCAGCGCATGGACGGCACGGGCCCGATCTCGGCAGAAGTGGCGATCGGCAAGGCCAGAACCTCTGCGCTGACTAAGCGTCCGAGCAAATTCTTCGAGGATCGGGTGAAGGACCGGCCGGCCTTTGCCAGCTTTCCCGCCGGCGTCTTGATCCAGGGCGCGCTGCCGATCATGCACCAGAATGAGTGCGTCGGCGCCATCGGCGTCTCCGGCGTGCAATCCCACGAGGACGAGCAGGTCGCGCTCGCCGGTCTGAACGCGCTGGGATAGCGCATCGAACAATTCGGCGCTCATCCCCGCACAAGCCGGAATGAGCGCCGGGTTCCTGCCCGCGGGACACCCGATCGCGCCGGAGCGATCGGAACCCCGCGCGGAACGAGCGGATGAGCCATCCTTACGTATCCAACTCCTGGTAGTGGCGGTAGACGCCCCACTGGTTGAATGCGATGCGCCGGTCCGACGCAAGGTAAGTCTTGATCCGGGGCCGCTGCGCCACCCGGTCGTGCAGCGACACCAAACCCGGAATCTTCCTTTCGAAGCGTTTCATGTGCTTAGGAAAAGCGTAGCGCAGTCCCTCGATGTTCTGAAAGATCGAGAGATCGACGTAAGTAAGCCTGCGTCCGACCAGATATTGACCGCTATTCTCGTGCAAGACGTGCTCGAAATAACCCAGGAATTTCGGCACCCGATGGCGCCAGAAGTCCTTGCTGCGCCGCTTCGCCTCCGGCTTCTGCTGCTCGTAATAAAGCCCGCCCGATATCGGATGGTGCGTATCGTGAATCTCGACGAGCAGATCGGTGATGGTGAGCTGGAGCTGATGCGCCCAAAGCCGTGCCGCCTCGTCGCGCGGCGACAAATTCAGGCGCGGGCCGAGATAGAATAGGATATTCGCAGTCTGCGCGACGATGAGCTTGCCGGCTTTGAGGAACGGCGGCGCAAACGGCGGTCGCGCGCTGCGCTTGTCGTCCATGATCTTCATCATCGCCGCCACGCCGGCTTTGCCTTTGCGGCGCGCGACATCGACATAGTCGGCGCCGCCTTCTTCCAGCGCGAGGCGGACGAACTCGCCGCGCCCCTGGATGGTCGGCCAGTAGTAAAGCTGGTAGCGCATGCGCCTGGCTCCGCACGATTTGAAAAAGTCTCAAGCCGACTGCGGGAGCAATCCGGCATCGTGAGACAGCGAAACCTTGATCCGGTGGTGCAACCGGATCAAGGTCCCGATGAAACTTAGGCCCGCTGTAAGCGCGTTGCTGATTCTTTGTCGGCGCGGACGATCGCGCCGCCGCTCAGCCCCGCTGCGCCACCCAGTTGCCGGCGCAACGTCCGCCGGACGCCTGCCCGTACCATGTGCCGGCGCCGCGGGCGCCGCTCAAATGGCCGGACGCGACCGCAAAAGCCGAGCCGCTCGAAACCCGCAGCGAGGCTGCCCCGTTCGAGCGCACCCGCCCGGCGAGATCGATCCCGCCGCCATTATAGACGATGACGCCGTTGACGATCTGGCCGGCGAACCGATAGGCCGCGTCGCATGGGCCGCTTCTGGTATAGACCACGACGCTCCAGGTGCCGTCATATTTGCCGGCCGCGCGAACGTACGTCGCCTGCGTCAGCGCCGCCGCGGTGACGGTTGCTGCAAGGAGAATGGTGCCGGCAGTGTTTCGAATCATGGTCGCCCTCTGTCTTCTTCGGCCGCGTCGGCGCGGCTCAATCGGTGAAGCGCATTCCCAGCAGCGCTGACACTATGTGCTCATCGCCGGCCGCGGCGTATCCAATGTCACAGTTTTCCGCAATGGCGTAGCCGATTGGCCCTTTCCGGAACGGCTCTGTGACGGAGCGCCGCCGGATCAACCGGGCGTTGACTTATACTGCTCATCGGCGACTTTTTCCATCCATGCGACATATTTGCCGTCGCTCATTTCGGTGATCGCCATGTGCGACATGGTGGTGGTCGGGCCGGCGCCGTGCCAATGCTTCTCGCCGGGCGAGAACCAGATCACGTCGCCGGCGCGCACTTCCCGCACCGGACCGCCGGCGCTCTGCACGCGACCAACCCCAGACAAAATGTAGAGCGTCTGTCCGGCCGGATGGGTGTGCCAGGCGGTGCGCGCCCCCGGCTCGAAATGCACCAGGCTCGCCCGCACGTTTCCCGGCGACGGCGCTTCGACCACGGGATCCTGCCACACTGTTCCGCTGAAATAATCGGCCGGCGCCCGGCGTGAGGCCGTCGAGCCGGATGCTCTTATCTCCATGTCCGTTTCCTCTTGTCTTTCGGTACTTAAATTTCAATCGAAGCATAGGATAATGGAAAACCGGCGGCGAGGCGCTCCCCTCCGGGCGCGCCGCAAGAAGGTCGCAGTCGTGTGCCACTGCGCTATGGTATGGGGCGTGAGGGGTGCTGACTATGCGGACGAAGTTGCGTGGTAGCGGCGATCGGCGTGTGCGGCTGCTCGTTCGACCTTTCCTGGCCATCGTCTCATCGCTCGCGCTTGGGCTATCGCTCGCGGCGTGTTCAAAGTGCGACGTGCCGACCTGGCACCGCGATTCACCAACCGCCCCGCAATCCTGCCACGACGGTCCGACGCAGTAGGAAGCGCCAAAGCTGCGATCATTTCCCTCTCCCCTCCTCATCACTTTCCCCGTCACCACCGGGCTTGACCCGGTGGTCCATGCTGATGTGCAGCGAATGAATAATGCGCCGCAAATCGCAGTAGCGATGGCTCCGCATGGATTGCCGGATCAAGTCCGGCAATGACCCGAGAGTCACCACCTCACCCCGGACCTCGTCATTGCGAGGAGCGAACGCGACGGAGCAATCCAGATTCCCGCCCGAGCCATCTGGATTGCTTCGCTGACGCTCGCAATGACGCGCGGAGGCGGTCGAGATCTGCTCTGGAAGCACGCGGAATCTCTCCCGCTGATTTCCGCACAATCTTACTGGCCGCTGATTTCTTCGGCATATCTTTTCTAGCTTTTCTTCCGAGGCTTGTCTTCCTCGTAAGCGCGGACGATTTGTTGGACCAACGGGTGCCGGACTATGTCGTGCTCGTCGAGATAGATGATGGCAATTCGTTCTATGTCGCGGAGGCGATGGACGGCGTCCACGAGGCCGCTCCGCGTTTGACGGGGCAGGTCGGTTTGCGTTACGTCGCCCGTCACCATGATCTTGGAGCCGTTGCCCATGCGCGTGAGAAACATCTTCATTTGAGGCACCGTCGTGTTTTGCCCCTCGTCCAGGATGATCACAGCCTGGTTCAAGGTACGGCCGCGCATGTACGCCAACGGGACGATCTCAATGATGTCGTTTTCCATGTATCGCTTGACCTGCTCGGGCTCCATCATGTCGTGGAGGGCGTCGAAAAGCGGCCGCAGGTAAGGGTTGACCTTAGCGACGATGTCGCCCGGCAAGAAGCCGAGGCGCTCGCCTGCCTCGACCGCCGGACGCACGAGCACGATCTTGCGCACCTGGCTCTGGCGAAGAAGGGTGACCGCCATGCCGACGGCGAGGAAGGTCTTGCCGGTCCCCGCCGGCCCGATGCAGAACGTGAGGTCGTTCTCCTGCATGCCGCGGACGTAGCGCGCCTGGCCGTCGGTCCTCGGGCGGACATATCTCCCTCCTTCCAGCGAGGTGAGGACTTGCGGCCCTTCACGGTCACCGCTGCGTTGCACCAGGTCGACCACGGTTCGCACGTCTTCCGGGCTAATCTTTCCCTGATGCTTTAGCATCTGTCGAAGCTGCTGGAAGACACGATCGACCCGCTCGACCTGTTCTTCACTGCCCTCAACCTGCAAGGTGTCACCGCGGGCAATCAGCCGGACCCCCAACGCCTCGCGAATGCGCGCAGGTTCTGGTCCCGGCTGCCGAAAAGCAGGAAGGCCTCGTCGCGGCCGTCCAAAGTCAGCGTCAAGCTGGTGGTCGTATCGCTCATAGGAACCGAGCCAAAGTCAAAAGTGAAAAGTAAAAAGCAAAAAACCAAACCAAATCCAGCAACCGACCGATTGTACAGAAACGCGATTCTATGCTGAGGACGCGTTTGGTTTGTGACTTTTTACTTTTTCCTTTTTACTTCTACTTGTTTGCCAGCCAGCAGTACGCCACTGGCACCGCAAATAGGACCGAATCGATCACGTCCAAGACGCCGCCGAAACCCGGAACCGCAACCGACGCGTCTTTGTGGCCACGATCGCGCTTGATGAAGGACTCGGCCAGGTCGCCAAGGATGCCAGCCACCCCGACGCTGACCCCGAAGCCGACTTCCGCCCATAGACCGTGTTCCAGGATTGGGCCGAGACGGTTGATGCCGACGGTCGCCAGGGTGGAAGCCACCACTCCGCCGACCGCGCCTTCCCATGTCTTCTGGGGCTGAGGACAGGCGCCATGCGGCGCCGGCCCAGCAAACGGCCGGTGAAATAGGCACCAATGTCCGCACACTTCGGGACAAATACCGCCAGCGCCACAGCCAAAGTGCCGCGGTCGATACCGCTGGCCAGCGACTCGCCCCCCGACCAGCGGAGCTGCACCAGGAACGCCGGCAGCAGACCAAGGTAGGCGGCCATCCAGACGGCCACGGCGACGCGCGGAACCGATTCGCCAGGCTCGCGAAAGCTGCGCCATTTCCACCAGAAAAGCAGCAATCACCACCGCTGAAAACGTGCCTAACAGCCAATGCCACACATTGCCTTGGAAGAGTGCCACGTGCGGCGCCCAGTCGGCGACGACAAGGGCGATCACGGACGCGTAACAGAGCCAGAGCGGCGGCTGGAGCGGCCCCGCCAGAAGGCCATGCGTTTCGAAACAAGCGACCGAGGCCAGCGCCACTACCAGGATGAGCAAGAACGGGTACCAGGGCGCCAGATGCACGTCGGCGACCAGCACCCCGGCCGTCAGCAGGATCAGTATGGCTCCCATCCATACGCGGGTCCGAAGCATTAGAAAAAGTAAAAAGTAAAAAGTAAAAGGTAAAAGGTAAAAACCAATCGAGTGGACAGATGGCGCCCATGGCACGGTCGCCGCATGCGAAGCTTCGTCAATGGAGCTGTTTCAATCACTTTTGACTTTTTACTTTTGACTTCTTACTTTTGACTTCTTCCAGTCCTCCGAACCGGCGCTTCGCGCGCGTAGTCGCGCAAGCCTTCGTGAAACGTGTCGCGGTCGAAATCCGGCCAGCACTTCTCGGTCACCCACAGCTCCGCATAGGAGATTTGCCACAGGAGGAAGTTGCTGACGCGCATTTCGCCGGCGGTGCGAATGAGGAGATCGGGGTCCGGCATCCCCGCGGTGTAAAGCGCGCTTCCGAGAAGCTCCTCGTCAATCGCTTCGGGCTCGAGATCGCCCTGCCGGACCTTCTCCGCGAGCAGCCGCGCCGCATCGGCCAGCTCGGTGCGGCCCCCATAGTTAATGGCCAGGCACAAGGTCATTCCGGTGTTGGTTCGGCTCAGGCGACCGTTCTCGTCGATCTCGCGAAGCACTCGAACCGGCAAGCCGTCACGGCGGCCGATCGTGGCGAAGCGGATGTTCTGCTCATGATTTCGGCACGCTCGCAGAGCAGGTATTCGCGCGGAGCCGCATGAGAAAGTCGAGCTCGGCTTGGGGCCGCTTCCAGTTTTCGACGCTCAAGCAGTAAAGCGTAAGCTGCCCGATTCCGAGTCGACAGCTTTCTTCGACAACGGAGCGCACGCTTTGGACCCCCCGACTGTGCCCCTCGATCCGGGGAAGGCCGCGTTGCGCGCCGAACGACCGTTCCCGTCCATGATGATCGCCACGTGGCGAGGCAGATGCTCCGCGTCCAGCCCGGCGTCGGAGAGGCGCTGCAAAGTCTCGGCGTCGAAGGAAGTCGCAGGCATGGTCGGGAGACGGAAGTCTAGAAATCAGAAGTCAGAGGTCGGAAGTCAGAGATCAGACAGTCGGTGCACCTCGCGTACGGAAACGGCACTAATTACATAATACCGTCTGCTCTCGGTCGGGGCCGACCGAGATGATTGAGACTGGTAGATCGATCAATTCACTCAGCCGGTCTACGTATGCCCGGGCGGCCGTGGGGAGGTCCGCGAGCTTCCTGGCTCGATCTAGCTCGCGGCCGGGCCATCCCGCAATGGTCTCGTAAACGGGACGGCACCGCTCCAGCCGAAACGCGTCGGACGGAAAGTAATCCACGTGCTCGCCGTCAAGCTCGTAGGCGGTGCAGATGCGGACCTGATCGGCCACGCCCAAGACATCGAGCAGCATGACCGCTAACTCGGTGGCGCCGGAAATCGCCGCAGTGTAGCGAACGGCGACAGCGTCGAACCAGCCGCAGCGCCGGGGCCGGCCCGTCACCGTGCCGTACTCGCGTCCGGTTTGGCGAATGCGCTCGCCGATGCCGTCAGTAAGTTCAGTGGGGAAGGGCCCCCGGCCGACCCTCGTGGCATACGCTTTGACAACGCCCACAACGCGGTCGAGGTTGCGAGCCGGCACGCCGGAGCCACTCGCCACGCCCGCCGACGAGCTATTCGAGCTGGTGACGAACGGATACGTGCCGTGATCGACGTCGAGGAGGCTCCCCTGGGCCGCTTCGAAGAGGAGGCGTTTGTTTTCTCGAAGGGCCTCGTGAAGAAGACGCGTCGTATCGGCAATAAAGGGGCGCATCCGGCCGGCGTGAGCAAGATACTCGTCGCAGATCTTGCTGGCGTCGAAAGTCCGGGCCTCGGGGCTCAGCGCCTTGAGATAGCGGTTCTTCCGCGCGACGATAGTTTGCAGCCTGTTCTTCAAGTGGTCCGCGTCGAGCAATTCACCGAGCCGGATGCCGGAAGTCCGGCCGACCTTGTCTTGATAGCACGGACCGATGCCGTGCCCCGTGGTGCCGATGGCGTCCGCGGACTCTTGCTCGGACAGCCGCTCCTCCTCGAGATGGTAGGGAAAGATTACGTGCGAGTGATCGCTGACGGCGAGGTTGTCGCCGATCGTCACTCCCTCGACACGGAGGCTTTCGACCTCTTCCAGAAAGCGAGGCGGAAAGACGACGACGCCGTTTCCGATGACCGACTTGAGGTTCGGTTTCAGTACGCCGGTCGGAAGTAGAGAGAACTTGAAAGTCCGGCCGTCGCGGACGACGGTATGGCCGGCGTTGGCGCCTCCGTTGTAGCGAATGACGATGTCGTGCTGGTCGGCGAGGAGATCGACGATCTTGCCTTTGGCCTCGTCGCCCCATTGCAGGCCGACGACACAAGTGCAGGCCATTACCGTTCCTACCCCGGATTGGGTGTCGGGGCGTTGGGGATTGGAGGTGGACCAAAAAAACGCCCGCGACCCCACGGGCCCCGGGCTACCAAGCATTTGCGCCTATCTTGTCAACGATCCAAATCTAGTTGTCGCCACACCGGCCGTCAAGATCAATCGATTATTGGCACAGGCGAGGAATAGGCTGCCTACTCTTCTCGCTCGAAATCTTCGCGGCTTGCGAAGATTCCTGGGTAGCGCCGAAAGTCCGGCGCTGTCAACCTGCTGCCCACTCCCGAAGTTGCGCGGACAGGGTTCTTATCAGTGCAATCAGTGTGATCCGTGGTTTCATGTGGTTGGCGGCTCTGCCGCGCTAGTGCCGTTTCCAGTTGGCAAGCAAGTTTCGCAGTCTCTTATAGAGCGCTGGCGCCGCAAGGTTCGGGTCCCGCGCTGGGTTTTCGCCCCCGCTGGGCTTGCCCCAGCGGAGCGCTGACTGGTCGGCTAGAGTCGGCGGCCGGCTCGCATTCCGCCTCCGTCGGGCTTGTCCCGGGCTTGTCCCGACGGGGCGACGACTGATCAGCTAAACTTGGCGTGCGGTGTAGCCGGGCAGTCGCCGTTCCACCGGGGCGAGCCGGGCGGAGACGGTGGAGGAGAAGGGCGACGCGTCTAGCTTCCCAGTCGTCGCTCCGCCGGGACAAGCCCGGGCGGAGGCGAGGTGCCTTGCCCCGATGCATACGAAGCGCGAAACTCTTGTAGTGGAAACGGCGCTGAGGATCTCGGCCAACTCCAGTTCCCGATTGCGTAACACGCCTGGGACACCCCCGATGTGACGCATTCGTGTCGGTGTTACGCATCCGCTCCACGTGTTACGAAAAAATCAGTATCCCGCATCTTGAAGCGAGCTCCGTAGTTGCGTTCGCCCAAGAAAACCCGGCCGATGTTACGAAACGCCTCTTGCTGTTACGAAACGCGTTTTTCTGTTACGTATTCCGCGACCGTGCCGGCCCTCTGAACCTGCCTTCCGCCTTCTGCCTTCTGCCCTCTGCCGTCTGCCTCCTGCCCTCTGACCCCTGACCCCTGACCCCTGACCCCTGACCCCTGAGAAATACGTCGGAAAAAACGGACACACCCCAGGCCCCCAGCATCGCACGAAAGCACCCCATATCGCTCTTCGACGCCCAGAAAGAAATCGCATTTCTTTACCGCTTATGACCTAAGCACTTATACTGTGGGCCTCATTTTCTGACTGGTTCCCCAGTATCGATCCCCGACGCCCAGTAACCGCTTTGGACC
Organism: uncultured Alphaproteobacteria bacterium; assembly: GCA_963720115.1. Taxonomy (GTDB): domain Bacteria; phylum Pseudomonadota; class Alphaproteobacteria; order Rhizobiales; family Xanthobacteraceae; genus BOG-931. The sequence goes on from CAVREN010000043.1 coordinate 78,543, forward strand.
GAACGTATCTCTGGCGGGCCCCCACCATTTCCAGTCGCGCCATCCGTGCCGCCACTTCGGCGACCACGTCGCTTGGTTCCGCGAAAGCTGAAACGCCGCCTGAACCTTCGGCGCCACCAATTGGACCTGGCGCAGCGCACCTGTTTGAGACCCTGAAAGGGTCGAAGATGGCAGCCCAGGGCAGTGCACAGCGCCGCCCTGGGTTACGCGGCCTCCTATTAATTCAGCTCCCTCTCCCCTCCGGGGAGAGGGTTGGGGTGAGGGGTGAGCGACGGAACGGACGGGCTTATTGCGGGTGCGCGTTGGTGGTGAGGTGTGGTTTCATAATCTTGCGTGCCGCTTTCAACCCCGCCGCTCGCTGGCGCCCCTCACAAGCCCGCCGCCAATGGGCTTTCGACCAGATCGCGGCCACGGGGCAGGCAAGCATGAAGCTGCTGGGTCGTTCCGGATGAGCGAGCGATGCAGTCGAGCGCCTTTCAGATTGCCGTTGCTATTGCCATCCGCCAACGCAATGGCAACGTGCCCCGGTCAGACCCTTCTGGTCATCATCCGGCACCAGATTGCCAGCAGCCAACGCGTTGGCAAGCTGGCCCGGTCAGACGCTTCTAAATGTCGGTGCGCGAATCGGATACACCAACCCGAAGCGCAAGCAAGGATTTCGCTTGGCCCCCACCGTCGCGGGCTGTTGCCCGGATGCTTCCGTTTCAATCGCTCGCCTGTTAGATTGAATGCCTTCATAAAGCTTCTCGTTCGCCGAACAGCGACGCCTAGAATCACGCTGACGAATCGCCAAGCGAGCGACACGGAAATCGCCTTATGCCCCGGATTTTCGACAACATCGAGCAAGAGCTTCTTCCCGCTCTGCAGCAAACCCTGCATGTAGCCACACGCGCGGACTTTTGCATCGGTTACTTCAATTTGCGAGGTTGGAAACGTCTTGGCGAGTACGTCGAACGCTGGTCTGGCGGAGAAGGCCATTGTTGCCGGTTGCTGATCGGGATGCACCGCCCGCCAGCCGAAGAACTACGGGCAGCGATGGGACTCGCCAATCGCGATGGGGAAATCGACAATCAAACCGCCTTGCGGCTGAAAAAGACGCTCGCTCAGGATTTTCGCGAGCAGCTTGCCATCGGGAGTCCCACAAACGAGGATGAAGCCTGCCTTCGTCGCCTCGGCCGCCAAATCAAGGACAAGAAAGTTGTTGTCAAGCTGTTCCTTCGCCACCCGCTTCATGCCAAGCTATATCTGCTCTTTCGGTCAGACCCGATCAACCCGATCGTGAGCTACTTGGGTAGCAGCAACTTGACCCTCGCCGGCCTTTCTGGTCAGGGCGAACTCAACGTCGACGTACTGGATCACGATGCCTGCAACAAGCTCGCCAAGTGGTACGAGGACCGCTGGAACGACCGTTGGTGCATCGACATCTCCTCCGAACTCGTTCAGATTATCGAAGAAAGCTGGGCTCGCGAGGCGCTGATTCCGCCCTTTCACATCTACGTCAAGATGGCCTACCATCTGTCCCAGGAGGCCCGCGCCGGTTTGACCGAGTTCCGCATCCCGCCCGAGTTCCGTCACGTCTTATTTGATTTTCAAACCGCAGCCGTCAAGATCGCCGCTCATCACTTGAACAAGCGAGGAGGAGTTTTGATCGGCGACGTGGTAGGGCTCGGCAAGACCCTGATGGCTACCGCGCTGGCCCGCATTTTCGAGATCGACCGGGGACTCAGCACGCTGGTTCTTTGCCCTAAGAATCTCATGAAGATGTGGCAGGCCCACGCCGACCACTATGGATTGCACGCCATGGTGGTGTCCCTGAGTCGGGTAGCTGCAAGAGCTGCCGAAAGTGCCCGGCCGGTTCCGTCTGCTCGTGATCGACGAAAGCCACAATCTACGCAATCGAGAAGGCAGGCGTTACCGCGCTATCCATGAGTTCATTCAGCAAACCGACAGCAAATGCGTCTTGCTTTCTGCTACCCCGTACAACAAGACCTACCTCGACCTCGCCAACCAGCTCCGGCTATTCGTCGCCGAGGACCGCGACCTTGGAATCCGCCCAGAGCGGCTCTTGCGCAGATGGGTGAAACGGAGTTCAACCGTCGGCATCAATGCCCGCCCCGCTCGCTGGCCGCGTTTGAGAAAAGCGACTTCGCCGACGACTGGCGTGAGCTAATGCGGCTGTACCTCGTGCGGCGAACACGCAGCTTCGTCCAGGACAACTACGCCGAGACCGATCCTGCCAACGGCCGCAAGTTCCTCACCTTTGAAGATGGTGGGCGATCTTACTTCCCAACACGCATTCCAAAGACGGTGAAATTCAAGATCAACGACAAGGACCCGAGCGATCAATACGCTCGCCTCTATGCCGACCACGTGGTCGATGCCCTCAACCGCCTCACTCTGCCTCGTTATGGATTGGGCAATTACCTCGCTCCCTCCCCCCATGCACCACCGTCTCAGGCCGAAGCCAAAGTGATTCAGGACCTGTCTCGGGCTGGCAAGCGACTCATGGGCTTCTGCCGAACGAACCTATTCAAACGCCTGGAAAGCAGCGGGCAGGCCTTTATCCAGTCCGTCGAGCGACACGTTCTCCGTAACTGCATCTGCCTGTATGCTATCGACAACGAATTGCCGCTGCCCATCGGCACGCAGGACGCGGAGCTGCTCGATTCCCGCTTCTCCGATGACGATGAATCCGCTCTATTTGAGAACGAAGACGACGGCAACGGCAACAACGTCGGCCCTCCTTCATCCGCGCCATCGCGCAACGAGGCGGATTACCAGCGCCGCGCCGGTGAAGTCTATGCCGATTACGCCGCAGCGTACAGACGCCGTTTCAAATGGCTGCGCCCCGGTTTGTTCGTCAAGGGACTTGCTGAGGACCTGCGCACAGACGCCAGAGCGCTGCTGGACGTCTTGAAATCCTGCGGCGAATGGGACCCCAACAGTGATTCCAAGCTCGACGCGCTTTGGAAACTGCTCACGGTCAGACACCCAAATGAAAAAATCCTGTTGTTCAGTCAGTTCGCAGACACCGTCCGCTATCTGGAAACCCAGCTTCAGGTGCGCGGCCTGATGCGGGTTGGCGGTGCTACGGGCGACTCGCCCGATCCCACAGCCCTGGCCTGGTGGTTCAGCCCGGAAAGCAATCAAAAGCGGAGCGAAGTGCTTTCCGACCAGGAACTGCGCGTCCTCGTTGCCACCGATGTGCTCAGCGAAGGCCAAAATCTGCAGGACAGCGCCGTCGTCGTCAACTACGATTTGCCGTGGGCCATCATCCGCCTCGTTCAGCGCGCGGGACGCGTCGACCGCATCGGACAGAAGGCGGAGAAGATCTTGTGCTATTCCTTTTTGCCCGCCGAAGGTGTGGAGCGAATCATTCGCCTACGAGCTCGGGTTCGCCAGCGGCTCACGGAGAATGCCGAAGTAGTCGGCGCCGATGAACAATTCTTCGAAGATTTGCCGGCGCCGCAAGCGATGCGCGACCTGTTCACGGAAAAAGCGGGCATCCTTGATGGTGATGCCGACACCGACGTAGATTTGGCCTCCTATGCCTACCAAATATGGAAGAATGCGATCAGCGCGGATGCGACTTTGCAGAAGACTATCCCGGAGCTTCCCCCCGTCGTTTATGCTACTCGGGCCCATCAACCAACGCCTAAAGAGCCTGGAGGCGCACTAGTCTATCTGCGGACTGCCGAGGGGAACGATGCCCTGGCCTGGATGGACACGACCGGCAACAGTGTCACGGAATCCCAGTTCACCATCCTAAAGGCGGCGGAGTGCGCGCCCGAGACTCCGCCCCTGCCGCGACAAATAAACCATCACAGCCTGGTCCAGAAAGCCGTGGAACTGATCGTCACGGAGGAAAAGTCAGTCGGCGGCCAGCTAGGCCGTCCATCGGGCGCCGCTTTCGCACCTACGAACGGCTTAAACGGTACGCCGAGCAAGTCAAAGGGACGCTCTTCGAATCTCAGGAGCTCATCAAGGCGATTGACGAGGTCTACCGCTATCCGCTGCGGCCTACCGCTGTCGATACGCTGAACCGGCAACTGCGAAGCGGGATCTCCGATGAAAGTCTCGGCGAGCTAGTCGTTGCTCTGCGCGATGAGGATCGGCTGTGCTTGATTCACGAAGAGGAGCAAAGTCGCGAACCGCATATTATCTGCTCCATGGGACTAAGAACTTAAGAACGGCAGAGCGTGTTGTCCAAGACGTCATGGGCCATGCCGACGATTCATTTCGACCGGATGCGAGATCTTCTTCTTGATTTCCAGTTCCAGAAGCTCTTCGTCGAGGAGCTTGGCTGGTCGCGCCCGTCTCAACGACAGCTTGTGAAGCTTACCGTCAACGAGTCAGCATTTGTATTACGACACATCGCGCAACTGGGCGGCGTGGTCGTTCTGGAAGTGAGCCGTCCCGACGACCGTATTCCCGACGCTAAACTTCGCGCTGCCTTGCACAGGGAAGTCAGCAAGCAATTCCACGAGAATCTCCTCATATTCATCGATTCCGCGCACTCTCAGAGCCTCTGGTATTGGGTGAAACGGCAGGACGGCAAACAGTTGGTCCGCGATCACCTTTACGTCAAGGGTCAGCCGGGGGATCTCTTCTTGGGCAAGCTGGGCCAAATGGTTTTCGATTTTGAAGATCTTGATGACGCTGGCGACGTTCCCGTCGTCGAGGTCGCCGCTCGACTCCGCAGGGCGATGGACGTCGAGCGCGTCACCAAGAGGTTCTATGGTGAGTTCTACGAGCAGCACTTGGCGTTTCTTGACCTGATTGAAGGTATCCCCGACGAACGCCGTCGCCGCTGGTATGCTTCGATCCTTCTCAACCGATTGATGTTCATTTACTTCCTGCAGCGGAAAGGCTTCATCGACAATGGCCGGTTGAACTATTTGCAGGATCAGTTGCGCGCGAGCCAAGAGCTGGGCAAGGACCGATACTTTCGTGACTTTCTAGGCCTCTTGTTCTTTGAGGGATTCGCCAAGCCCGAGGAAAAGCGCTCGGCGGACGCTCGCCGGCGCCTCGGCAAGATTCGTTATTTGAACGGCGGTCTATTTCTCCGCCACGCGATCGAGGACCAGTGTCCCGATCTCAACGTGCCCGACCGGGCTTTTGAGAACTTATTCGCCCTTTTCGAGCGGTACTCCTGGAACTTGAACGACACGCCCGGGGGCGACGATGACGAGATTAACCCCGACGTGCTCGGCTATATATTCGAAAAGTACATCAACCAGAAAGCGTTCGGCGCTTACTACACCAGGCCGGAGATTACGGAGTATTTGTGCGAGCGCACGATTCACCGGCTCATTCTCGACGCCGTCAACACGCCGGGTATCCCCGGCGCGACGCCGCCCCGCCGGTTCGAAACCGTCGCTGACCTCCTCCTTGGCCTCGACGCCGACCTGTGTCGCAAGCTGCTGCTGAATGTCCTTCCCGGCCTTAGCCTACTCGACCCGGCCTGTGGCTCAGGCGCCTTCCTGGTCGCCGCGATGAAGACGCTCATCAACATCTACGCGGCCATCGTGGGGAAGATCAAGTTCCTGAGGGACAACACCCTCACCACCTGGCTTCGGGACCGCGAGGCTGCCCATCCCAGCCTCAATTACTTCATCAAGAAGACGATCATTACCGACAACCTTTACGGCGTCGACATCATGGACGAGGCGGTGGAAATCGCCAAATTGCGCCTTTTTCTTGCCCTCGTTGCCGCAGTCGAGAACGCAGACCAGCTTGAGCCGCTCCCCAATATCGATTTCAACATCTTAGTCGGCAACTCGTTGCTCGGCCTCATGGGAGTTGACAGCCAGGATTTCGAGAAACACCACGGGCAGCGCCATCCCAACGCATCGCCTGTCCAGGGGCACCTTTTCCGCAAGGTCTCGCGCGAGACACAAGGCAACTTCCTACGAAAGAGCTATCGAGACATCTTGGCCGAAAAGAACCGCCTGATAGATAACTATCGTCACGCTTCAGCCTTTGCCGACGATTTGGCCGCCCTCCGCGACAACATTCAGGCGAAGCAAATAGATGCGCTGGAAACGCTCGATGAGCTTCTCCTCGAGGAGTTTGAACAGCTCGGTGTCAAGTTCGAGCAGGCGACCTGGGACGCCTCAAAAAACCAGCCTGGCAAACCGGCTAGACGAGTCCTGACGTTAGCCGACATCGGGGTCCTGCGTCCCTTTCATTGGGGGTACGAGTTCGACCAGATCCTCCATGGCCGCGGCGGCTTCGACGCAATCATCACGAATCCTCCCTGGGAGGTTTTCAAGCCGAACTCCAAGGAGTTTTTCGAGGATCACTCCGAGCTGGTCACGAAAAAGAAAATGTCCATCAAGGACTTTGAGAAGGAGCAGACCAAGCTCCTAAAGGACCCGGAAATTCGTCGGGCGTGGCTCGAGTACCTCAGCAGCTTCCCGCACGTAAGCGCCTACTTCCGCCACTCAGCCCAGTTCCGCAACCAGATTAGCGTCGTCAACGGCAAGAAGGCTGGCACCGACATCAACCTGTACAAACTATTCGTCGAGCAGTGCTACAACCTGCTTCGCGCCGGCGGCCGTTGCGGCATCATTACCCCCGGCAGCATATATAGTGACCTCGGCAGCAAGCAGCTTCGTGAGGTTCTTTTTTCTTCGTGCCAGATCGATAGCCTCTTCGGGTTGTCCAATGAGAAGTACGTTTTCGAGGGCGTTCATCACAGTCAGAAAATTTGTATCTTCGCGTTCGGTAAGGGCGGGGACACGCAGACGTTCACCGCGGCCTTCCGCATCAATCCCCGAGAGGCAGTTCGGCCGACAGACTTGGCTGAATTCCTCCATGAGCCGTCTGAACACCTCAGCCTTTCGCTTCCCCTTATTCGCAAGCTCTCCCCGGACTCCCTTTCCGTGCTTGAATTCAAGACCTCGCAAGACATCGCTATCACAAAGAAGATGTTGCGGTTTCCCTTGCTCGCAAAGGACGTGGCCGGAAAATTCAAGGTCATACTCACGCGCGAGTTCGACATAAGCAAAGGAAAATACCTCCACACCGCTCCCGGTCAGAGGCGCTTGCCGTTGATGACCGGGAGGATGTTCAATCAGTTCTGTCTCACGGACGAGTCTCCCAAGTTCTGGATCGAAGAAGCGATAGGAAGGGAGCATTTGCTGAAGAACCAGGAGGACACGGGCCAAAAGCTAGACTACCAGGGTTATCGATGGGTTCATCGGCGAATCGCACGGGCTTCGGACTCGCGCACATTCATCTCCACCATTGCGCCTCCGCTGGTATTCACCGAGAACAATAGCACGACGATCAAGGTCGCTTCTTCCGGCATCTCTTGTCCTGAAATGCTTTTTTGGTGTGCAATCGCCAACAGCTACTGTCTTGATTGGATGGTTCGACTCAAAGTTGACGATACCCTGAACATGTTCTACGTCTATTCGCTCCCGGTCCCTCGCCTATCGTCGAAGGACGCCGCCTTTCCCCCGATCGTGGATCGTGCCGCTCGTCTGATCTGCACGACATCGGAATTCGATGATCTCGCAAAGGAAGTGGGCCTCAAAGATCACACCGTCGGCGCGGCGGAACCGATAGAGCGCGCCGACTCTGCGCCGAACTCGACGGCCTGATCGCCCACCTCTATGGTTTGACCGAAGAAGAATTCGCCTACATCTTGACCACGTTCCCGTTGGTGCCCGACCCGGTGAAAGTGGCCGCTCAGAATGCCTATCGCGATGCCGCACGAGGATTGATTCGATGAAGAAGCGTTTGCCCGTGCGGAGCTTTCGCCTGCAAAATTTCAAGGCGGTGCGCGACAGCGGCACGGTCACGTTTGGGCCTCTTACCGTCTTCATCGGCAACAATGGCTCGGGCAAAAGCAGCCTGATCGAAGGCATGGAGACGTTTCGCGACGTGGTCCTGGATGGCCTAGACAAGGCAATGTCGCGGTGGCGGGGCTTCGAGCACGTCTGGAACCACGCCGCCAAACATGAGTTGCGTCGCCCAACAGATCGGCGTGCCCACCATACCAACCCGATGAGATTTCGAATTGACTTAGGTGAGCGTCGATCAAGAGCCACGCAAGCAATCAACATTGGCGAGGGGGGCAACGATCTGTTCATTCAGGAGGAGCACGTCATCCAACGAACTGTCGACGGAATCGCGCACTTTGCGAGAGACGAACGTGGCAATGAGTTCCTATTGGTAGGAAAACCGCCTAGGCAGTCGCCCCTTTCTTCCAACACGGACGACGGGCAGTCAATCCTAAACGAGATAGTTGGGGAGCACATCGAGCGTTGGCAATTTCTGTCTCTGGTCCCAGACGCCATGGGGCAACCGACTCCTCAACAACGAGCCGCCGGGCGCATTCGCCTTGCCAAGAACGGGGCCAACATCGCGGAATACCTGAACGAGATCAGAAAACTGAGCTTGGATGCGTTTAACGGACTCTTAGCCTCTGTTCGCTATGTACTGCACTACGCGGTGGATCTGCAGCCCACGCTGACCTCCGAGCTGGAACGCGCTTTTTATTTGAAGCTTAAAGAAGAGCACTTTGAAGTGCCGGGTTGGCTGCTTTCCACCGGCACTCTACGAATCGTGGCCCTGTTAGCGTGTTTGCGACATCCTGAGCCCCCACCTCTACTCATCGTCGAAGAGATTGAGAATGGCCTCGACCCCCGGACTATCCACCTCTTGGTCGAGGAAATTCGGGCGGCAATAACAACGGGAACGACTCAAGTGATCGCTACCACGCATTCACCGTACCTGCTGGATCTCCTGGATCTGTCTCAAATCGTCGTAGTCGAAAGAGAAAAGGGTCAGCCCACTTTTCGGAGGCTCGACGAGGCCCAGTTGAAGGCCCGGTCTAAATCTTTCTCTCCGGGCCGCCTCTACACTATGGGTCAATTGACGCGAGGCAATTGATGGGCAAAGCCGCCCGCAGTGAAAGAGTTGCTATTCTCGTCGAATGCGGTCGCGACGGCTTGGAAGTTCACATGTGCCGTCGAATTTGCACGTTACTCCGCGACCAGTATCAGGCGTTGTTCGAGGAAGAGATCGTCCCGATGGATAATAAAAGTCGCGTCTTGGACGATTGTGCGGCCGTCGCTCGAAACCTGCTAGCGGAAGGCTTCGACCGCGTCGTAATTCTTTGGGACGAGGAACCCGCTTGGCCCGACCAGCACGAAACCTTGTGCTGGCATCACGAGAAAGAACACCTCTTGAATTCCATGCGCGGAACACCTGAATCTTCGGTCAATTCACCTTGTCTGCATCGAGCGAGCTTTTGAGTCCTGGCTCATGTTCGACGACCGACTTCTGTCCCGCGTCCTGTCGTGCGCCGCTCACCCGGTAAGAGCGAACCCTCCTCGCAATCCCCACACCGAGCGAAACGCAAAAGGGAAAATGATCCGGCTTTTCCGGCAGCACGGTCACACTTACGTCGATGTACAGTGGGCGTTGCGGCTCGCGCAAAACCTCGAAGATTTTCGGCGTTTGCGTCGTTGCGAAACCTTCCGCCGATTCGCCAAGCGAGTGTCTGGCGTCGACATATAATTCTCTTCACAGGCCATTCCGCCAGCGGCACGTTGCCGACGACCAACGTCCACTTTCGGACTTCCGGCGCGGCGAAGGCCGTCGAGACTCCCATATCTGGCTGAACCCCGTGATCGGCACCGGTGGGGGACTGAGGCACTTCTTCGAGGGGCTCTCAGCGTTCCGCTCTCGCGAGTAGAATGACTAAGGACGAACACCCTTTCATGAACGGTTCAGGTTGAGGGAAAAAGGGATTCATGAATGGCATTAAGTTAAGCGTAAATCTGAGCCAATCACGGGCTTGCAACTGAACTGGAAAACAAAGTCGGCCTCCTGTCAGAATGTGGGTGCTTATAACCTCACTCCAACAGGAGGCCAAGGATGGCCCGCAGTATCCTCGCTGCTGTGCAGCAAATCAAGAGCGAAGTCGCTCAGTTTCTGAGCCACGAGCTGATTCGTGAAGTTTGCGCCACAACTGGTCATATCTGGCGCGAGCGCGTTTTGGATCCGGTGACGACGGTGCACTTGTTTGTTCTGCAAATCCTGCACGGCAACACGGCGTGCTCGCATGTGCCGCGCTTGGGTGGAATCGCTTGTAGCGGCGAGGCCTATTGCCAAGCCCGTCAGCGCTTGCCCGTGGGTGTCTTGCGATACTTGCTGCGTGCGCTCCGCCATTATTTGGGCGGCAGCACGTTGCTCGATGAGGGCCGCTGGCACGGTCATCGAACTTTTCTTGTCGGGACGGGACAAAGGGGACATTCATCTTTTTCGGGGCTTCGCCTAGGAGGCCACGTTACGGGCCGCGCACTGAACCAGCCACGAAAGCAGTTCAGAAAAATTGAACGCTCCACCTCCTTGCCACGAATACCGCACCGCTTCTCTCTTCGGCTTCCAAGCTGTGCAGGACGACGAGCGATTAGCCATCTCGCGAAAGGGCAGCGGAGCCAAGTCGTTCCACCTCGAGCATCACGCGGAGCTCACTTACTCCGGAGCGTATGGCTTGCCCATGAACGCCACGACCTGGTCCAGGACGGGATCCTTATCTCTAAGCAATGCCCGAACGACGCCCATGTGATCGCGGCCCTGGGCTACGAAAATGCGTGCGGAGGCGCCTTCCGTTTTCGCCTTCTCACAAAAGGCCCGCGCATCGCCTTCGAGCATAGGAAAATCTCGTTCGCCGACGACCAGCAAGACCGGCGGCAGCTGTCTGCTGACGTGCTGAATCGGGCTCGCTTTGCGGAGCGAGTCCGCGTCCCTGGCGAAGACATCCATCCTGGGGTTGGCCAGCATGATGTTCCCGAAACCCTTGCCATCCTTCTTCGGTTCCAGATCGACGATGGCGCTCAGGCCAACGACGCCAGCGACGTCCGACGGCGAAAGACCATGCTTGGCCAGGTATTGCGGATCGCACGCCAGGAGCACGGAAAGATGCGCCCCAGAACTGTGTCCCATCACAAAAACCCGCTTGGGGTCTCCGCCCTTGTCGGCGATATGCTTCTTCACCCAGGCGAAGCCCGCGGCGACGTCTTCAATCTGCGCGGGAAACTTGTCTTTGGGGGCGAGCCGATGGCTGAGCAGGGCACAAGCGTAGCCCAGGCTCTGAAACTTCGCGCCGATCGCCGCTACTCCCTTGCGACTGCCCGAGTGCCATCCGCCTCCGTAGGTAAAGACGATGGTCGCGAATTTCTTCCCTTTGGGAAGATAAAGATCGAGCGTATTTGATTAGCGCCTCAGGCTGAGCCATTGCAAAACCGGCCATTTTTCTCGGAAAACTCGCGCAGCTGAAAAACCGCCCGACTGCTACGGTGAAGGTATGGCCTCAGCACCATGCCTTCGCTGTCTTGGACTGGAACGCCAGGTGGCCGATCTCCAGGCCCAAGTCGAACAACTTCAGCGTCTGCTCGACGAACATCGTCGCGGCGGCAAGCGCCAGGCCGCGCCCTTTGCGAAAGGGCCCCCCAAGCCCGCGCCGAAAAAGCCCGGCCGCAAACCGGGCAAGGATTACGGCACCAAGGCGCATCGCCAGCCGCCCGAGCAGATCGACGAGACCTACGAGGCCCCGCTCCCCGACGCCTGCCCCGACTGTGGCGGCCTCATCGCGGAGACCCACATCGACCATCAGTACCAGGTCGAGATTCCCCGTCGGCCGATTCACCGCCAGTTCAACATTCATATCGGCTGCTGCCAGCGCTGCCGCCGCCGTGTGCAGGGCCGGCATCCTTTGCAGACCTCCGATGCCCTGGGAGCCGCAGCCGCTCAACTGGGCCCGGACGCCCAGGCGGCCGTGGTCGAACTCAACAAGCAAGGCGGCATGGCCCACGGCAAAATCAGCCGCGTCTTGGACAGCCTGTTCGGCATTCGCCTGACGCGCGGCGGCAGCACCCATGTCGTCCTGCGGGCGGCGCGGCGTGCCGAACCGGTCTACGCTTCTATCTGCGAAACAGTGGAGCAAGCACCATGGACTGCACTGGACGAGACCGGCTGGCACGTGGGCGGCCGCAAAGCCTGGTTGCACGCCCTGGTCGGTCCGGACGCCACCGCCTATGTGATCGATCCGACTCGCTCCGGCGATCCGGCCGAGCGTATCCTGGGCCTCGATTATGCTGGCGTCATGATTCACGATGGCTGGTCCCCCTACGACAGCTTCCTCGTGGCCCAGCATCAGCAGTGCCTGGCCCACCTCTTGCGGCGCTGCGACGAACTCCTGGAAACCGCCACCCGCGGCGCCGTGCGCTTCCTGCGCCGGATCAGCGCTTTATTGCATCAGGCCCTCGATCTCCGCGACCAGCATAACGAGGGAGAACTGACTAGGCACGGTCTGGCGGTTTGCCGGGGCCGCCTACACAACCAGTTGCTCGACGTGATCTACCCCAGCAAAACCAACGAGGCCAATGACTGTTTCGCCCAGCACCTGTGGGAACACCGCGACGACCTGTTGACCTTCCTCAAGTTCCCCTGTCTGGACGCCACCAACTGGCGGGCCGAGCTGGCCATTCGCTTTGGCGTCATCCTGCGCAAGGTCTGGGGCGGCAATCGCACTTGGGTTGGCGCCTGCGCCCAAGCAGTGCTGATGTCGGTCTGGCGTACCTGCTGGCAGCGCAGCGCACAGCGCCCTCGACTTCCTCAGCCAGCTTCTGCGCCGCCGCTCCCCGGCGCTGGTCGCATTGCCTCCGTAAGATCTCTTGCGATCCTCCCCGATTACCTGCCGCCACCCTGGCCTGAGGTGATACTATGCGCTAATCAAATACGATCGAGCTTCTGTTGGTCGCCGCCATTGGCGTAGGGGATGTCCTTCTCGACTGCCGGCCCTGCGCCCGACTTGTCCAGAAATCTAGCCTCCTGACCCCGAGCGCTGCCGGCGGGCGTTAGCACCAAAGCCAGCGACACAGCCACAAACGTCAATCGCATGGATGGAATCCTTCGCTCCTGGCACGCGCGAAGCATCGTTCACCAAAGCCTCGATCAGGGAGCGATTGACCGATTCTACTCCTGCGACTGGTGAAAACGCCTGTGGAAAGTGTGAAGGTCATGGAGATGAATCACTACAACCTGAACGAGGTGCTCTGCCTCCTGCTCAGTAACGAAGTCAACGAACTCTACCTGAGGCACAAGGCGAGTAGCAAGGGGATCCTGCACGCCGACCTCTTCTTCAGGAAATCCGGTTAGACCTATACGAGTGTGCGCGAACGTGCAGCAAACGCTGGAGTCCCGGCTTCAGCCGGCTAAAGCCGGCACTCCAGCCACGCAGCCGAATGGGCGCACAGTGACTTAGAATGTTTTCAAATACTCGATGACAGCCATGCGTTCGTCGTCACTGAACTTGTCGCCGAAGAGGTGTCCGCCGTTGCTGCGGCCGGGCTGCGTTGTGTCGTAAATCTTGCGGGCCTCGAAACCGGACTTCGTGGAAGCGGACGGCTTTTCCAGCACGGTAATCTTCCAGCCCAGCTTGATCGCATCGTAGTCCTCCCTGCCGGTACGGTAGGAGCGCGTGTAGACCTTCGGCCGCGCTTTGGAGTTGAGAACGTGGTAAATGGTGGGCACCGAGCCGTTGTGGAAATAGGGTGCGGTCGCCCAGACGCCCTCGAGCGGCGGGGCTTGATAGCCGTAGGGCTCCGCGAACTGCAGCGGCTTTCCGTCAGGCCCGAGCTCCCGTCCAAACCAGCTCTGATTCAAGAACGTCAATAGCTCAGCGTCGTTGCCGGCCGCCAACGTACGGTCCGTGCCGATTGTTTCCAGAGGAACGATCTTGTTGGGATACTTGCCGTCCGGCCCCTCGGTTCCGTGGCAGCGGGCGCACGTCTCGGCGAATAGCTCCCGGCCGCGGGCCGCCAATTTCTCATCAATCGGAAACGGATACTTGGGCGCCTCGATCGTGCGCAGATAAGCCTCGATGTCGGCAAAGGCGCCTTCCTGGCTCTGGATGTACTCGCTGCCATTGAGGGGCGTGAGCAGGTTCACCATGTCGATGCGCGTCGAGTGCACGTCTATCGGCCCCGTCCAATCGCGGGTCTTTTTCTTCTTGAGAAGCCACCAGGCGGGGGGATCGCTGCATATGTTGGCGCTATAGTGGAACGGATGCGGTTTCTGCAACTTCAGGTCCGCATCGCGAAACTGCATCAGAAAGGCGAGCGGATTGATCGGATCGATCGTGCCGCGCACGTAGGAGAATTGAAACGGCAACTGCAGCTCCATGCCGTCCGCGCGGCTCAGGTCCTGGAAAAGACTCTGGAGGTCCAGGGAGGCGTTCCCGAGCCCGACGATGGTTTGTCCTGCGACAGTACCTGCGTGGCACAGCAGGCAATTGTTGGTGATGCCTTTGCCGAAGAACCGACTTGCCTCGATCAGGCCCATCGGCTTTCCGTGGTTATCGAACGGCGCCGCATGAAGCCCGTACCGTTCCATGAACGCCTTCTGATAATCCGCTGGCTTCTCCGAAACACCCCACTGCTTCCACGCGTCGTCGTAGGCCTGGAGCGACCAGTTCGCTGGATTGAGCGAGTGGTAGAACATGATGTCCCGGCCGCGCTCCGGCGAAGCCCTGTCGGCCGCGTTCGCCGACTGAGCGAAAGACCCGATCAGCACGGCCAGCAGCACAACGTTCAGTCCAAGGCGCATCACGACTCTCCCTTTCAACACGCGTGGATCGAGGTCAAGCGCTAATCAGCGTGCGCGATTCCGCGCACACTAACCCGAAGCGCTAGCGAGGGGTCAAGCGAAATCCTCGCTTGCGCTTCGGGTTGGTATAGCCGATTCGCGCAGCGACATTTAGTTCTCAATGATGTCGAGCACCCGGATACGTTCTCTTTTTACTGCCCGCGCTCCGGGTCGGCGAGGACTACATCACGGTTTCGCGCAGCTCGGGGAAGACCTTGCCGACTTTGTTGAGGAGGTAGTCGCCGTAGGTGCCCTCGAACGCGTGGACGCTGGCGCGGTCCCAGCGCTCGTCGCGATCGTCAGGCGGTGTTTGCCTGCCTGGCAAGTCGATGGGCTGGACGTGCGCAAAGAAGTTCGGGTCGAAGAAAAACGGGAACGATAGCCGGTCGTGCGCCGCGGGATTGCGGACGCGATGCGGCGTCGAACGGTACAAGCCCCGAGTCATCCGATCCAACATGTCGCCGATGTTGCACACGAAGGAACCCGGCACCGGCGGAGCCGCAACCCACCGCGATCGCGAGCGCACCTCCAGGCCGCCGGCGTCGTCTTGCAAGAGCACGGTCAGAAGGCCGTAATCCGTGTGCTCGCCGACGCCCCAGAAGCTCGGGTCACGGGGCGGCGGGTAATTGAAAATGCGAAAAAGCGTCAGCGGATCGCCGGTATAGCGGTCGTCGAAGTAAGATTCCTCGAGCCCTAGGCTGAGAGCCAGTCCCGCCATCAGGTGGTGGCACAATTGAGTCAGCGCCGCCATGTACGCCAGCACGATTTCGCGCATCTCCGCTGGTTCGGCCGGAAAGAGATTGGGGCCGTGCAACGGTCTGCCTGCTCGGACGAGCGGGTGGTCGGACGGCAGCTCCGATCCGAAATAGAGACCCTCCTTCTGGTCGGGCTTCCCCGAGGTCAGCTCGTCGCCCACGCGGAAGTATCCGCGCCACGCTCGCCCGCCGAGTGCCATGCGGATTTGCAGCTTGACGTCTGTTTCCTGGGCGAAAAATTGCCGGCTCAGCTTCTGCAAGTGCTCCTGCAGATGTTGGTCGACACCGTGTCCAACGATGTAAAAGAACCCGCTTTCGCGACAGGCCTGGCCGATCTGGTCGGCGACCGCCCGACGACCGCCCGTGCCGGCGACCAGCTCACGCACGTCGATGAGTGGGATGTGGGAGAACTCTGCCGATTGCCTCATATAATGGTGTCCACGAGACGCGGCCAAGAAGCGGCCATTTTCTGGTGGTTACGACCCGGCGCACAACGGAGATAGGGACATGATAGCTAGCCTGGGATTCCTCGTCGCATGCACGTGTGGCCTGACCGGCGGCGAAGTGAACAACAGTTACCTGGTCGGAAGATCGATCGAAGACATCACCTTGCCGGTGGTCGGCGTGCCGATGCTCGGCTTTGTGCGCGCGGACCAAATCTCCGAGGGACTCCACCAACGGCAGTACGCTCGAACGTTTGTAATCGCTGATGCCTCGGGGAAGACCCGCCTGGCCATTGTAACCTGCGACCTCGCCTTTCCGACCCATACGCTCAAGCTCGCCGTTCTCGACAGGCTTCGGGAGAAGTTCGGCGACCGCTACGGGCATGCCAACGTGATCCTCGCCTGCACACACACGCACGCGACCCCGGGTGGCTATCATCACCACATCTCGTCGGGCCCGCTTGGGGGCGGGTTCTTTGGCCAGTGCTTCGACGCCCTGGTCGACGGGATCAGCCAATCTATCATTGCGGCCGACGCGGACCTCAAACCGGGGGCCATCTTGCTCGCGCAAGGAGACGTGGAAGGCGCCGGAGTGAACCGGTCGCGCGTCGCTTATATGAACAACCCGGCGGACGAACGAGCCAAGTACCAAGGCGACGTGGACACGACGATCCACTGTCTTGAAATTCGTGCGCGACGACGGGCCGATCGGGACGCTGAATTGGTTTGCGGTGCATGGAACGTCGATGAACTACTACAACAAGCTCATCTCGGGCGACAACAAGGGCTACGCCGCTTATGTCGTCGAGCAGGCGCACGGCACGCGCTACACGGGCAAGCCGGAGTTCGTGGCGGCGTTCGCCCAGTCGAACGCCGGCGATGTCACTCCGAACCTGAACCTGAATAACACCGGGCCGGGCAAGACGGACGTCCAGAGCACGCGCAATTATCGGTGCCCGGCAGGTGCGGGCCGCTGAAAAACTCTTCGACCAAACGCGAGAGCCATTGCACGGGCCGATTGAGTTCCGCCACGCGTTCGTCGATTTTTCCATCTCGCCGTCACGGGCGAGTTCACCGGGCACGGGTCCCAGCGGACTTGTCCGTCGGCACTCGGCTACTCCTTCGCGGCCGGCTCCACCGAAGACGGTGGCGGGCACCCGCTTTTCCATGAGGGGATGAAAGAGTCGAACCCATTGATCGACAAGATGGCCCGCGCAGAACTTCCCACTCTCGGCCCCACCGATGCGGCTCGCCGCTGCCAGAAGCCGAAGGCCATTTTGCTTGCGACGGGGTTACCCAATCCACCGGCACAGGAACAGGTCTTGCCGATCGGCGTAGTAAGGATCGGGCAGCTCGTCCTGGCAGTGTCACGCCCGCGGAGTACACGACGATGGCCGGAAGACGAGTCCCGCGCGGGCATGGGCGAAGAATTTGGCCTCGATCCCCGGTACGTCGTCATCGCCGGTTATGCAAACGACTACGCGAACTACGTGACCACCCGCGAAGAGTACGAAACGCAGCAGTATGAAGGCGGCAGCACGCTCTTCGGTCCGTGGACGGAGGCGAGCTACCGGCAGGAGTTCGTCCGCCTGGCCCGCACCATGAAGTCCGGTCACGCCGCGGAATCCAAGGCCGAGCCTGTGGACATGCGCACCCGCAACATAACCAGTGTTCCACTCGATGGTCCGGACGAGCAGCCGCCCCCTGAGGCCAAACCAGGGGATGCAGTCAGCAGATGCCAAGAAACGGTACGCGCAGGAGATCTGGTCTCGGTCTACTTCTGGACCGGCAGCCCCGTAAACGAGTATCGGCGGACCAGATCGCTACCTGGCGGTCGAGCGACGCGCTCACGAAGGCGATGCGTGGCAAGTAGTGCGCGAGGATTTTGACTCAGACGCGCGCGCTGGAAACAGTTACCTTCCCAAAGCGATCCGAAGCCAGGCAAGGCTGCCGGCAGCCAAGGCGACCGCCTAGGCCCTGCTCCCTACACCCCGCGACCAGAAGCATTCCAAGTCACGATCACCTGGCAGACGGATTCGCGAACGGCGCCCGGAACCTACCGCATCGTCCACTATGGCCGGTTCAAACAAAATGGAAGGGTCGAAAGATTCAATGCCGCCTCGCGAACCTTTGAAGTCAAGGGGCCGAATTGAAAACCGGTTTGGTATGATCGGTCGTGATAATAGAGTAACGAAATGAAGACTGCAAGAATAGCGATCACAATAGACCAGGACATGCTGCGGCGATTGGACCGCTTACGGTGAGAGAGAACCGGTACCCGAGTCGCAGTCGGGCTATCCACGAAGCTCTCAAAGATAAGTTTAGGCGCTTGAGCCGCACTCAGCTCGCGAGTGTTCGAAGCTCGTTGCAAAACAAGAACAGGATCTTGCGGAAGAGGGTCTCGCAATGGACGCGGCGCAATGGCCCGAATACTAAGAGGCGACGTCCTCTGGGATAGCATCCTTCCCTCTTGCATAGTCGACGGCGACGGACGTATCGACGAGGATCATGACATCTTGTCTTGGCGTTCTCTAAGTCATGCTCCCGCTGACGGCGCCAAGCATCGAAGTCGTAGCCCGTCTCGCCAGGCGCACAGCGCCCTCTGGGCCGCATCCCAGTCACCAGTGCCGGGCGTGATTTCCGGAGTCATCTCCTCTTTGACGACGATTTCCACTGTCTTGCCAATTAGCGGTTTGACCCGGCAAATACAAAGTCTCGGATTCGATTTTTCGGCGTATTCGAACCATGGTTCCAATCTCCCTTCCAGAGCTATTTTACTCTCTTACGCTGGTATTCTGCTCCATCCTCCCGACTTACTATGATGATCGCATCGACGCCCAGGGGATCAATACGATGGATGACCGGGGGCGGCTTGGCGGATCGACGGGATGCTGACCGGCTACTGGGTTTCTCAGGCGATCCACGTGGCCGCCAAAATCGGAATCGCCGACTTGCTGAAAGAATCAGCTCGCCGCGCCGACGACCTCGCGAAAGCAACGGGCTCGCATGCTCCCTCACTTTACCGGCTGTTGCGGG
>CAVREN010000044.1:0-48694 GCA_963720115.1 uncultured Alphaproteobacteria bacterium
TCGCGATGTCCGCTTTGGGCCAATAACAGACATTGTCTAACTACGCAGTGCTACCTCAACGAGGTGGTCAGTGGATAGTCACTGCAGGTATTTGCATTTGCGGCGTGAAAGAAATCAATGAAGGCACGTTGCCGCCGCCGATGATGCCGCCGGTCCTGTCGCGCCGAACACAATCACGACCGCGACGATATCGAAGGAAATAAATAACCTGGCCATTTTGAGATAGGCGCTATCCGGTTTGCGGGCAGGCCATCAACTTGAGAAGCAGTGTCCAGCCAAATTTGCGCGAGTTGCAGAAGTGGCTGCCGTACTTCGTCCGTATAGGCTTCGCCCCCATTTGACGCACTCTTCGGCCATTGCGCGGTACTCCGCGGCCGTTTTCATGGAAACGCCCCCTTCCCAGCGACGCGGCCTATTTCTTCCTATCGGCACCCAACACCTTCCTGGTCTTTGGGTTGACCCAGTGCGCGCACATACACGCCGTGCAGATCACAACACTCATACGTATCTGCTTGGTCGCCGGTCGGATCGTCAGCAATCCAGCCTTCAACAATCAAGCGCGTACTCGGGCGGCGGAAGTTAAATGCCGCCATGCCGAAACACTGCGCGCATCGTCCGACCGCCGCTTTGGCCTAACGCAAATCAAAGCCGCTTCACTCCGTCGCATGGTCGCGAGGAGAATTGGGGAAAGGAAACCGCTTCACCCCAGCCCACAGGGCCAATACGATGAGAACGCTGATGGCGATGTAATCGGGAATGAGCATGGGGGTCCCCTCCCATCTAGACTGAGACGGCTCCGAGCCCACCAGCCTTTTAAGCTTACCGGGTGTAAGCATTTGCTTATTTGCGGATGCCGGCTGTTCAAAATTGCTCACCTAGGCCGCTCGGCTCAAACCCTCCACAGCAAAATGGGCCGCTGACAAATTCAAAAAGGGCCACCAGGCCTCAAACCCGGCCAGCACCCGCGCCCTGGTGCAGCACCGAGCGTTGCGTTTTCTTGAGACTGCGCTCTTAATTCTGTACGGCTCAAACTGTCTGAGATCGCGAGCGTGGTGGCAGTCGCCGCTCTCAAGTTCATCAAACGCTTCAGCGCCTGATCTACGGTTGATCGTGGAGAACCACGTTCAACAAGGAACTGTGGACTTCGATGCTGCCGTTGTAATCAATAAGACCCAGTTCCCGAAATTTGTTCATGAAAAAACTTACGCGAGATCGCGTCGTGCCGATCATCTCCGCCAGTGTCTCTTGGCTGATCTTCGCAATGATTGGCTCCGGCCGGCTTTCCTTGCCAAAATTCGCCAGCAGCAGAAGAATTCGTGCCAGGCGTTTCTCGCTCGAATTGAACAGTTGATCGACCAGGTCCTCCTCGACGCGACTGTTGCGAGCCAAGAGGTGCGCGATAAATAGCTCGGCAAATGCCGGCTCGTCGTGGATCACGCGGGTGATGTCTGCCTTTGTTATTCGCACGATCACGCATTCCGTCATGGCGGAGACGGTTGACAGACGCAGTGGTTTTCCGGTCAAGCACCCTTCTCCAAAGAAATCGCCGGTTCCCAGAAGTGCGACCACGGCTTCCTTTCCCTGCTCGGAGACGACGGTCGACTTGACCTTGCCGCTCCGAATGTAGAAAACGGAATCCGCAGGATCGCCCTGCCTGAACACATTTTGATCCTTCCGATAATCGGAAATGGCTCGCCCCCCGTTTACCTTCGAGAGAAACGCTTTGGGATCGAACGGGAGCTTTGCTTTGCGTTTCATTGCAAGCCCTCCTTTCGCAGGAACTCATTTGAAAACGGAGGCCATTTTACAGCGTCGCTCCAAGCAATCCGCTTGCCGCAGCGCCGCACACCTTAGCGCAAGGGAGTGCTTTGTCTGGCTGCGGACATTCGCTTGGTCGTCCCGTCAATAGACATAAGGGTCATTTTCGACAATCGAGGGCATCGGTGACGCGTCGGTTCCCTACACTAAGTTATTTAGTGCGATTTATGCAGTCTCCCGCTGCGCTGAACGCTGGCGGTCTGGAATTTAGATGCGCTTCGTTGAAGACGGAATGTCCGTTTTGGGTCGGAAAAGCACAGACGAGCATCCCTTCGATCGTGCAAGACATATTGCGCCTCAGTCAGGCGCTTGAGCAAAAAGCCCGCGAGCTCGAATTACTTCATGCTGGAATGTCCAAGGATGGCGAAGCACCCGCTCAACACTAGCCGAGGCTTGGGCAAATAGTTCAATCACGTAAAGAACTCGGTGGTGCCACCGAGGTATTTTTGATCATGCGCGAAAGATCCGCCACGGCGCGATGGTGGCGGTTACCGCAATAGCGTCACCAGTCTAAACTGGGGTGCGACAAGGCGACTCACGCCTACCACGCACTGTGCCGCGCTCGCGTTCTCGAAGAAATCCGGCGACGGAAGGGAACACCGAGTGCAGATCATTTGAAGTTTGCGCTGACCGTTATTGACCAGCGAACGGATAGCCCGGCTTGTCGCTGACGTATTCTACCGGCATATCGTCTTGTTGCGGTTTAAAGTGAGGCAATCATGACCAAGTCCGACCACCGCAAGCCGATCAACTTCGTTGGCATGTACTTCATTGACGAGCATGGCGAAGACTATCGAACCGGTCTGATCGTCGCACAAATCAGTGATGGCTATTATCTGGCCCAGTTCGATTGCATGCACGACAACGCCCCGCCACCCCCGTTGGAAGTGCTGTCCTCCGCTGACTTCAACAAAGTCTGCGACAATTGTGGTTCACGCCATTGGCAATTCTTTGCCGATGTTGAAACTAGGAAGAGATGGATCGCTTGGTTGAATACGCCCGATCCGTCAAAGGAAAAGATGGGCAAGGTCGTGCATCTCAAGCCCAAGCCAGATCAACCGGCGTGAAAAATGCATCGCGCCTTTCACTTCGGGTTTTAGGCGGACACTTGGGAGCCGAACCATTGCGCGCACGCTCGATGAAACGACTGCAGCAGCATGCCTCCGATCTGAAAGTCTAAAATTCGAAATCGAGTGATTTCGCCATTGGGTTGTAAAATCGATCATTGATATCATTCAAGATTTTGGTCGGAGCAAATAAAACTGTCTGATTATCGGTCCTTCCTGGGACAGTCGCCCAGCGCCCGCAGCACATGCTGGAATACTGCATCGGGCCGCATTTGGTCGGCTGAGGGCATGCCTTCCCTGATAGCAGCAATCACTTCGCGCATGAGCGAATAGTCTTCCAAACTCATTCCCCCAGGAATGGCTTGTTCAAGCGTGAGCCGGACATCGTTGGGACAAATGCGAGCAGCGATCGCCACAAAGGCCTCAGGACTCTTCTTCGCTACCTTGCGAACGGCCTCTAAGCCCTCTTCAGCCCAGACCAGCGCGAAATCCCGAATAAAGCCTTGAGAAAAGGCTGTCCGAGTGCCTGGCGGTTTTCCAGCCGGATTGCCGCTTTTGCCCGGCGGCCATCGGGTAGGTTTGCCGACTTTAGCGAGATTGGAGTTCATACGTGTTTATGCCTGAAATTGGTTAGACGAAGGGGGTGGGAGGCTGAGCGCGCGCACTGGCCGAGCAGCTGGACCGACCCGAGCACCTCGTGCCGCTGATACTCGGGCAATGGTCGTTTCATGTGGCCCGATCCGAGCACAAGCTGGCGCTATCACTCGCCGAGCAGCTCGAAAAAATCGGCGACGCGCGAACCGACATCGGGGCGCAATTGCATGCTCGCCGCGCGAACGGGATGACCCGCCTCCGCCTCGGGGAGTTTGTTGCCGCCCGCGCGCTGCTCGAGCAGTGTCATGGCCTTGGTGATCCGGCGCATCGAGCCGCCGCCGGTGGGGGAGTGAACATCGACCCCTACGCTGCGATGCTAGCTGCCCTCGCCGTGACCTTGGCGTACTTGGGCTACGTCGATCAAGCAGGGTTGCGCCTGAACGAGGCATTGTCGGAGGCCCGTAGGCTCAGGCAGGCCCTTACGCTAGCTGAAGTGCTCAGTGCTGCGACTTGGATCGAGTGGATCACCTGCTCGCCTGAGAGGCAACGGCATGCAGAGGAACTTCTGGCTCTCTCGACCGAGCATGGTTTGCCGTTATTTTTGGGTCGGGCAACAGCATTCCGCGGATGGTCGTTGACGGCGCTCGGGCGAGCGCAGGAAGGACTCACGCTGCTCACGCAGGGGCTGGTGACATATCGTGCGACGGGAAGTGTTACACATACGCCGTATCTACTCATGTGGCTCGCCGAGGCCTACGCTAGGCTCGGCCAGGCGGTTGAAGGCCTGAAATGTCTCACCGAGGCTGCGCGGATCATCGAGATGACCGAGGAGCGGAACGGCGAGGCTGAGTTGCATCGGTTGGGCGGCGATTTGCTGAATGTGGCCGGCGATCTATCCGGGGCCGAGCGGAAATATCATCAGGCACTCGCGGTCGCGAGGAGGCAGAGCGCAAAGCTTTTGGAATTGCGGGCCTCGATCAGCCTTGCGCGCCTCTGGTCCAGCCAAGGCAAGCGCGGCGTAGCCCGTGATCTTCTCGCGTCCATCTATGACTGGTTCACCGAAGGATTTGGCACGCCGGTTCTGCAAGACGCCAAGGCGTTGCTCGACGTGCTCGAGGGAGCCGGCGGGGTGATTCGCAGGTGAGCTGATGGTTCGGTTTGCTTTTGCGGTTTCCCCTGATCACGCCAGAGCCGCGCCATGCGCCGCGCGCAGTTCCAGGTGGAAAATCTGTTGGCGGCGATCATCGAGGCGGTGCTGGCAGCATCGGGGACGCTGCGGCGCTCATTGCCGTTGATCCGCAGGCACTGACGGTCGCGGAAATGATCGCGGCCATGCGCCACAGGCTCGGGCGCCGGCCGAATGTTTTTCCGCTTCCCGCGACGCTGCTCGAAATCCTGCTTCGCGCCAGCCGAGAATGCATCTGCGAGCGGCTGTCCAACTCGCTGGTCGCTCTTGATGTGTATGGGCTGGACGCCGCCACTGGCTACCGCGGCTGCACTCGCGGCGCTCGTCTCCCGCGGGCGAGGCCCCCGCGAGCGAGGAAAAAATCAGGGCGAAAATCGTGGGTGTGCCGACTCGGGTCTATTGGTTCAGACAGATTTCCCCATGGATATTGCTTTTGAATCCTGCGTCCGGGTTTCCGATTCCGGACACGAAAATGTTGCCTTTGGCGCCCGTAAAACGTTGTGTGCCCTCGACGATACGGTCCAACTGGCTAAAGGCTCCGATCGCTGAGTCAAAAACTCCGACGTTCTTGGTCGAAAATGTTCCATCACGCTGTGTAGTAACGGCTACCCTTCCAGCGTATGCCATCGTCGAGGCTGGCTCCATTGACTCGGACAAGCCCACCGAGGGGACGTTTCCCAGCATCGTGTAATACCAGGTCGCACCAGTCAGAGAAGGATCGCTACTGACGATGGTTCCCTTGGTGCAAATTTTGACGGGGCTCGTGCAGCCGTCCGGAGCCATGTTCAGTAACAGGGTTGCTTCGAAACTTCGGCAGGTATCAGCAGCCAGGCTCGGTACTGACGCTGTTCCAGTCACAAGCCCAAATATGCTGATCAGACGGATTGGGATACTATTTTTGCACACGATAGAATTTCCTCCCCTGGGAGCCTAAAACCAGCACCCCCCCAGAAGACTCCCGAACTGGTGTGAATATTAGCGCCTTTCCCTGGGACCGGCCAGGGCAGCATCCCCGTCGTCGGACATGCGGGTGCGGGTTGGCGCCCTGCTCGACCACGAGAAGGATTGACAAGCGCGGAGCCGTCCTTCGCGGTGCAAACGGCGCACTTCTATCGACTTGTAGGACTCGCATGTGTCGGAAGCCGCAGCAAGCTCGCGAACTGGTTGCCCCGGTCGGAGGGGCTCGACACGCTCGATCTAAGAGGCTAAGGCGTTGCTCGATGGGCCGGTGTCATAACGTTTCCTATTGGTCTGATTTAAACGTGACCTTTGCCAAGATGATCTGGGCCTGCAATCGCTAATCGCTAGAAAACGGCTTGCCTAGTTCATGTAGACTTTGCTTATTGCGCGCAGCGATCAAGTCGTATAACCTTCAAATAGCTGCCCTGAGCCGCGGCCAGCCGAAGTCGCGACGTCTATTGGCCGGCAGCGTAAGTGCCATCGGCGGGCGCACCTCCTCAGACCTTCTTTTTGGTCCATTGCGAAGCTGGAGCTTTCGCGCGTGCACGTGTGCCATTGGCTCGCAGTGCAAGAAACTAGGAATACCCAACTGGACGATCGAATGCCGGCCTGAGTGGACCGCATTTGGCGGGGCGCAGGGCCGGCCGCCGGATTCGGCGCTATCTCATTTCGATGGAGGAACAATATGCGACGGTCTCTTGCTCTTTCTTTCCTTGGGTTCCTGACGCTAACAATTGCTTTGCTCCCCGTTGCGACGGTCGCCTTCGCCGGCGAGCAGGTTCTCCAGTTCACCTTCGTCGTCAAGCCGGTCGACATGAAGGTGGTCCAAGCCCCAAACGTTGAGGGTCGGCAATTGACGGCCGGCACCTGGTTCGGCGTCGCTTACTTCAAGGATGGCAGAGTTGCGGTCAAGGACTTCGTCAACGCTCAAGACTACCTTAACGGCGCGGGCGTAGATCACGGATATAGCACGTATACGTTCGAGGACGGGTCCTCGATTACGGCAAGCTACACCGGTGAGAAAGGCCACGGCGAATATATCATCCTGTCCGGCGCCGGCCTCTACGACAAGGCGACGGGCACAGGCAGCTACGACTTCGTCAAAGCATTCAAAACCGGCGCGTATCACTTCAACGGGCAGTTCAACATCAAGACGCCGGGAGAGTAGGCAGAGACGCGCCCAGACGCCCACTTAAAAAGGGGCCGGCGCGCCCGCCGCGTGAAGAGTCTTTGGCTAAGCGTGTGGCGCGCGACCGCGAGTGGGCTGCGCTATTAATTAGTTGCGAGCATTGATGAGGGACCCGGTTTGCCCACTAGCGTGTCCGTTATCAGTGGCGGATACTTGCCTCCCAGTGGATAGGCGACGAACCAGCGAGTGAGTGGGCTTGGTCCCCGGCGGCAACTTTTCAAAGTTTCACATCGAGAGAGCTTCGGCGCTGCTCGATGAGCTGCACGCCTGACAACCAATTTCGAAACGGCCTCTTAGACTTATCGCCACTGATCCCCTCTGCGAGGTGCTGCACATCCGCCAAAGTTGGTTTCGGCGCTTGACCCTGTGCAAACACAGAGACAGTGGTGAAGGCAAGGATAGCAACGCCCATAAGGGCCTTGAGGTACATGACCGATCCTGGGTTCTGATCGCGACGGAGAGCTCTCCATTTTGCGCGACAATGCAGGAGCGCGGTTCGCAATGATCGGGCGAAGGAATTCACCACTGGAAAGAGTTGTGCCGCCGACGCCCATTGGATTTTGCGGCGAATCTCGCGCGCGAGGCCCATCGCGCTTTGGAGCGGAGGGTGGGCGGCGTTGTGCATAGAAGTTTCGAAAGAGACGCCAAATCGCCTACATTAGGAACGCGATGCCAGTCTTGCGGTGTATCTGAAGAACGAACCTGCCCATCCACCGGCATAATGACACTGAGTTCTCTCGCTTGTCTTTTTGCGCAATCGATTTCGCGAAGAGCCGTCACAAGCGGTCGAATATTGCCGTTATTCGCCAATTCTTCGTCCATAACTGCATCAACGATTTGATCTCCCTCCAAAGCCTTAACCCTTGCAATCGGAGGAACATAATCGTGCGCGATTTTTTCAGCGGCGATATCCGAGAGCGAACCAGTAAAATCCTCTTTCACAGCATTGTTTAAATCCTCTTTGCTAAGGCACTTCGTCCAAACGCTAAGGAGGCCATTCGCGCGAACGACATTCGCGGAACCATAGAAGCAAACCTCCGGCTCTTTAACTGCCTGGGGGCTCAAGACCTTCCAGCCTAGGCCGGCAGCACATGTGGGGAGGGCCCCGGAAATCAGAGCAGTACATCCAATGAGGAACGCGAGAGTGCGTGTCACACCCCACCTCAACTTGATGGATCGGCTCGAGGCGGCAAGCAATCCCGCCCGAACCCCTTGAACCGACCGCGTGCGAGCTCTGTATAACACACCGTGTGCTGGATGTTCTTGTGTCCCATCCACGCTTGGATGGCCCGAGTGTCTTTGCCAGCGCATAGGCGCACCCGTGACGCAGCATATGGGGATGGATCGGGAAGGCCATCACGGCTCCCTCATCGAGGCGTTGTAGCCTTGAGTTGGACATCTTTAGAAGGTCATAACTGCCAACCATGGGTATAGGGGGATTACTATCAGCCGCAAGCGGACTGTCTCGTCGGCCTGTCGCCGATCGAAGCGGATTCGTATGGTCAGTTCTGATCGCGACCATGGCTGCTCTGGTCCTTGCCGGCTGCTCCGCTGGGACCAACACTCTTAGTCCCAACCAGACGGCGAGCGTGCCAGCGCCGGGCCCTGCTGGACAAGCGGCTGCTCCTGCCAGTCAGCCGAGTTACGCCGCACCAGCGTCTGCGACACAGCAAGATTACAGCAACTCGCTGCCTTATCCGAAACAGTCGCTCACCGATCTGTTTCGCGGCTCAACCCAGACGCAAGCGCAGGGTCAAACCCAAACCGTGCCACATCCGCCCAGCACCTACACAGCTTCTGGCCAGCCCTACGCGCCGCCTCCGAGCCAGCAACCAAACGGTACGCTCGCGCCACCCGTTGCGACCGCGGCCGCTGCGCCGCTCGCCAATCCGGATCCCACGGACTCGCTGCCGTACCCCAAACAATCGCTGATCGATCTTTTCTCGAACAAATAGCCCCTCATCTGGAAAGCAATCTCCTTAGCTCAGGCGGCCTCGGCGTTTTCGAAAGGGCCGGTTGCCTCCATTTCCCGCTTGATGCGCTGAACCGTACCACTTCCGACGCCGCATTCCTTAGCAACGGCCACCATGCCCTTGCCGGCCCGCAATTGACTCTGGATTCGCTTTTCCAGGGCGGGGTCGATCCGTGGCCTGCCAAGCTGCTTACCTACATCCACGGCCCGCTTAAGCCCGGCATTGACTCGTTGGCGGATCATGCTGCGCTCGAACTCGGCGAATGCCACCCGTGACCTGAAACATCAACCTTCCTGCCGGGGTGGTCCGTCGATTGTTGAGCCGATCGAGATCACAACCCCGCTTGCGCATTCTCAGTACGCGAAGAACGGAAAGGCATTAACTATGCCCCGTAAGGAACGCGCGCAACGCGGGGTTCGTCGGCACACACTCATGCCCTAACGTTGCCGCGAGGTTGCCTATATATTGGTTACCCTCGCCACTCGCATCAGTGCCGGGCTCTTGCTATTTCGGCTCGCGTTAACTGCTGCGGCACACCAAATTCGATAACGACGACCAGACGACCATGCGCATTCTCTCCGTGTGGGTTCTCGAGTTCATCAAGCTCCTGGGACGACGGCGACTTCACTCGCTCAATGCGGAGTGTCCCATCTGCCATCAAATGGTGCGTCTGCACTACAATAAGGCCGGCCGGCGACATTTATTCGCCCACGCGCGCGCATACTCGCGCACCTTGTATGAAGGGTCGCGTTACCGCGCGCATTACACGGCGAAGATTAAATGTGTTGGTTCGGGCATGCTGGCGACGTTCGACCCGCACCCGAATGAAAGTCAGCAATTCAAGCTGCCAAAATCCCTTGAGCTCGAAGCCTGAACAAGTCCAGTATCACTAGGCATTGCAATGAATACCGATTTCAGCCTTCAATGACGCTGCAACTGTTGCGGCTTGGCAAAAATTGGTTTTTGAGAATGTCGTTTTCAAACACCCCCGTTGTTCTGCCGTGGCCATTGCAAATTGGCTTGGAACTTGCCACACGGGCGCTTCTGGATCCTGGTGACCAATCTTCGGTCGATTTCTCACGACCGGCCGGCGAGCCCGCATTAGTGTCGCCCAACTCCGTATCGTGGCGCGTATTCAAGAACCCGGTTTCGCTATTCATCGGCGGCGTCACTGCTGTCATCATGGAACTTGCGGAGCCGCGCGTGCGCACCGGGGTGTGGGAGCACACGACTTTCCGAGTGGATCCGATCCGGCGGCTGCGCCGCACAGGTCTCGCCGCTATGGTGACGGTCTATGGTGCTCGCAGCATGGCCGAGGGGATGATAGCCGGTGTTCGACGAGTGCATGACGGGATCACAGGTATCACGCCATCAGGTGAAGCCTATCGCGCCAACGATCCCGAACTTCTGAACTGGGTTCACGGTACGGCGGCATATGGCTTTGCTCAGGCCTATCATGCTTATGTCAAGCCGCTCTCTTTGCTGGAACGCAATTGTTACTATGCCGAGGGTGACACGGCTGCTGCGCTTTACGGCGCCACAGGGGCACCGGCATCTGAAGCAGACCTTGAAATGCTATTTCAGGCAATGGCCGGCCAACTCGAGCGCTCGGACATTGTGTTCGAGTTCCTCGCCATCATGCGCTCGGCACCAATTCTGCCGCTGCTTCTAAGGCCCTTTCAGCAGGTGCTTGTGCGGGCGGCGAGTCGATTTGACGCCTCATTGGATGCAAAAGATCTTACAGCTCGAAGGGCACGGCTTGCATCGCTGGGAAGCCGAGCTGGTCCGGCAGGCGGGAGCGTTTGCAGACCGCCTCGTTCTGGAATCAAGCCCAGCCGTTCAGGCCTGTCGGCGCATGTGGCTTCCAGCTGAATACCTGTACGTGAACGAAATCGGCGTCCACCAGCAAGCTGCCAAGACTCACCCGCAATCTGCGTTGGGTGGCAACAAAACGCGAAAAGCATCGCGTCTTAAGAGATGGTCTCCGACGGGGTGAGCGCAACACCGTCGCGGATCACGTCGTGTCGCAGCTCAAGGATCGCGGCGGTCCCCCGGCAACTAAACGACGAACCAAAGCTCGGCAGTGTGCCCGCAACCTGAGACTGGTTGGCACATTGTCATTAGCCGGCGTGACATATGGAATAGCGACCGCATTGGACCGATCGGCTTTTGCGGTCAGCTCGGCGTGATCGTCGTGATCGGAATTCAGGTAGAAAGATCGGCGCGCGTCCATTGAATCGGCGGTGGCTGGGTCGGGGCTGGTTTAGAAAAAGGCGTCAACGATCCTCACTGTGACGGACTTACGCTCCGCCAAGTACCCTTAGTTCCGCCCGTAACCGGCTGACCACTCGCGGTGAAGTCCAGCGTAAAAAAACTAGTCGGCGCAACGGCCGTCTGACTTAGTGTCAATGAGCCACCGACAAAACCCGTTGTCGTTCCAGTTGCGCTCGTTGCCGATGTGCCGATCGCGCTCGTCGTGCTGGTTGAACCGGTGGCACTCGTCGCTGTTGTCCCAATCGAGCTGGATATCGGAGTCGTCGACGATATGCCGCTAGGCGCACCCGTTGCCGTTGTCCCGATCGGGAGCGTCGCCAACTCGCCGGGCACCCCGGTAGAA
The DNA here is from genome assembly GCA_963720115.1 of uncultured Alphaproteobacteria bacterium. Classification (GTDB taxonomy): domain Bacteria; phylum Pseudomonadota; class Alphaproteobacteria; order Rhizobiales; family Xanthobacteraceae; genus BOG-931. The sequence goes on from CAVREN010000044.1 coordinate 11,405, forward strand.
TTGACCGCATTCGTCGTTGGTGCGCCGGGGAGAGTCGTTACGCTGCCGGCAACGGTTGTTAGAGCTGCTGGAGAGTTGGTCGTACCCGTCGTTGTGGCTCCGGTTGTAATTGTCGCTGTCGTTCCGGTCGACGTCGTCGCCAAAGAGCCAGGCACGCTTGTAGTAGCAGTAGTGCTTGTCGTTGTCGTTCCGGTTGATCCAGTCACGCCTGTAGAACCGGTAGTGCTGGTCGGGATCCCCAATGCACTGGTCTCGCCTTGAGGGGCGGTTGTACCCAGGCTTGTCGGTGAACTCGTAACACCGGGCGAGGTGCCACCAATGGTATTCGCCCCGACAGGGGTGGTCCCACTTGGGTTCAATCCCGCAGTCACGGGGCTACCGGGCGGCGCAATAAACGGATTGCCTGGTTGTCCCGTCACGGGGTTCGCAGGACTGGTCACTCCGGGGCTAACAGTTGAACTCGATGCATTGCCAGTGTCTGCTCCGCTTCGGACGCCTCGGGCGGCAGGCGCAGGCGAATTGCCAACCACGGCCGCAAAGGTAACGGCCAGCGGCTGAACGTTTACGGCTGCCACCATCTGCTGAATTTCGTTGGCAAAAGCCGGATCGCCCCGTGAACAAACCAATGCTGCCTGGCCAAGACCAGCGCCTATGGCGTTGATCTGATCAGCATTGCTGCTCGCGCTCAGGTCAAGCACACGCGGAAGCATGGCGGGATCAGAAGCAACCAAATCCCGCACCATCGATATCATCCGCGCGCCGCCAGTTGGATATCTGGATTGCAGCTGCCCCGGGTTGGCCATGAATTGAGCAAGCGTTTGAGTAGGAAGTTGCTGCCGCGAACTATAGCAAGCAGCTTGTGCGAAGCCACCAACCGCCATTACTAACGGAGCAGCCAGAGCCAATGCTCGAACAGGATACGCAAGCAGGTAGGAACCCATGGTAATACTCCCCTTGCCGCGAGCATGGAAAATTTACCATGTTTTGGGGCCGCTAACATCCATTTTCCACTGACGGATGGCTACCCCAGGCACCATCTGCCTAGCCGCCGCACTGGCGGTCGTCGTCCCCCACGCACCCGTCCGCCGCCGGTATTTTCCCCGGCCTCAGCCGCGCACCAGCTCTGGCAGCTTGGCGATGTTCGCTGCGAGCGCATGGCCTCGTCGCGGGTCATTAGATTAGCTGCGGCGCGCTGCCCGGTCTCGGATGGTCGGCGTAGCTTCAATGCTCACGGAAGCGCCACCGGCATGGTGCGGGGCAGCCGAGGCAAGCAGGGCGACCGTCCGGAAATACAACACTGCTCGGACAAGGCTTGTAGGTATTGGGCTCCGTAAACCAGCTCGGGTGCGCCTGCCGCTCAGTCTGCAGACCTCCCCCGGTGCCGCCGGACGCTCAGTCTGCAGACCTCCCCCGGTGCCGCCGGACGGCGCCGCTGGGGCCGAAGATTGCGGAGCCGTTTGAGCATATGCGCCCGACGCAAACGCCAATGCAGACGCTAACAGGACGGCGACGATTAGGAAGCGCATGGAATGCCCTCTTGCGATATTTTGACTGCTCTCAGTCTCGTTATAGTGCAAAGTATCAATGCCATCGGGCGCCGATACCTGCGTGCTACCTCGGCCACAAGTCGATGGCCAAAGGCCAATTGCCCTGGGGCGTCCAGCACACGGTGCGATATACCGAATTAGTTCGGGATAAAAGAAAAGCTCCGGGAGTTGGAAAGGCGCTTACCCGGCCGCGGACTGAGGGCCTATGTCAATCTTGAGGTCGAGGAGAACTTCGCGACACGTCCCACAATTCGCCTGGATGCGCTTTTTCCCAAAGCTGGTGCTCGAGAAATAACGCGACCGCATTTTTGATATTCTCGTCCCGCGCAGCTGCATCGGTTCGTGGCTCATTAATGAGTACATGCAGCCGCGAACGTTCCTTTGGGCTCAGATCGAGCACGGGAGCGTGGTCTCGTTCTATATGCTGCGCTTTGAGATATTCGTAATCTTTGTCCGAAAGATCATAAGCAAAGGCAGAACCAATGATGGTGATGAAGCTGAGCGTGACCGCACATATCGTTGCGTAACTCCAGCCTCGTTTTTGCATTTTAACCATCCATTTTTCGCGACATGCGATGCTACGCTTGAATTGGAGGCGTAACCGACTGGGTGCAGACCACAAAGGGGCCGCATAGAAAGGACCCCAGCTGGTCCGGGCCTCGCTGGGGCTTTGTACGCACGCATACTGCACGGGCGCTTTGGGCGGGGGATGAGGAGCGTCCGGCAACCGTAGCTTTGAGCCGGGCGCTTCCTTAAATCTGTATAAAACAGCTCACTCTAAATCGATGGTGGATAAGTGGGAATAGCTTTGCCATCGGGCTTTCCGGCGATCACCAGCCTCAAACCTCTCGCAACAGCTGCAGCAGCTTGGCGATATTGGGCCGCGATGCGCCGGGCCTAGTGCTCCTCCAGCAGACGCCGGTTCCTGGCCTCGATGCGCTCAAACGGCCGCCCTTCCATTGGCAATCCGGGCCGTCAGGGACCGTCGCGCAATGAAACCGCGATGGCGTCAATTGCGGGCCGGCTACGATAAACCAGCGCCGACCCCTCTTGACTGGCGGTGCCGCATCAATGTTTTCGGGCACGGCTCATTCGAGCGGATCGAGGCAGAGAATCGGCGCGCCCTCAAGGCGCACCTTGCCAAGCTGAGGGCAGCCGAAGAAGCCGAGATCGAAGCCAGCGGCTACTTCAGCGAACCCGACTGGCAAGAGGTGGTCAGCCCTGACGGTGTCAGATGCTTCGTCACTCGTTTTCGGGATGCGCCTAAGCCACGCGGCCCTACCAATCTCGGACGATCTTTCGATCCCCGCATTCCTTCGCCGGAGATAAAGATTCAAGGGACAGCACCCACTACCTCGAACGGGATGAGCTAGCTGGCCTGCGCCGGTTAGCGCGCCAGGGTGGGTATGTCTTCGTAAACGAGCGGGGTGATCCCTTTAAGCGGGAAGGCATAGCGAGGATGATCCAGCGGGCAGGCAAGCAGGCTGGCATTCCGTTTGCGGTGCACGTCCACATGCTCTGCCATTCCTGTGGCCATGTGCTGGCGAGTAAGGGAGTGGACACGCGGATCACCAAATGCGCCCACTGGGCTTCTTGCACCGACGCTCGTTTGCTTCGAACAGGTCCGTAAGGGTGACGGTGCAGGTGCTGGGATCGGTGCTGAGAATTTTGGGCTGCGTCTTGTGCGGCAACGGCGAACCTTTGCTGATCCGATCAATGATCTGGCCGACGAGTCCTAAGCTGTCACAAATACCGGGAATGCCAAGAGCTCAAAAATGCCTTGTCAGCGCCGAACTCTTCCTCTTCCTCCGGAAGGGTTCCGCCTCCGTCTGCTGGAGCCCATGGATTCGAGGCGGTTCATGCGTGCTAAATCCAGACTGAATGGTGATCGACGCATCTGGAGGAAGAAGATGCTCCAATCTGCATCAATCGAATACAAGCATGATGGCTATTTGTGTGAAGGCTTTGCCGTTTGGCACGAAGCTGGCGCAAAACGACCGGGCATTCTGGTGTTTCCGGACTGAAATGCCCGTCGGGCGCCGGCTGCCGTGGGTGGCGCATGGCAATGGCGTCGGGACTCCGGTCGCCTCGACGCATCTGAACTGCTAATATCCCCAGATCGGTTTGCAATTACCCTGCACTTCAGCCATCCCGCCACAACACCTCCGCCACATCGTGAAGACCGCCGGGACCTTCACCGGCCCCACCTAGTCGAGAGAAACCCCATGACAGAAGACGACCGCGCTTTGTCGGTTGGGACCGCAAGACACGTCACCCAGCTTTTCGAAGATCGAGATGATCTGGTTGGGGGGATTTGAGGGACGAGAGCAGTGTCCATCCAGTGTCTATCCGGTTAACAGGCTCCGCGAAATCCGGGGCCCGCGTTCAAGCTCGCAGACCGCTCCCGGATTTCCCTTCGTTCAATCCGGGCTGCGAATGCTGACGCACAAGGGCGCAGGATTGCTTATTTCCCGCGTATTCCGGACTTATTTTTTTGGGTGCGGGTGCTTTGGCGCCTTCGGGGGGAGACCATGAAGAACCGTGGTTCGTGGCGCGGCACGCTCGTTGTCGTCTTTGCTATCGGTGCGGGTTGGATCGGCTATATGGGGTGGCCGCTCTATGGGTTGATCACGCTGGTTGCAGAGCAATCCAATTCACCAAATCGCCCGCAGGCACGTGCGGTGATCCAAGATCCAAATTGTCCCGGAAACGACAACCATGCACTCATGTGCCGTCTTGTGAACCAGTATCGCGCTGAGCACGGCCTCAAACCCGTCCAATTGGATGATGCGGTCACCCGTGAAGCGCAATATTGGTCTGACCAACTGAACCGCCAAAGCGCTTGCTGGTTTCTTTATCATGACGACAACTATCACGCCCGCATGCGAGCGCGATTTCCAGGTCGTCGATTTCGTGAAAACGCAGCGTGCGGCGGCTCAACCGGCGGCGGCGCCCAATTTATTTTGCGCAAATGGATCGATTCCTCAGGTCATCGCGAAAACATGCTAACGCCTGAATGGAAAACAATCGGCGTGGGCTTAACCCGCAACATTTGGGTGATTGATTTTACGAACTAATCGCCTGAGCGTCCTTATTGTTAAACTTAACCTGGCTCCTGCGGAGCAAGTAGCCCGGATTGATGAAAAGGTCGCCCCGAATTCGTATCAAGCTGCAAATTTCGGTTCTATGTCGCGCAGTATTTGCACCCGTCGAACCACGTCAGAGTGCTCGAACACGCCTGCAACACCCTTAGTGTCGAAATCGGTGAAGGGTGTTTCGTAAAGAAGCTTCGGGTCCATGACGCCGCGCGCAGTGAGATGATCAATTATAAGATTGAGAAATTCGAATCGATCGGCAGTTAGCTTGCGGTTGTCTTTTAAGGCCGTGTACTCATAAATCCGGCGCATCCAATGTCGGCCGGTTGGACGCAAAAGCGGACATCGACCGGGCAGTTCTGCATGTCGCTGAATGACCAAAGCGGAAGTCGCTTAGGATGCATGGCCCAAAGGGGGATGATCCGGCCTAGAAGTGCGGTGATGCGGCACGGGTCATCGTTTGTTCAAGAAATATGTCTCCATCATCCCCTTGCCCTTGATCTCGGTCATTCCACGCCGTTCGAGCTTGAAACGATCGCCAAGCGCGGCTCGCGTCGCCGCCGAAATTTGAATCCGGCCGGGCAACGAGTGGGATTCCATGCGGCTTGCGGTGTTCACGGTGTCGCCCCACACATCGTAGACGAACTTGTGCGTGCCAATGACCCCGGCTGTGATCGGGCCGGTATGGATGCCGATGCGCGCCTGCACTTTCAGCTCCGCCGCCTCCGCAATGGCGGATACAGCCTCGAGCATGCGGCGCAAGCGCGGCAATGCGGTCTGCGTGGTCGGATTGCGCTTCGGGAATTCCGGTAGCGACCATGTAGGCGTCGCCAATGGTCTTGATCTTTTCCACACCGTGTTCTGCGGCGAGGCTGTCGAATGCTGAAAAAATCTTACTGAGAAAGTCAATGATACGGCCGGCCGTCAATTCCGCGCTCAGCGTCGTGAAACCGACGAGATCGCAGAACAAAATGGTCGCTTCAGCTTTTTGCCATTGCCATTGCCGTTGCTGTTGCCGTTACCGACGATGGTGTTGATCAAGCCCAGCAGGATATTCGTCTGAGCCGGCAACACGGCAACTTGCTCAGTCAGTGGCCCCATGGCATTGGCCACTATGTCCTCAAACTCGGTGCGTAGGTCATTGCGAGTCTCAGCTAGAGCTTGGGCCATCGCGTCGATCATCTCGTCAGTGGACATCATCGGCAGTTGATCGTCGCCATTGTCAGCGACAGTCGTTAGTTGTTTGCCGCTATATTCCTTGTGAATGACAGAGGGCAGAGTAGGTCGCAGCATTTGCATGATCTTCGTGTGGTTTTTCACCGGATCGCCCTCGATGGCAATCCAGGAATTGTTTGCCCTGCTTTATCGACTTGATCGATACCATCAGGAGCCGTGCTCCTCGCAGTAGGTGTAAACGGAATAACTGACTCTAAATCGTCGTCACGCGCCTGACTACCCATTCTACGCTCCCTTTTTTTATGTCTCGACCCAGCCTGATCTGCTCGTGGGTCGCCTTTGTGACCACGACAGGTACTTTAGCGGCGCTTTCTCTGGTCAGACGACTTTTGGCTGAAGGTGTGGCGCGTCCAGCCGCGTTGGCTGTAACGAACGTTTCTCGCTAACCCGCCGCGCCAAACAGCCAATATGAGCCGGCGACGAAGGCCCCGCAAGCAAGGTACCCAACGAGCATTAAGCCTACGAGCCAGCGGGCCTTCGTGAGCAGCGTCGGCGCTCGACCGCGCAGTTCGCGCACGGCCCGCTCAACGGCGAAGCAAAGGCCGAAGAGCAAAAGCAGCCAAACCAATCCTTGCATGGGTTGGGCTCCGTGCCCCCAATAAAATAAAGAGAGAAAGGCTAAAGCGTGGTGGCTCCTCGCCCAACCCTACACCTGGTTAAAGGGCGGCCGACGTTCTGAAATGAACGTCAAGTCGTTGATCGCAAAAGAGGGGATTTCCGCGAAATTTTCAGAATGCGCGTTGAAATTATTGGCAAACCAGTCTGTTTTGCAGACCGCTGCGTAACCACTCCGCCACGTGGCCGTGCGTTACCGGCCGCGGGCGCGGCCGGTAGGCCCGACAGCCGCGTCTATAAAGGAATGGTCCGGTTCCGACAACGGTGCGACAATAGGAAGACATATAATTCTCGCGATGCCGCTTTGCGCGATCCGCGGCTTGCGTTTTGCGGAGGCCTGCCGCACAACGCTCCCCGCCGCATGGGAACTCAACGCATGTTCGACGCCGCCAACGCGCGCCGGCTGATGGTCGAAGGCCAGATCCGCACCGCAGATGTGACGGACACGGCGGTGCTCGATGCCATGCAGACCCTGCCGCGCGAGCGGTTCTTGCCGCCGGCGCTGGTGCAGCTTGCCTATCTGGATGGCGACGTTCCGGTCAGGCGCGGCCGCTCGCTGCTGCGGCCGATGGTGCTCGCCAAGCTCGTCCAGGCGGCCCGAATCGACCGCAACGATCGGGTGCTCGATCTCGGCTGCGCGACCGGCTATTCGGCGGCCTTAATGTCCCGCCTGGCCGGCTCGGTGGTGGCGCTGGAGGAGGATACCGAGCTTGCCCGGCAGGCGAAGGAAGCGCTGGTGTCGGTCGGCGCCACGAATGTCGAAGTGGTCACCGGGCCGTTGACGGCGGGCTGGCCGGCAGGCGGGCCCTATGACGTGATTTTCCTCGATGGCGCGACCCAAATCGCGCCGGATGCGCTCGGCCCGCAATTGAAGGCGGGTGGGTGCGTGGTCGGCGTTTACAGCCCGACGGCAGCGTCTAAGGCGACCATCTTCCACTTTATAGAAGGACGTATGGTTGGCCGGCCGGTGTTCGATGCCGCAGCGCGCGTTCTTCCTGGCTTCTCCGCGCCGCCACAATTCGTCTTTTGACACGCAAATAGGCGGATTCCCCGCCAAAGGGTCGCGGCCCGGCCACGACCTGTGGCGCTTATGTGCCAATGCCCAGAAATTTGCGGCCAATTTCAATGGCGGGGTTTCACCGGGCGGATTCGACGCCTAATCTCCAACATTAGCGTCGGTGGATTGGGTTGGTCGCCGGCGTGCAATGTTGTCCGTACGCAAATCCCGCTAGCAAAAGCGGGGAGGGGCAGGCGGCGTCGTCGAATGGGTGCTACAGGGGTGCGGGCGTACATTTTGGCTGTTGTGAGTCTCTGTTCGTCTGCTGCCGGTTTCGGCATCGGATGCGGAGACGCTCAGGCCGACACGCTCGAATGGGCCTTAGTGCAGGCTTATCAGAATAACCCGTCGCTGAACGCGCAACGGGCCTCGTTGCGCGCGACCGACGAAAATGTGCCGCAAGCTTTGTCGGGCTATCGCCCGAAGCTCAGCCTCACCGCCGCCGGCGGCTACAACTATCAAAGCTCGACATCGGTGTTTCCGCTCGCCGGCGCTCTCATCACCAGCCCATTCGCGCAAAACTTCTATTCGCGCACGATCGGCGCCAACGGCACCTACACCCTGTTCAACGGCTTCCAGACGGCGAATCGGACCCGACAGGCGGAAAGTCAGGTGGATGCGGCGCGCGAGACCCTGCGTGTCACCGAGCAGCAGGTGCTGCTCGATGCCGCGACCGCTTACATGAATCTCTTGCGCGATCAGGCGGTGCTCGATCTGCAGCGGCGCAACGTCGAAGTTCTGACCGAACAGCTCAAGCAGACGCGCGACCGCTTCAACGTCGGCGAAGTAACGCGCACCGACGTGGCGCAAGCCGAATCCCGGCTCGCCGCCGGACGCTCGCAACTTCTCGCCGCCCAGTCGCAATACGTGACATCGCGAGCGAATTATCGCCGGGTGATCGGCGTCGATCCGGGCACGCTCGCTGCGGGCACGCCCGTCGACCGGCTGTCGCCCAATGTGCTCGCAAGGGCAATCGCGCAAGGCCAGGCGCAAAGCCCCTCGGTTCTTGCCGCGGCCTATGGCGTCGATGTTGCCGAGCTCGCCGTCAAGATCAGCGAAGGCGCGCTCTATCCGAACCTCACGGTGACGGGCAGCGTGCTGCAAGGGCAGAATCCCGCCTTCGAGGTGATCCGGCTGACGCAGCTCTCGGCCGTCGCGCAATTGTCCGTGCCGATCTACCAGGGCGGGGGTGAGTATTCCGCGGTCCGTCAATCCAAAGAAACGCTCGGCCAGCAGCGACTCAATCTCGACGTTAACCGCGACCAGGCGCGGGCGACCGTGGTGCAAAGCTGGGGACAACTCGATGCCGCCAAGGCGCAGATCGAGTCGACCACGGCTCAGGTGAACGCGGCGGAAATCGCGCTCAACGGTGTGCGCGAGGAAGCGCGGGTCGGACAGCGGACGACGCTCGACGTGCTCAACGCCCAGCAGGAACTGGTGAACGCGCGCGTTGCGCTGGTCACGGCTCAGCATGACCGCGTGGTCGCCTCTTACACGTTGCTTGCGGCGGTCGGTGCATTGTCGATGCAGAGGCTCGGTCTCAACATCCAGGTCTACGATCCGATGGTGCATTACCAGCAGGTGCGTGACGCGTGGGTGGGCTTGCGCAATCCAGACGGTCGCTAGCCCCGGCGCCGTTGCCGCCTGCAGTAACCATCGCGGCGAATGTTCGTTACGGATTCGGTTGCCATCAAATTTCGCCATGACATACTTGCGTTAAGCGTTGCATAGTTGATCTGATGATTCGCGGTTGGTTGCGGGCGAGCAAGCCGCCGCGATGCGTGGCGGGGACACGTAGGGCAACTGGATTTTGGTGGAGCGCGATCTGTTCGGAAGACCGGCCTCCACCCTCGGATCAAATCCGGGGGCAGGGTGTTCCGGGTCGTGCTCTAAGGCGGGGATGCGCGCATGACGCAGCCGGCGAAATCACAAGAACCATCAATGGAGGAGATTCTTGCCTCCATTCGCCGCATCATCGCCGACGACGATGCCACCAAGTCGGCGCCGCGGGCGGCCGAGCCGCCGAAGCCGGCGCCGCGGCCCGTGCCGCCAGCGCCGCGAATCATGCCGGAGCCACCACCGCCCGCGATGGATGTGAGCGAGGAGCCCGCTGAGCCTGCCGCGACCGACGCGTTCGACGAGCCGGTCGAGGAGGAATCCTCCGACATCCTCGATCTGACCGAGTCGATGACGACACCCGCTTTCGAGCCGGCGCCGCCACCGAACCCGTTTCAAGCCGCGGCAGCGGGGCCAGCGCCGAGCGCGCCGCCGCAATTCCGCAAGATCGAAGGCTTCTCCGACGTTGGCTTCGACGAGAGCGAGCCCAAACCGGCTCCGCCTCGGAGCGACCAGGCCGCCCTGCGCTTGGGCCCGGAGAGCGGGCTCTTGTCGCGTGAGACCAGCGCCGCGGTCGATTCCGCCTTCAACGCGCTGGCGCAGACGGTGCTGGTGCAGAATGCGCGCACCCTCGAAGATCTCGTGCGCGAGATGCTGCGGCCGATGCTGAAATCCTGGCTGGACGATAACCTGCCCGGCATGGTCGAGCGTTTGGTGCGGGCCGAGATCGAGCGCGTCGCGCGCGGGCGCTAAGCCCGCCCTCGCCTTTTTGTCTTCTGACATTCCGAAGCGACCCGGCCCTCGCGTCCGGATTCCTCGTGCGCGGACGCTCGCTAGGGCGCCTCTTGCTCGCGCGCCTGGCGGCGCATGCCGCCGTCCCGCGGTCGCCGTCTGACAATCTTCGACAGTCCACGCTACCGCGATTATGCTGAAAACGCAGGCCGATTTTGGCTTCGCTTGCCGTCATGCGTTCCGCCGACCGTTGCAGGAATTTTCCATAAATTGACTTTTTTGGAAATTTATCGCAGCCTTGAGGCCAACGGCCATAGGCCGCCGCTTTTCGAACCAACGGGCAGCCGTCGGTGCCGCCAATAGGCGGCTCGCAGGCTGCGCGGGTCGGCCATCGGGAGGAAACGAACATGCAACCGGAAGCCATGCGCGTTCATGCTCCAGCGACAGTCCGCCCGGACTTCGCGCAAATCCTTGCACGCGTCCGCAGCCTCCGCCCGCAAATCGCATCCCGGGCGCTTGCGGCGGAAAAGGCCAAGCGCGTGCCCGCCGAGACGATGGATGCGTTGCGCGACACCGCCGTCTTCCGCCTCATGCAGCCGGCGCGTTTCGGCGGCTACGAATATGGTCCGGCGGAGCTGGCGGAAGTCGGGTTCGAACTCGGCCGCGCCTGCGGCAGCACCGGGTGGTGCGGAACATTGGCCGTCTGCTTCGGCTGGATGACGTCGTTCTTCCCGTTGCAGGCGCAGCAAGAAGTCTGGGACGATCCGGATAATCTGCTCGCCGTCTCGTACACGCCCAGTCCCAAGGTCGAGGTGGTCGAGGGCGGCATCAAGATTGCGGGGAGCTGGCCGTGGGCGAGCGGCGTCGACAGTGCCGCCTGGCTCATCCTTGCGGCATTGATTCCCGGAAAGGACACGCCGCCGACGCTCGCCTGGTGTCTTGTTCCCGTGCGCGACGTGATAATCGATCACGACAGCTGGAACGTCAGCGGCTTGCAGGGCACCGGCTCGAAAACAGTTGCGATCAGCGATCCAGTCTTTGTCCCGGCGCACCGGATTCTGCCGATCGGCGCAATCTTTTCCGGCAAGGTGCCGGGGCTCGATGTGCCCGGCAACGACCAGGCCCGTTTCGGCTATCCGACTTTCGGCCCAACGGCGCTGGTTGCGCCGATCGTCGGGATGGCGCAGGGGGCGCTCGATGCCTTCACCGAAACCGCGCGTGACGCAAAGCGCATGGCGAGGCCAGGCGTCTTCGAGAAAGTCGCGGAGTTGCAGCTCATTCAGAGCCTGATCGGCCAAGCGGCCGCGCGCATCGATGCCGCGCGCACGCTCATGCTGACAAGCCTCCGCGAGGGCCAGGACGTCGTGCGGGCCGGCGGCACGCTGGAGATCGAACAGCGCGTCCGGATAAGGCGCAATCACGGATTTGCCGGACGCACGTCGTCAGAGGTCGTCAATGAGATCTATGCCAAGTCGGGCGCGGCGGCGGCCGACGAGAAAAATCGCATTCAGCGATTTTGGCGCGACGCCAATACCGCGGCGCTCCATTCCAGCATCGACTGGGACACGCTGTCGGCTCTCTATGGGTGCCAGCAACTGGGCTTGCAGCCGCAAGGCATCTTTTAAGATCTCATCTTTCGAGATCGGGAGCGGTGCGCTGCAAATTCCGGCGGCACGTCAACTGCCCAGCGCCGCCGCGATCCTCTGCACATGTTCGGCCAACACCGGCGGCTCTTCCTTGAAGCTTGCGGCGGGCTTGAGCGCGACGCCGATCTTGCGCGGAATGACATGCACATGCAGGTGGAACACGACTTGTCCGCCGGCCGGCTCGTTGAATTGCTGAACGGTGAGGCCATCGGCGGCAAACGCCTTCACGGCTGCACGCCCAATCGTCTGCACCCTTTTGATCAGCTCGGACAAATCGTCCGCCTTGATGTCGAGGATGTTGCGCGCCGGCGTCTTCGGAATCACCAGCGTATGGCCTGGCGCGCGCGGCATGATGTCGAGAAAGGCGAACGTCTTGTCATCCTCGTACACCTTGTACGCCGGCAGCTCGCCGCGCAAGATTTTGGCAAAGATGTTGTTCGGATCGTAGCTCGTCATCGGTCCTCCCGCCGTCGTTCCTGACTAGCGCGCTTGCGCGGTGCTCCAAATCTGCCTGCACCACCGGCGCGCAGTCGGCTGCGAAAAATGCATCGTATGAAAGGCGACGGCGTTGCGGTCAATCCGTCTCAGTCGCGATGTCTTGGCGATCAACGTCTTGGCGATCAAGGTCTTGGCGAAAGGGGCCGGCGGCGGCAAGCTCGTCGCCCATTGCGGCGACGTAGGCGCGCTCACGTTTGAGATAATCGGCGATGCCCCGCCGCAAGGCCGGATCGGCGATGTAATGCGCCGAATAGGTGGTGGTCGGCATGTAGCCGCGGGCGATCTTGTGCTCGCCCTGCGCGCCCGCCTCAACGCGTTGAAGCTTGTGCGCAATGGCGTAGTCGATGGCCTGGTAATAGCACAGTTCGAAATGCAGGAAGGGATGATGCTCGACCGCGCCCCAATGGCGGCCGAACAATGTTTCCGAGCCGATAAAATTGATCGCGCCTGCGATCCAGCGTCCGGCCCGCTTAGCCATCACCAGAAGGACTCGATCGCGCATCGTCTCGCCGATCAGCGAAAAGAACGGTCGGGTCAGATACGGGCGGCCCCATTTGCGTGAGCCGGTCTCCATGTAGAAGGCGAAGAAGTGATCCCACACATCTTCGGTGAGATCGCTGCCGGTGAGCCACTGCACGTCGATGCCGTTTTGAAGCGCGTCTTGGCGTTCGCGGCGGATGGTCTTGCGCTTGCGCGAGGCGAGCGCGCCGAGGAAATCGTCGAAGCTGCCATAGCCGGCGTTTTCCCAGTGGAATTGCTGGTCGGTGCGCTGCAGAAAGCCGAGCTCGCCCAGGAACCGGTATTCGTCTTCGCTTGCGAACGTGATGTGCACGCCGGAGGCGCCGTCGATGCGGCAAAGCTCGACAAGTCCGCCGACGAGAGCTTGGCGGGCGCCGACCGCATGCGGGCCCGGCCGCACCAGGAGCCGGCGCCCGGTCGCCGGCGTGAACGGCACTGTGACTTGCAGTTTCGGATAGTAGTTGCCGCCGGCATGGGCGTAAGCCTCCGCCCAGCCTTGGTCGAACACGTATTCGCCACGCGAATGGTTCTTGAGATAGCAGGGCGCGGCGGCAACGAGCGTGCCGTCGGCTGCCTGCACCAGCAGATGCTGAACCTGCCAGCCGGCGCGAGCGCCGACCGATTTCGAGGTCTCCAAGGCCGAAAGAAATGCGTGTGATAGGAAAGGGTTATGCGAGATCTCCTCAACCGATGTTGGAGCTGCGCGGAGAGCAGGGCAACCCGGATCGGCAACCGGATTGGCACAAGCGTCCCAGGCCCCGGCAGGCGCCTCGCTGATCGCGTTCACGGCAACGATGCGGAGCTCGCCCGGCGCCTTCGCCCCGCGGGCGGGGTCTTTGACGCTCCCGGCCGGATCGTTTTCGGCATCGGTCTTGGAAGCATGCGTCTTGGAAGCATTCATGGCCGAAAGCCTTCGAAAATGATCTGGTCGGCAAAGCGCATCGCACGCGCCTGCTCGACCTCACTGCGCACCACCCACGTCAACACCGGCAGGCACAAAGCGTGCCGGGCCAAAGCGGGCGCAATCGCCGGCAGATTATTGACGGCATAAGCGACGAAATGTGGTCGTGCGGTCAAGGCAGCGGGAAGCAGGAAGCCCATGCCGTAACGCTGTAGCAGCGGCATTTGATCCCAGTAAGGATGCGGACGGTACTTTGCGGCGACAATGCCGCGTGGCAGGCGAGGGGCCTTTTGCCGCAGCAGCGCAAGCTGCGCCGGATCAAACGACATTGGCGCCGCCGGGCCGCGATAGCGGGCGAGCACGGTCGCCACCCGCAGCGGCAGGCGCTGATCGCCGTCGAACCGGCTCTTCATTTCGATGAGTAGCGGCACACGCCCGCCAACGAGATCGCAAAGCTCGCCGAGCGTAATCATGCGCTCAGTGCTGCCGCGGAAGGCGACGCCCTTGAGCGCCGCCGCGGTCATTTGGTCGAGTCTATCGGATCCTTCGGTCAGCCGGCCGAGCTCGGGGTCATGGTGGACCATGGCCTCGCCGTCGGCGCTGATCTGCAGGTCGATCTCGATGCCGTAATCGGCCACCAGCGCCGCGCGCACGGCGCCGGCGGTGTTTTCGATCACACCGTCGGCGGCATCATGCAGTCCGCGATGAGCGAACGGCCGCGCGGTCAGCCAGTCGCGTCGTGTCACTTGAGCACGATCCGGAAAAGTGGCCACCGGTTTTCCGAATGGGTTTGCTCCACCACAGGGGCTAGAGCGCCAATCGAACCTATCGATCGGCGCTCTAAGAAACTTCAAACAGCGCCTCGACTTCCATGGCGGAGTCCAGCGGCAGAACCGCGACGCCGATCGTCGAGCGGGCATGCTTGCCTTTGTCGCCGAAGGCGGCAACCATCAGGTCGGAAGCGCCGTTCATCACCTTCGGTCCTTCGAGGAAATTCGGCGCCGAATTGACGAAGCCGCCGAGCCGCACCACGCGCACGACCTTATCGAGATCGCCGAGCGCGGCTTTGGCCTGCGCCAGCACGTTGATGGCGCACGCGCGCGCCGCCTTCTGGCCCTCTTCGATCGACACGCCGGCGCCGAGTTTGCCGGTCGCGACGAGCTTGCCGCCTTCGTAGCAGATCTGACCGGAGACCGTCAGGAGATTGCCGGTCCGCACGAACGGCACGTAATTGGCCGACGGGGTCGTCGGTTCCGCCAAAACGACGCCAAGCTCCTGCAACTTTTTCTCTACCATACCGGCCATAACCGCCCTCCAAATGCGCTGCAAAATCGTAATCTTCTTGGCCGATCGCAGGTCCCTATGCAAGAGAGCGGTAGCGGCTCTCGGCGGCCATCTCGCTTGCCGGGCGCGGTTGCGGCGGCCTTGCGAGCCGCCTATCTTCGCCGCCATGCGGCCGACAAAATCCCGTAAGAATTTCGCAATCAACCGCGCCGGGAACAGATTCGAACGAGACCAAAACGAGCGAGTCTCATGATCGTAACGCACCATCCTGCAACCCCCGGCGCTTTCCTTGCGCTGACGCTCATCTTCGCGTCTGCCACTTTCACGCCCTTCGCCAGTCAAGCGGAGGAGGCGCCGATCATGCTTGCTCCGCACCGGGCGGTTTACGATCTGGCACTTGGCCGCGCGCGCGATGCTTCGCAGGTCGCCTCCGTGCGCGGGCGCATTCTGTATGATTTCGACGGTAATGCCTGCGAAGGCTACACGCTGAAATTCCGCCAGGTCTCGGAGCTTGATTCCGGCGAGGGCAAAGTGTCCACCAGCGACTTGCGCTCGACCACTTGGGAAGGCGGCGACGCCAAGAGCTTCAAGTTCACGTCGGAGAATTTCCTCGATCAGAACCTCGTCGATTCCGTCGATGGCAACGCCGAGCACAGCTCCGGCGCTACCGCCATCAAACTCGCCAAGCCCGAGCACAAGGCGCTCGATATCGATGCCGCGGTGGTGTTTCCGACCCAACACATGATGCGCGTCATCGACGCGGCGCGCGCGGGCAAAGCCGTTCTCGACTTTCCGGTCTATGACGGATCGGAGACCGGCGAGAAGGTCTACAACACGCTCACCGTGATCGGCCGCAAGATCGCGCCCGACGAACGCAAGCATGACGACGCGGCGGCGGAGGAACCCAAGCTTGCCGGCGTGGCGCGCTGGCCGGTCACGATCAGCTATTTCGAAAAGGCGAAAGCGCAGAAGAACAGCGAACAGACACCGGTCTATGCCATCGGCTTCGAGCTTTACGAAAACGGCGTCTCGCGCGCGCTGTCACTCGACTACAACGACTTCGTCGTCACCGGCAAGCTCTCGTCGCTGGAGATCAAGCAGCCGAAGCCTTGTCCGTGAGAATTCGGACACCGCGTCATTGCGGGCCCGCGGGACGAAGCAATCCAAGGATCTGGATTGCTTCGTTTGCGTTCGCTCCTCGCAATGACGAGCCTGACGCGTTTGTCGCTCCTGCCCTGACCTGACCGATGGGAGATTACATCGACAAGCAGCCCTGGCTGATCGAGATCGCGATCGAGCCGAAGTCGAAAGCCGATCAGGAGAAGGTCGGCGTTGCGCTCGCCAAGCTCGTCGCCGAGGACCCTTCGTTCCGGGTGACGACTGATCAGGAGTCGGGTCAGACCATCATCAAGGGCATGGGCGAATCGCACCTCGCCGACAAGATCGATATCCTCAAGCGGACCTATAAGGTCGACGCCGATATCGGCGCGCCGCAGGTCGCCTATCGCGAGAAGATGACCCGCCAGGCGACGGCCACCTACGCGCACAAGAAGCAGACCGGCGGTTCTGGTCAATACGCCGAGGTCAAGATCGTCGCCGAGCCGCTGCCCGCGGGTAGTACCCCGAGCTTCGTGTTCGAGAACGAGATCGTCGGCGGCGCGGTGCCCAATGATTTCATCCCCGGCGTCCAGAAGGGATTGGAGTCGGTGCTCGGATCCGGCGTGCTCGCCGGCTCCCCGGTGGTCGATCTGAAAGTGTCGCTGGTCAACGGCAAGTTCCACGAGGTGGACTCGTCGGCGCTCGCTTTCGAGATTGCCGCCCGCATGGCTTTGCGCGAGGCGTTGCAGAAGGGCGGGCCAGTTCTACTCGAGCCGATCATGAAGGTCGAGGTGGTGACGCCGGAAGACTATATCGACTCGGTAATCGGCGACCTGAATTCGCGGCGCGGCCAGATTCTAGGCCAGGACATGCGCGGCAACGCCAACGTCATCACCGCGATGGTCCCGCTCGCCAACATGTTCTCATACGTCGACAACTTGCGCTCCATGAGTCAGGGGCGTGCCACGTTCACGATGCAGTTCGATCACTACGCGCCAGTTCTTTGGCCCGACGATGATCCGACATTTCGACCTGCAATAGGAATGCGGACGTGATCGCCTGGCCGAACATTGCCCGCAGCAGAGAACGCTCCGGCACTGGCGGGCGCTCAACGCTCCTCCGGCCGCTCGAACGCCAAACCTCTGATCAGCGCATCGTCGCCAAAGCGGGCGCGCACGCGGTCGACGGCGTGCTCGGCCTCGGCGGCGCGGCCGTCGACGAAATCCGCCGGGTCGGCGTGGTCCGCGGTGGTCAGCGCACTCAGCCCCACGCCCAGCAGGCGGAATTTCGTGCCGTCGGCTTCGCGTTCGAGGAGCGTGCGTGCGGCGGCGAAAATCCTGCCGGCAAGCTGCGTCGGCGATGCAAATGAATGGGCGCGCGTGCGGATGCGAAAGTCCGCGGTCTTCAGCTTCAGCGTCACGGTTGCGCCGGCAAGCGCTTTTTCCTTCAGCCGCGCCGACACTTCCTCGGTCTGCGCCCAGAGGATGCGTTCGAGCGCGCGGAAATCGGCGATGTCGCGGTCGAAGGTCGTTTCCGACGACACGCTCTTGGTCTCGCGATCGGCGCTGACCTTGCGCAAATCGATGCCGCGGGAAAGCCGCGCCAGGCGGCGGCCTTCCTCGCCGTAGCGGCGCATCATGTCGACTTCGCTGACTTTTTGCAGGTCGGCGATGCGCGCAAAGCCGTCGCGCGCAAGCCGCGCCGCACTCACTTTGCCGACGCCGAAGATGAAGCTCACCGGCTTGGGAGCAAGAAAGCCCGGCGCTTCCGTTGCGCTCAGCACGGCAAAGCCGCGCGGCTTGTCGAGATCCGAAGCGATCTTGGCGAGGAATTTGTTGCACGACAGTCCGATCGAGACGGTGATCGAAAGCTTCGTCTCCACCTCGATCGCAAAGCGCGCCAGCACCTTGGCGGGCGAGAGGCCGTGCAAGCGCGCGGTGCCGGTGAGATCGAGGAACGCTTCGTCGATCGACAGCGGCTCGACCAACGGCGTGAGCGCCAGCATCAACTGCCGCACCTCGCGCCCGACGCGCGCATATTTCTCCATGTTCGGCCGCACTACGCGCGCGTGCGGGCAAAGCCGCAGCGCCTCGAACATCGGCATGGCCGAGCCCACGCCGTAGGTGCGCGCCACATAGCAGGCGGCGGCGACCACGCCGCGGCGGCCGCCGCCGACGATCACCGGTTCGGCGGCAAGCGACGGGTCGTCGCGCTTCTCGATCGTGGCGTAGAAGGCGTCGCAGTCGACATGTGCAATGGAGAGCTTGGCGAGTTCGTCGTGGCGCACGATGCGCGGCGAGCCGCACGCCCCGCAACGCGTCGCTTGCGCGAACGCATCCGCAAGGCAGTCGCGGCAAAAGGCGCTCACGGCAGATCTCGCTCCCATCTCCGGCCGAGCGCGACGCGGGCGCGCGCAATCTCGGCCGGATCGATCCCAGCGCTTTCGGCAAACGCAACGAGGAGACTCTCGTCAGCGAGCATATGCTCCAGCACGCCGGCGAAAAAGCCTTCCTGCTGCGCGGCGGCGCGGATTTGGCCCGGCTCGAGCCCCGTTGCGGCAAGGAACCTGCCCATTCGCTCGGGGTCTTCGGCAATGAACGTAAGTGCCTGAACTGCAAGCATTTCGGCTGCTTCACGCGCCGGCGGTAACGGCTTTTTCATGAGGTTCCATTTGCCTTTCCGTAATGAATCCGCACTAGCTTTCGGTAGCGCAATTGCTTCTGATCGAATCGATTGGCGCTCTAACTCTCTAGTGGAGCATGATCTTTTCGGAAAACCGGCTCCCACCCCGGACCAAGTCCCGGGGCAGGCTTTTTCCGGATCATGCTTTAAAGCTCGGGGCGCTTGCTGCCGGGGAATTTTTTCGCTTGGGGCAAGTGAGGACTGGGGATGGCCAAAACCGTCCTGATCGTGGAAGACAACGAGCTCAATATGAAGCTCTTCCACGATCTGTTGGAAGCTCATGGCTACACCACCGTGGCGACCCGCAACGGCATCGAGGCGCTCGATCTCGCGCGCAAACATCGGCCGGATTTGATCCTGATGGACATTCAGCTTCCGGAGGTTTCCGGCCTCGAAGTCACCAAATGGCTGAAGGACGATGAGGATCTGCGCGCCATTCCGGTCGTCGCGGTGACCGCCTTCGCCATGAAGGGCGACGAAGAACGCATCCGCGAGGGCGGCTGCGAGGCTTATCTGTCAAAACCTATTTCAGTCGGCAAATTCATCGAGACCATCCGCCACTTTCTGGGCAACCCGTAGGTAGAGCTCATGACTGCGCGCGTTTTGGTCGTCGACGATGTCCCCGCCAACGTCAAGCTTTTGGAAGCGCGGCTGTCGGCGGAGTATTTCGACGTGGTCACGGCGATGAGCGGCAAGGACGCGCTCTCGATCTGCGAGCGCGCCGAATGCGATCTCGTCCTGCTCGACGTGATGATGCCCGACATGGATGGCTTCGAAGTATGCCGGCGGCTGAAGAGCAACCCGGCCACCCACCACATTCCGGTGATCATGGTCACCGCGCTCGATCAGCCGTCGGACAAAGTGCGCGGCCTCGAAGCCGGCGCCGACGATTTCCTCACCAAGCCGATCCCGGAACTGGCGCTGATCGCGCGCGTGCGCTCGCTGGCGCGGCTCAAGATGGTGACCGACGAGTTACGCATGCGCGCGGTGACCTCGCGCGACATCGGCATTGAATCGCCGGAGCGGGAAGCGGTGGCCGATACCGGCCGCGGCGGCCGCGTGCTCATCGTCGACGACCGGCCGGCCTCGCACGAGCGCATCTCCGCGACGCTTGCCGCCGAGCATTCAGTCGATGTGGAAGCGAACCCGAACGAAGCATTGTTCCGCACGACCGACGGCAACTACGACCTGGTGATCGTGTCGCTGTCGCTGGAGAATTTCGACGGGCTTCGGCTGTGCAGCCAGATCCGCTCGCTCGACCGCACCCGCAACATGCCTATCCTGGCTCTCACCGAGCCCGAGAACGGCGCGCGCACCTTGCGCGGGCTGGAAATCGGCGTGAACGATTATCTGATGCGGCCGATCGACAAGGCCGAGCTGCTGGCGCGCACCCGCAGTCAAGTGCGCAAGCGCCGTTACACCGAGCGGCTGCGCGACAATGTGCAGACCTCGATCGAGATGGCAATCACCGACGCGCTCACCGGCTTGTTCAACCGGCGCTACATGGAAAACCATCTCTCGACGCTGATCGAGCAGGCCGGCGCGCGCGGCAAGCCGCTGTCGGCGCTGATGCTCGATATCGACTATTTCAAGTCGATCAACGACACCTACGGCCATGATGCCGGCGACGACGTGCTGCGCGACCTGGCGCTGCGCGTCAAACGCTCGATCCGCGGCATCGATCTCGCCTGCCGCACCGGTGGCGAAGAATTCGTCATCGTGATGCCGGAAACCGACATGGCGGTGGCGGCCATGGTGGCGGAGCGGCTGCGCCGGCGCGTTGCCGCCGAGCCGTTTCCGATCGACCAGGGCCAGCGCACAATTCCGGTCACGCTCTCGATCGGCATTGCCGCGCTGCGCGGGGAGGACGACAACGCCGCAAGCCTGCTCAAGCGCGCCGACCAGGCGCTCTATCGTGCCAAGCGTGACGGCCGCAATCGCGTGGTGCCGGACGCCGCGTGAGGTTTAGTGGCCGCCCATGAAGAAGCGCTCCTCGACGATCTTGCCGTTCTTCACCGTGTAAAGGCCGACCTCGTCGAGGTTCATGCGTTGGCCGCCCTTGGGCGTCACGTCCATCTTGAAGCGAACGACGAACTGGTCGCCGTGCACATACGGACCCTCGACGTGGACATTGTGTACGGTGTGGTTTTCGTACCACCATTCGCCCTTTCCTTCGACCGCCTTGCGTCCTTTGAGTTCCGCCATGTCGCCGGTCATCGGCTCATGGCTCACGATGTCGTCGGACCAGAACTTCTTGCCGGCGGCGTCGAACTCGCCCTTGGTGCACATTTCGGTGAAACTTTTTGCAAGATCTTGCGTGTTCATGAGATCACCTCTGAAAGTGAGAACTCCCTCCCAAAGTGCCGTTATGGACGATAGGGCGCTGTTGTGACGTCTCCAAGGCGAGGCCGGGCGCCGTTGCGTGGTCGCCGTAAGAGGCGCGTCGCAGAGGCGGAACGCTTCAGCCCCTTAAAAACTTGCCAAGAATCTGGGCCGTCTCGCTCGGGAACTGATCGATGAAAAAGTGCCCGCCGGGCAAGTTCTCGGTGGCGACGTATTCGCAGCGCTTGCGCCACGCCGCGCCAATGTCGAAGAGCTTGTGCATGACGCCGTTGCCGCCCCAGAAGGCAAGCGTCGGGCAGGCGACTTTCTTGTCGATGTCCGCCGCGTCGTGTTCCAGATCGATGCTGGCGGCCGCTCGGTAATCGGAGCATGAGCCGTGGACCATCTCCGGCGTGCGCCAACACCGGCGGTATTCGGCGACGAGTTCCACGTCGAAATCGTCCAGCTTGGTCGCGCCCCATCCGACAAGACACGTCTCATAAAAAAAGTCCGGATCGGATGCGATTAGCCGCTCGGGAAACGGCTCCGGCTGCGAGAGAAAATACCAGTGCCAATACGCGCCGGCGACCTGGCGGTTGGTTTCCATGAACATCGCATAGGTCGGCACGATGTCGAGGACGGCGAGCGAAACGACGACATCCGGATGATCGAGCGCCATCCGGTGCGCGGTGCGCCCGCCGCGATCATGGCCGACCACATGAAAGCGATGGAAGCCGAGCGCCTTCATCAAGCCGACCTGATCGCCGGCCATGGCGCGGAAGGAATAATTCGACCTGTCGGGCGCGCATTTCGGCTTCGATGAGTCGCCGTAGCCGCGCAGGTCGGCGCAGACCACGGTGAAATCGGCCGCCAGTATCGGCGCCACGCGCGCCCACATGGCGAGGCTTTGCGGGAAGCCGTGCAGAAGCAGAAGCGGCGGGCCCTTGCCCGCCGTCACGTAGTTAATCTCGATGTCGTCTAAGCGCTGCCGGCCGCGCCGGAAGTCCGGAAACAGCATCGCGCAGAACTTGCGCGAAGGCCTACTTGATCTTGGATTCGCGGAACTCGACGTGCTTCTTGGCGACCGGGTCGTATTTCTTCTTCACCAGCTTGTCGGTCATGGTGCGCGAATTCTTGCGCGTCACGTAGTAGAAGCCGGTGTCGGCGCTGGAAACGAGCTTGATCTTGATATTGGTGGCTTTGGCCATGGTCGGACCTCGAACTCGGTGCGTTTGTTGGGCGACAACCTAGTCGCCAAACCGGCAATGTCAAGAAACCCTGAAAAGGCTAGTCTCCCGGTTGGATTAAGGATGTGCTGCAGGCGTAGGAAACGAGCACAACGGGGGATGCAATGAAGCAGCGGCAAATCTGCTTGTTTTTATCGGTCGGAATCCTTTCGATCTACTTGTCAAACGGATCAGTGCTCGCGGATGACACGAAGTCGTTTACCTGCAAAGTCCATGGCGGCTCATTCGTCTTGGACGATACCGACTTTGAGGCACTCGCAAGCGCCGGAATTACCAGGCAGAAACTCGCGGCGCTCGCACCAAAAGACAGAGTTTCGGTTTGCGACACTCGAATGGTCGCGCGTCTGGTCAAGTCGGGAAAGGCCGACGAGTGCGCTTTTGACCAGTACGATTATCAGGTTGTTGTCGCATATCTCGACAAGTCCGAGCGGCCAGCGGCGCTCAAGGCCGCAACAACGCCACATGCCGGAAAATGTCGTTAGCGGCACCTACCCGAAGAACTAAGAAACCTCAAAGTATTTCCCGCAGAAACTTCTTGTGCAGCATGCGGTAGAGCGGCACCGGATAGTCATGGCTCATGCCGGTTGCGATCCGGTCCTGCAGCTCTTCCAGCACGATGGCGGTGATGCCGGGAATGTCGAGGCGGCGTGCCTCGTTGATTGGCATCCAGACCACTTCGACCAATTCCGAGTCGGCACCGACGAAGCCCTTGTCCTGGCGGACGACCGCGTTGAAATCGGTGGCAAAGAAGCGGCTGTCGAACCGGCGTGGACGGCCGGGCGGTGTGATGGCGCGGCCGATGAAATGCACGGCGCTGAGATCGGGGACGATGCCGGCCTTGGCGAATGGCTCCCAGGCTTCGGCCGGCGCCGGGAAAGCGTTGGGCGACGGCGCGCCCAGCATCAGGCCGGTCTCTTCATAGGTCTCGCGGATGGCGGCGAGCGCATAGGCCGCGGCTTTGGCGAGGCTCGGCCGCTTCACGCGCCGCATCAGGCGCTCGGTGTCGCGCTCATGCAGCGGCGCCGCCGCCGGCATCAGCCGGTCCTTGATCTCGACCCGGCCGCCGGGAAATACGAACTTGCCCGGCAGAAAGCGATGCCGCTCATGACGGCGCCCGAGTAGCACCTTCGGCACTGTCCCGGAGCGGTCGATCAGGATCAAAGTGGCGGAATCGCGCGGCCGCAGATTGGGCGAGGATTGATCGCGAATCGTGCGCGTGAGCCGCTCGGCTCTGTCGTCCACTGTGCCGCTTCCGACCATCGGCTCGGGATCGTCTTTCATCGTTTCTTGCCTCTGTGTTTCGATTTTGCATGTCCCGATGATCGTTTTCCGCCCGGCGCGATTGTGCGCTGCTCCTTCGATTTATGTCGAGTCCGCTCCGCTCTGCCCGCATGCGCGGCATGCAGCAGCCGGAAGCGCAGCGCGCCGGCGACCGGCGCCGCCTCGACCAACTCGACGGTCACCGGATCGCCTAGCCGGAATGTTGCCGATCTGCCGGTGAAGGCGCGGCCTTTTTCGTCGAAGTGGAAATACTCATCGCCGATGAGGCGCGCCGGTATCAAGCCGTCGGCGCCGGTTTCGTCGAGCTCGACAAACAAGCCGGCGCGGGTGACCCCGGAAATGTGCCCGTCGAAGGTGGCGCCGACGCGATCGGCGAGGAAATGCGCGATCAGCCGGTCGGCGGTCTCGCGTTCGGCCTTCATGGCGCGGCGCTCGGTGGCCGAAATGTTGGCGGCGACTTCGGCAAGCGCGCGCGGCTCGGTCGCTTCGGGCAGTCCGTCAGGTCCGAGCTTCTGCGCGCGGATCAGCGCGCGATGCACGACAAGATCGGCATAGCGGCGGATCGGCGACGTGAAATGCGCATAGCGCCGCAAGTTGAGGCCGAAATGGCCGAAATTCTCCGGCGAATACTCCGCCTGCGCCTGGCTGCGCAGTACGACCTCGTTGACCAGGCGCTCGACCTCGCGGCCCTTGACCCGCTGCAGGATGCCGTTGAACGCATCCGGCCGCAGCGCGCCGCTTTTCGGCAGCGAGATATCGAGCGTGGCAAGGAATTCGCGCAGCGCTGTGAGCTTTTCCGCCGACGGCTCGTCGTGCACGCGGTAGATCAGCGGCACGCGCACCCGCTCGCAGGTTTCGGCGGCCGCCACGTTGGCAAGGATCATGAATTCTTCGATCAGCCGGTGCGACTCCAGCCGCTGCGGAATGATGATGCGATCGACGGTGCCGTCGGATTTCAGCAGGATCTTGCGCTCGGGCAATTCGAGATCGAGCGGCCCGCGCTCGTTGCGCGCATGCAGCACCGCGCGATAGGCCGCATAGAGCGGCTCGAGAATCTTTTCCACGAGCGGCTCGGTGATCTCGTCGGTGCGTCCCGACACCGCGAGCTGCGCCTGTTCGTAGTGCAGCCTCGCGGCCGAACGGATCATGACGCGATGAAAGCTGTGCGAGCGTTTGCGGCCGTCGGCGCTGATGATCATTCGCACCGCAAGCGCCGGACGGTCTTCGAGCGGACGCAGCGAGCACAGATCGTTGGAAATACGTTCCGGCAGCATCGGCACGACGCGGTCGGGGAAGTAGACCGAATTGCCGCGTTCGAGCGCGGCGCGGTCGAGCGCCGAGCCCGGCCGCACATAGTGCGCCACGTCGGCGATGGCGACGGACACGACGTGACCGCCCTGATTACGCGGATCGGAATCGAGCGCCGCATGCACGGCGTCGTCGTGGTCCTTGGCGTCGGGCGGGTCGATGGTGACGAAGGGCACATGCCGCCAATCCTCGCGGCCTGCGAGCGTCGCCGGCCGCGCCGCGTCGGCTTCGCTCATCAGTGAGCGGCTGAAGGTGTGGGGAATGCCGTGCGCATGGATCGCGATCAGGCTGACGGCCTTCTCATTCTTGAGCGAGCCGAGCCGCTCCACCACCGAGCCTGCCGGCAGCCCGAGCCGGCCATGGCGCGCGACCTCGACGGCCACAAGATCGCCGTCGGCGGCGCCGGCGGTGCGATCGCGCGGGATGGTCAATTCGCGGCCGAGCTGTTTTTTGTCGATCGGAACGAGCCGCCCGCCGCCGTCCGGCAGTCCGCGAAAAATGCCGAGCACGCGATGCTTGGCGCGATCGATCAGCTTGATGACGCGGCCGTTGGTTTCTTCGCCGTCGCGCTCGACACGAAGGAGCGCTCGGTCGCCGACGCCGGCTACTTCTCCCGGCCGGGCGCGGCGTTGGGAGGCGATGCGAATGACGGGAGCCGCGCCGTGCGCGTCCTCGTCCCACTCTGTCGGCCGCGCCAGCAATTCGCCGTCGTTGTCGCGGCCGGTGATGTCGGCAAGGACGACCGGCGGCAAAGTGCCGGGGCGATGCAGCCTCTTTCTGTGTCGTTCGATGTGACCGCCTTCGGTCAAATCGCGGAGCATGCGCTTGAGTTCGGCGCGATCGGCGTTCTTGGCGCCGAATGCGCGCGCGATCTCACGCGTGCCAACATTGCCGGAGCGCTCGCGGATGAAAGCCAAAAGCTCGTCGCGCGAGGGGAGGGAGGTTCGTTTCATGGACCGCTCAGTGGCCTTCCCTGGCCAATATAAGCGGCCGGTGCGTTATTCGGCAGCTTGTGTCGACTTGCGTGGTGCTTTGCCGGCCGGTGCCCGTTTGGCGGCGGGTGCCCCCGGCCGTTTGGATGAAGCTTTGATGTGACGGGCGGTGCCGGGCGATGGCCGCTTCGCCGCACGCGGCCGGGCGCGTGCGGTCGGGCCGCTCCGCTCGGCGCGCGCATCGATCAACGCTACTGCCTCTTCAAGCGTTATCGTTTCCGGCGTCTTGTCGCTCGGCAGTGTCGCGTTGACGCCCTCGTGGCTGACATAAGGCCCGTAGCGGCCGTTCCTCGCCGCGATCGGACCGCCCTTGGTGGGATGCAAGCCGAGTGGGCGGCCCGGATCGGCGCCGAAGCGCCGGCGCGGGCCCTTCGCGATCTTCTCAGCGATCAGCGTCACGGCCCGGTTCAGGCCGATGTGGAAGATGTCGTCGCCCGATTCCAGATTGGCGTAGGTCTTGCCGTGCTGGATGTAAGGCCCGAAGCGGCCGATGGCCGCTTTGATCGGCTCACCGTCTTCCGGATGGCGGCCAACTTCGCGCGGCAATGACAAGAGTTGAAGCGCGCGATCGAGGTCGACGTCGTCCGGCACGGTGCCCTTCGGCAGGCCGGCGCGCTTGGGCTTTTCGCCATCGACCGCTTCGCCGAGCTGCACGTAAGGCCCGAAGCGTCCGCTGCGCAAAGTCACTTCGAGGCCGGACTTCGGATCCTCGCCTAGCTTCTTGGTGCCGATCTCGCCGATGCCGTCGCCCGGCATGGTGAGCGGGCGGGTGTAGCGGCATTCCGGATAGTTTGAGCAGCCGATGAAGGCGCCGAACTTGGAAAGCTTCAGCGTCAAGCGGCCGTTGCCGCAGCCCGGACAGGCGCGCGGATCGCCGCCATCGGCGCGCGGCGGGAACAGATGCGGCGCGAGCAGCGCATCGAGCGCATCGATCACGTCGGAGATTTTCAGATCTTTGGTCTCGTCGATCGCGCCGATGAAGTCGCGCCAGAAGTCGCGCAGCACGTCGCGCCAGGCGACCTCGTTGTTGGAAATCTGGTCGAGCTGCTCCTCGAGGCCGGCGGTGAAATCGTATTCCACATAGCGGGCGAAGAAGCTCTCGAGAAAGGCGACGACGATACGGCCGCGGTCTTCCGGATAGAGCCGGCGCTTGTCGAGCCGCACATACTTGCGGTCCTTGAGCACCTGCAGGATCGAGGCGTAGGTCGAGGGCCGGCCGATGCCGAGTTCTTCCAGGCGCTTGACCAGCGAGGCCTCGGAATAGCGCGGCGGCGGCTCGGTGAAATGCTGGTTCGCGGCGATCGAGCGCTTGGTCAGCTTCTCGCCGCCGCTCATGGCCGGCAAGCGGCGCGATTCCTCGTCGTCGGCATCGTCGTCGTGGCCTTCCTGATAGACCGCGAGAAAGCCGTCGAATTTCACCACCGTGCCGGTGGCGCGCAGCTCCAGCACGCGCGCGGCGACTTTCGCCGTAATGTCGGCGGTCGTGCGTTCAAGTTCGGCCAATTCCATCTGGCTTGCGACCGTACGCAGCCAAATGAGCTCATAGAGCCTGGCCTGGTCGGCATCGAGGAAGCCTTTGGCCTCGCGCGGCCGGCGGGCGAGGTCGGTCGGACGGATGGCTTCGTGCGCTTCCTGCGCGTTCTTGGCCTTGGTCTCGTAGCGTCGCGGTGCCTGCGGCACGTATTTGTTGCCGAAGTCGGCCTCGATCACGCTGCGCGCAGCGCTGATCGCTTCGCCAGCGATCTGCACGCCGTCGGTACGCATATAAGTAATGAGACCGATGGTCTCGCCATCGACATCGATGCCTTCGTAGAGCCGCTGCGCCACCCGCATCGTGTGCGCGGGCGCAAAGCCGAGCTTGCGGCTTGCTTCCTGTTGCAGGGTGGAGGTGGTGAAGGGCGGTTGCGGATGGCGCTTGAGCGGCTTCGCTTCGACATTGACGACGCTGAAGGTCCCGGTTTCCAGCGCCTGTTTGAAGGCTTCCGCCTCGTCGCCGGAGCCGATGTCGAGCCGCTGCAGCTTCTTGCCGTCGGCGCCGACAAGGCGCGCCTCGAAGGTCTCGTTGCGCGGCGTCGCCAGCGTCGCGATCAGCGACCAGTATTCCCTGCGGATGAATTTCTCGATTTCGAGCTCGCGATCGCAGACGAGCCGCAGCGCCACCGACTGCACGCGGCCGGCCGAACGCGCGCCCGGAAGCTTGCGCCAGAGCACCGGCGAGAGCGTGAAGCCGACAAGATAGTCGAGCGCGCGCCGGGCGAGATAAGCGTCGACCAAAGCCTGGTCGATCCCGCGCGGGTGGCTCATCGCCTCCGTCACCGCCTGCTTGGTGATGGCATTGAAAACCACCCGCTCGATCGGCTGGCCGGTCAGCGCCTTCTTCTGCTTGAGCACTTCCAGCACGTGCCAGGAAATCGCCTCGCCCTCGCGGTCGGGGTCGGTCGCCAGAATGAGCTTGTCCGCGCTCTTGGCCGCCTCGGCGATGTCGTTGAGGCGCTTCTGAGCCTTGGCATCGACCTCCCAGACCATGCGGAAATCGTGCTCGGGATCGACCGAGCCGGACTTGGCGGGCAGGTCGCGGACATGGCCAAAAGAGGCCAAAACC
Organism: uncultured Alphaproteobacteria bacterium; assembly: GCA_963720115.1. GTDB lineage: Bacteria > Pseudomonadota > Alphaproteobacteria > Rhizobiales > Xanthobacteraceae > BOG-931. The sequence continues at coordinate 39,903 of CAVREN010000044.1, forward strand.
TCGTAGCCGCGTCCGAGATACTTATTGATCGTTTTCGCCTTAGCGGGCGATTCAACTACGACAAGATTCATAGTAACCCAATGATTTATTGGCCTTTTTTGACGCCTGGTTGATATCCCAAGGGTTTGCGGCCGCCGGGAACATGGGTAATCCGGCCCCGGCTGTCAAATCGCTAACGGCCGCAGCAGGGCCGGCCGAGGCCCCGAAAGCACCACCAAACATGGCGAATTAACGCCGCCGGGATTTAAATTTTGGGGCGCCGTCATCACCGTCTAATGGTTGCATTTGTTTGCGCCGCTCGCAAAAAATGCATCCGTTCAGTCCCAGCGGGTGTCGTGAGCAAGCAGCACGGCCGGACCTAGGACGGAAAGCAGCGCCCAAAGGCGAGCAGCAACCGCGGCGAACCCTTGAGCTTCACACGGCGGCGAAGGAGCGCCCAAGGCAGGCTTGCTTCCTTGCGCAAGAACCGCAGCCATGCGTCGCCGTCGGCGATCACCCGCAGATCAGGCTCGCCTTGATGGCCGTCCGTAACCTTCAGCGTGCGGTCGCGGATGACGACCGTCGCTTCCGCGGGCTCGCGGCCGGTGAATGTGAAGTGATAGGTGGCGGCGAGCCCCTTCGAGCGCCCGCGCTGGAAGACCAGCGGCAGTGCGCGCAAGAAGCCGCGGATCGAGGTCTGCCGCGGCAACCCGGAGCGGACGATCTTCACCCGCTTGTGGGGCAGGCTGCGCGGGACGAAGTCTTCCGCGTCGGTACCGCGCGCGACGTAAACCGTTTCCGGCTTCTCGCGCAGCGGCTTGAGCGTTTCTTCCATGAATTGCTTGCGGTCGGCGAGGTAGGGACCGATGACATCCTCGCCGGCCGGGCAAACGGACAGGCAATAAGCCGCCTTGTAGTTCGCGCCGAACGACAGGCTCTGCCACATCGACACCGTCTCTGCGCCCGAGACTTTTTCTCGATAATCGCGCGCGCTATCGCTTGAAGCGACAGTCTCGACCCAATCGCCGAAGCCGCCCATGAACTCGCGATAGTTATGCGTGTAGCAGGCGGCGAAATTGAAATGCCCGTCGGGGCCAATGGCGCCGGTCGGACAGGCGGCAACGCACAGCTTGCATTCAAGACAAGGATTAAAGTCGAGCGGCTTGGCGTAGGCGGCGACGTCAGCCGCGACGATCACAGTGCCAAGCAAGACGAAGCTGCCGAACCGCGGATGAATCACATTGCGATGGATGCCCATCTGCCCGAGGCCGGCGGCGACCGCGATCGGCTTGTGCGAAATGACCCAAAGCCTGCCGGCGTCCCAGCGATCGGCCTCCATCGGAAATCCGGCAGCGCCGCCGTTGATGGCGCGGATGCCGGCTGTGTCGAGCGACCGGACGATCCGCCGCGCGACGTCGTTCACCTCGTCGGTGGTGTGGTGAAATTCGAGATTGGCGATCGAGCGCATCGGCGTGCGGATATTCTCCCGGTTCATCCGGCACACGATGCTGATGAGCGCCTTGCCGGCCGGAAACAGCGTGAGGATGTCGCTTCTGTGAGCGGCGAGGTCGGGATCATCGACCGGCACGAATCCGACATCGTCGGCTCCGGCCTCAAGGCACAGGGTGCGCAGCCAATCCGCGTCCAAGACTTGCGGCGGCGCCGGTGTGTCTTTCGGGAGTGCGGCGCGAACGCGCCGCACTGTCGGGTGATCGGAAAGCTGCACCATCGCGATCTCCATAAGACTGTATACATAAGACTGTATATACAGATACTTGTCTCTGTATCGCCCTAACGAGGGGCCTTGCGCCGGATCCTAATGCTGCATATACAGATATCAGGACGCGCTGGCATAATCAACGCATCACGCGAGCAGTCGCGGCAGTGTGATGGACAACGACCTGCAGAAGATCATGGGCTGCACGTGTCTGCGGATGCGGCGGGCGACCCGCCGCGTCACCCAGCTCTATGACCATGCGCTCCAGCCGACCGGGCTGACCGTCAATCAATTCGGGCTGTTGGGCTATCTGCATGGCGCGAGCTCTGCGCCGCCCCGTGCGTCGTCGATCGGGACAATAGCCGAGTGGCTCGGGATGGATCCGACCACGCTCAATCGCAATCTCAAGCCGCTGCTGGCGAAAGGGATGGTGAAGAACGTCACCGATCCGGACGATGGCCGCGTTCGCATCGTGCGGATCACGGAGAAAGGATTACGCGCGCTCCGCGAAGCCTTGCCGCGCTGGCGCGGCGCGCAGGCGGACGTCGAGAAAGCGATCGGAGCGAAATCGATCGCGGAACTCAACACGCTGCTTGATCTGTCGTCGGCGAAATTGGGTTCAAGCGCCTATGGCTAGGCTCTAGCGTTCTCGGCATCGACCTCTGCGACGATGTCCTGAATTTGCTCTTGCACGTCCGCGATTAGTTCTCTCGACTTTTGGCCAATCCTGTAGACGCCGCGAACCGTAGACTTGCCGAGCGGAGCGAGTGCTTGGCGCACATCGTGCGGTAGCCACATCGCGGCGACGCCAAGAATAACCCCGGGAAGCAACGCAGTTTCAAAGGCGACAGCGCCGATCCCGACTGCGGTGACGGCGATGGCAGTACCGGAAATACCGCTATGGGGCTCGCTGCTATCGGTCACCGCCGCCTCGACAAACTCGATCGCCGGCGAAGCAAGATCGGCATTCACAGTGCCTTGCACGGTGCTTTGCGCGTTGCTCAGCTCTTGCATGAAAAACCCCCACGAGGCTGGGAAACCTTCGAGACAGTAACTTTTCTAAGCGAGATGCCGGAAGCCGCCTTGATCTCGATCAATCGGCCGCTTTTGAAAGTCTTAGCGGGCCATCTGCACCCCGGCGCGGTCGAGAAAGGCGCGGCTCGGATGGCCGTCCGGCACCATGCCGAACCGCACTTGCAGCTCGCGCACGGCGTCGCGCAACTCGAAATCGAAGTGCCCATCGAAATCGGCGACCTTGTAGCCGAGCGCCGCCAGCCGGTGCTGCAGCGCAGTGCGTTCCTTGCGCGAGGGTTGCACGTCGTCCGCCGGCCAGGCAGCGAGAACGCCCGGCAAGCCGCGCAGGCGGTCGGCGAGCACGGCGACCGCAAGCGCATAGGCGTCTGAATTGTTGAAGCGCTTAAGCACTATGAAATTATCGGTGAGCAAAAAAGCCGGACCTGCGGCGCCAGTCGGGAAGAACAAGATCGCCTGGCCAGAGGCGGGCAGGGGACGGCCATCCGGGCGTTGCACGCCGCGCTGCGTCCATTCGCCGAATGTGCCGCGGCTGAGGCGATAATCGAAGCCCGCCGGCACGACCACTTCAAAGCCCCAAGGCACGCCCGGCTGCCACCCGGTCTTCTGCAGATAATTGGCGATGGAGGCGAGCACGTCGGGCACGCTGCGCCAGATATCGGCCTTGCCGTCGCCATCGAAATCGACGGCGTATTTCAGATAGCTCGACGGCAAAAATTGCGGCTGGCCCATGGCGCCGGCCCATGAGCCGACAAATTCGCGCCGCGCGATATTGCCGTCCTGGAGAATCTTCAGCGCACTCAACAGCTCGTCGTGAAACAAGGGTTCTTGAAACCGCGCTTGCGCCAGCGTCGCGACCGAGCGGAAAACGTCCCACGGCTGCGCGCCTGCGCCGAACGAGGATTCAATGCCCCAGATGCTGACCAGGATGGCTTGATCGACGCCATACTTGTCTTGCACCGCGCGCAACGTGTCGGCCCATTGCGCGGACTTGCGCTGCCCCATGCCGATGCGCGCGGTCGAGACCAGGCCGGCGAGGTAGGCGCCCATCGGCTTGCCGTATTCCGGCTCGCGCCGCATGGCCGCGAGAACGTTCGGATCAGGTGTCAGGCCGGCGAAGGCGACATCGAAGGTTGCGCGCGTAATGCCCTTGTGCGCGGCCTCGGGCCACAGCGCGTCCAGAAAAGCGGCGAAGGACGCGGCAGTCTGGCCAAGCGCGGCGAAGCCGCCTGAGCAAAGAGCGCCGAAGCCGATGAAGCAAAGCGCGAGAGCGATCCGCGCGAGACGCGATGCTCTCATCCCGCCGCCGCCTGCGCTTCGTCGGCGCGCATCTCGCGCAAATAGCCGAGCACCATCGCGCTCATATGGGCGCGCAGCGCTTCACGGCCAATCGCCCCGGTTTGGTCGGTGATCGCCGCTTGCAACAACGAACTGCAGGAAATGACGATCAGTAGCGCAAGGCGATCCACATCGCGAAATGTCGCATCAGCACAACTGCGCAGAACCTCGGCGACCGAGCCGGCCATCTTGACGGCGGAGGCGGTAACGAGCTCGGCGCCGCCGATGTCGGCGAGCGGCTCATGCAGCGCGCGCGAAACCTCGATGTGCTCCCATTTGGCCGCGATCACGGCATCGACCAAGCCTCTGACTTGCTGGTCGATCGTTCGGCCTTGCAGCGCCTGGCAATGCTGCTCGAGTGTGGCGCGCAGTCCGTCCAGATAACGCTCGATCACGGCTGTGATCAGCGCCTGCCGATTGGGAAAATATTGATAGAGGTTGCCGACCGAGACGCCGGCGCGCTCGGCGACCCGCGTGGTGGTGAATTTGCGATACCCCACCGCCCGCAAAACCTGAATGCTCGCCTCGAAAAGCGCCGACACGGTCGCTTCCGAACGGGCCTGAACCGGCCGTTTTCTGGGCTTGAGCGAATGCTGCGGCTTCGCCGGCACGAATGCGAATTCCCAAAACCTGAAGGAAGCTTCACATTAGTGGTTGTGCGGCGCGAGGCAAGCCCAATGACGCCTCGTTCCGGTTTTGCATCGCAGTTGCGATCGTCAGCGCGCCGAGCCCGATCAAAAGCTGATCCACCCACCAGGAGCATTGCATGCGCAGTGTCGTCGTCACCGGAACGTCTACCGGCATCGGCTGGGGCACCACAAAGGTGCTGATCGCGCGCGGCTTCCGCGTGTTCGGCAGCGTGCGCAAGAAGGCCGACGCCGAACGGCTCTCGGCCGAGTTCGGCGCGGCGTTCGTGCCGCTTGTCTTCGACGTGACCGACGAGGATGCGGTGGGGTCGGCCGCGGCGCGCGTCGGCGACGCGCTCGCCGGCGGAAAGCTCTTCGGCCTGGTCAATAACGCCGGCGTTGCCGTCGCTGGGCCGTTGTTGGAACTCCCGCTCAACGAATTCCGCCGCCAGATCGACATCAACCTGACGGGCGTTGTGATCACGACCAAGGCGTTCGGGCCGCTGCTCGGCACGGACCGCGCGCTTAAGGGCCCGCCGGGCCGCATCGTCAATATCAGCTCGGTCGGCGGCAAAAATGCCGTGCCGTTCCTGTCGCCCTATGCGGCCTCGAAATTCGCGCTGGAGGGATTGTCCGAAGGCTTGCGGCGCGAGCTTCTGCCGTTCGGCATCGACGTGATCGTCGTCGCGCCGGGTGCGGTCGCGACGGCGATCTGGGCCAAAGCCGAGCAAGTCGACATCACGCCTTATCTCGATACGCCGTTTGCGGCGGCGCTGGAACGCATGCGTAGCGTCATGCTTGGGCTCGGCAAGAAGGGCCTGCCGCCGGAGCGGATCGGGGAGGAGGTGCTGCGCGCGCTGACTGCCTCGCGACCGTGCGTGCGCTACACCGTGACGCCGCAGCCGCTGCAGGATTTCCTGGCACGCACGCTGCCGAAGCGCATCGTCGATCGCCTCATCGGCGGGCAATTTGGGACTCTTGCCCGCGGGCCAACGGCGCTCATAGCGGGCGCCCGAATACATCCAGGTTATTAGCGCGGTCGCAGAACGCGCCGATCAACGGCCGCAGATCGTCCTCACGAGATACCGGGGCGTCAGATCAAAATTCATCGACGTCTTCCCATTGGATCTTGCCGAGCCCTTCAGCCAGCGTCCTGTCTGCGCTCGCGATATCGGGCCACACCCGGAAGCTGATCGTGTGTTTTCCGGTTCTCTTGTCCGTGTGCACCAGGTGCCCGTCGTTGTGATAGGCGATCTGGGTCCAGACCTCGTTCACCAGTGTTTTCATGGTCGTACACTCCGTCGCCGGTCTCGCGCCGGTTCTAACGACGGGACAGAGCGGAGGATGTGACACGAGGCACAGTTCTTCGGGTTTGTCGGGCGGCCAGCGGGTTGCCGTGGTCTCGCTAGACCAGCGACACGAGTCCGCCGCCATGGCGCTCGAGCCGGCCGGCGATTTCGAGTTCCAGCAGCACCATGCGCACGACCGCGGGCGAGGATTTCGCGAGCCGCACCAGATCGTCGATCTGCACCGGCGCCGGTCCGAGCAGCGACACGATGCGCGCCCGCTCGTCGTCGGCCGGCTCGCCATCGCCTGGCAGGATGTCGCGTTCCGGCTCGCGCGCGAGCAATTCGTGCTGCTCCATGATCGGCTGCAGCACGGAGACGATGTCGGCGATTTCGGTCACCGGCGTCGCGCCCTGCTTGATCAGGCCGTTGGTTCCCTCCGCGCGCGGATCGAGCGGCGAGCCGGGCACGGCGAAGACCTCGCGGCCCTGTTCGAGCGCACAGCGCGCAGTGATCAGCGAGCCGGATCGCTTGGCGGCCTCGACGATGACGACGCCGAGCGACAGGCCGGAGATCAGGCGGTTGCGACGCGGAAAGTCGGAGGCGCGCGGCTCCCAGCCGAGCGGCATTTCGGAGAGCGCAGCGCCGGCCGGCAGGACGGCATCGAGCAGGCCCGCGTGCTCGGCCGGATAGATGCGGTCCTGGCCACCCGCCAGCACCGCGACAGTACCGGTCGCAAGGCTTGCTTTGTGCGCGGCCGCGTCGATCCCGCGCGCCAGCCCTGACACCACGACAAAACCCGCTTCGCCGAGCTCGCGCGCGATCATTTGCGTGAATTTGAGCCCGGCGCCCGAGGCATTGCGCGAGCCGACCATCGCCACCATCGGCCGCGCCAGTGTCGCCGCGTTGCCGCGGATCGTGAGCAGCGGCGGCGCATCGTCGATCATTTGCAGCCGCGCCGGATAATCCGGCTCGCCCAAGGCAACGAGGGTGACGCCGAACTTGTGCGCCAAGGCGAGTTCGCGCACCGCATCCTCGCGCGGGCAAATCTGCGGGGCGCCGCTTGCGCCGCCGCGCTGCGCCAGCGACGGCAACGCTTCGAGCGCCGCCCGCGCCCCGCCGAAATGATTGACCAGCGAGCGGAACGTCCGCGGCCCGATATTGGGGCTGCGAATGAGGCGGAGCCAATCGATCCGCTGCTCGTCGGTCAGTGGTGTATCCTCACTTGCCCGATAAAAGCGCGAAAAATAGCTCTTCGGGCTAACATAGGGCAACTATCATGTCCCCAGAACGGTGGAGAGCACAATGACCTTTGACCAAGCGGTTGCGACTCTCATTGCGTTCGGTATCCCTCAGTTGTCGGTCCGCGACAATCCTCGACTCCGAGAAGCACTACGAATCTGTGCAAATTACACAGATCTCTCATCAACTCAGCCGGCCATCAGCAGCAAACAACTAGAAACGCTCGAAGGCTGGATGGCTCGTCCCGCTGGGAGGGCTGATCAATGATGCCCCCGCTCGTTATGCCGCCCATTCTTCAACACTGGACGCTTTACCTCGTTTTCGGCCTGTTCGGCATTTGCGTCATCGCATCGAGATGGGCGCAGCTAGATCGCGCCACTATCGAAGCTACTGCCCCCATGCCGTACCGCTTCGCAGCAGGCAAATAGGAGGACACTATGAACAGCTTAATCCTGTGTACCGCAGTGACGTTGAATATTTTCAGTGCCCCAGCCGGAAATCAGGTGGTGGGCACCGTCCCGACCAATAAGGAAGTCCAACTAATGGACGGCAGTCTTTTGAGAGACTGGGTGTTCGTCGGGAAGCCCGGACCCGATGGGTGTTAGTCCCCGCGGTTGGGTGAATCTACGCCGGCCTCGGACAGTGTCAGTGATGGCAAGTGACCCGCTATGAGATGTTCAAACACCTGTTTGACTTTCGAATTGTTCCCCCAAGTCGGGGGGCCGCCTAGGAGGCCCTAAAATGAGTACCCCATTCGCAGTGACGGTCTTCTACCTTTTGACCGTGACTAATAACGCCGGACAACTGGCTCCCATCACTAACGCAGAGCTACCGGCCCCATTTACATCTCCAATGTCCTGGAGTGAGGGACAATGCCTCATTATGAGGGGCAAAATGGCCCAGCCGGAGAAATACGTCTGCCAAGTTTTCAGGAGCGCCCCGTCAACTTCGTGGACGTATGTCCCGCCGGGCTCCGTGATGCCGTCGGAAGTGTCGCCTGGCCCGGTAGAGCCACAGCCCAAGCCTGAAGAGCGCAAGTCTGACGCGGTGCCGCCAAAGCCCGACGCGTCAGCAGACCCTACGCCGAAGGAAATTGCGAAGCCAAAGCGTGTCGCACAGCAGCCACGTCACGACCAGCAAGCGATGGCCGAAGGCCGGCAAGCTATGTTCGAGGGCAACCCGTTTACCGGGTTCTTCAGTTGGTGAAGCGGGGAGCCTGTTGCGCCCGGGAAGCCCTCAGAAGGACGTGGCCTGGCTGCCGGCCCCCTTTTCAGAACCCCTTAGGATACGAAATTGGTCCACTAAAGCCCGCTACAGGGGAGTACGGGCTACGCTTGAGTTCATGTCTGATTTCCAGCGTCATCAATCGCGCCACCTCGCGCTCGTTAAGCTCGCCTGACTTGATTCCAAATTTTCGTCGGAACTTCTTGCCGTTGAGCTCAATCGGCGTGCCGCCCGGTTTGCACATGACGACGAAACCGTCCTCCACCCGGTAATGGCCGATGACACTCACACCTCCGGGCTTGATGCGCGATGGTCCTTTCATGTGGATGTGAATGGTTTTGATCTCGT
>CAVREN010000045.1:0-131357 GCA_963720115.1 uncultured Alphaproteobacteria bacterium
TCTCGGTCTTCGGCTCGACGCCGGTCGGATTGTTCTGCCCGACCATATGCAGCGCCCAGATGTGCAGCACCACCACGCCGGCGATCACGAAAGGCAACAGGTAGTGCAGCGAATAGAAGCGGTTGAGCGTCGGGTTGCCGACCGCAAAGCCGCCCCACAGCCAGGTGACGATCGGATCGCCGACCCAGGGAATGGCCGAGAACAGGTTGGTGATGACGGTGGCGGCCCAGAAGCTCATCTGGCCCCAGGGCAGCACGTATCCCATGAAGCCGGTGACCACCATCAACAGGAACAGGATGACGCCGAGGATCCACAACACCTCGCGCGGATCCTTGTAGGAACCGTAATACATGCCGCGCACGATGTGGGCATAGACCGCGACGAAGAAGAACGAGGCGCCGTTGGCGTGCAGGTAGCGCAGCAGCCAGCCGTAATTGACGTCGCGCATGATCAATTCGACGGAGTTGAAGGCGAGATCGACATGCGGCGTGTAGTGCATCGCCAGCACGATGCCGGTGACCATCTGCGCACCGAGCATGAACGCGAGGATGCCGCCGAACGTCCACCAATAGTTCAGGTTGCGCGGCACCGGATAGACGATGAACGAGGAATAGACCAGGCCCGCGATCGGCAGCCGCCGCTCCAGCCATTGCATGACAGGGCTTTGCGGCTTGTAGATCGAATTTGCGCTCATGATCGAACCTTATGCGTTGGCGGGCTTAGGCTTCATACCGGCGGCAATGGCCGAGCGAGGCGGACTTTGGCGGAGCCGGCTGACCGCGGCGGCCGCGCGCGCGGACCCATGCCAAGGTATATGACATAGCGCCGCGAAGGCTGCGCTGCGGAGATTGTGGCCACCCGTCACACCCTCTTCCGTCTTGCCGGTCTCTCCATCCACGCCGCGGACCGCCCCCGAAAAGGTCCATCTCACGGCGGAAGGCCCGTCACATCCGACCTGGGGGAGATCAGAAGCGACGCAATCCGGCGGCGTTTTATTGGCACCCTTACCGGACGAGCGCAAGTGTGCGATCACACGGCGCGCTCAAAGCCGACCCCGACCTTCACACGCGCCTGCCGGGTTCCGGTTTCGCCCTGCCTAGAGGCATAAATCCCGCCCCCAAACCAGGTAACGCGCTCCGTTTCCTCGACCGGCCGACCCCATGCGCATCGCTCTGTACCAGCCCGATATTCCGCAGAACGCCGGCACAATTCTACGCCTGTGCGCCTGCTTCGGCATTGAGGCCCATATCATCGAGCCGTCCGGATTCCCGACCAGCGACAGCGCCTTCCGCCGCGCCGGGATGGACTATCTCGATGCCGTCGCGATCGTGCGCCACCGCTCCTGGCGCGATTTTGCCGACTGGCGCAGCCGGAAGGGCGATCGCCTTGTTCTGTTCACGACCGCCGCGACGCTGTCCTATCTCGACTATCGCTACCGGCCCGACGACATCCTCATGTTCGGCCGCGAGTCGGCCGGCGTTCCGAACGAGGTCCATGACACAGCCGATGCGCGCTTGCGGATTCCGATCCGCGAGGGTCTGCGCTCGCTCAATGTCGCAGTTGCCGCCGCGCTCGCTGCGGGCGAAGCGCTTCGGCAGACTGGCGGGATGCCGACGTGACGATCTAAGCCGTCACCACGCCGGGCTTGCCGCTCTCGACCGCAAACGTCTTCAGCGTCGAGATATCAGCCTTCGGATCGTGCGCATCGGAGATCACGCGCATCTGCACCTGCATATGCGTGCGCTCGAGATCGACACAGACATAACCGCGCCGCCGGCTCTCGAAGAAATGCACGTGCGGATTATCGGGCAGCGCCTGCGCGATGAGCTCGTGCGGCGGCCCGTGCGACGAGATCGAGGTGCCGACAAATTCGGTCGCCACGATCGGCGAATTCGGATTGTCGAAGTCGAGCCGCAAATCGTTGGCGAAGAACGAATGGATATCGCCACTGAACACGACTGGATTCGATACCTGCGTCTCTTGGATCCGTTTGAGCAGACGCGCGCGGTTGGCCGGATAACCGTCCCAATTGTCGGTCGACATGACAAAGGTGTCGTTCTGCCGGACGTGGTACTGCGCCATCAGCACATCCTGCGCGATCAGATTCCACTTCGCCTTGGCGTGCGCCAGCCCGGATGAGAGCCAGGCCTCCTGCGCGAAGCCCATCATGGTGCGGCCGGCCTCGCGCCGTTCCGGGCAACTGGCGTCGCTCTCCAGATGCATGCCGCCCGTGAACGGCGGCGTGGCGCAGGCCGGGCGCGAGCGGTATTGCCGCCCGTCGATCATCGACACCTCGACGAGATCGCCGACCTTGAAGCGGTCATAGAGGCGCATGATCGGCCCGTTCGGCAGCGACAGAATCGGCCGCACCGGCATGTGCTCGTAGAACGCCTGATAGGCCGCCGCCCGCCGCATCAGGAACAATTGCGGGTCGTCGAAACGCTCCGACCATTTGTCACCGTAGTCGTTCGCCACCTCGTGATCGTCCCAGGTGACGAAGGCCGGCACCTCGGCATGCAGTCGCTGCAGGTCCGGATCGAGTCGATATTGCGCGTAGCGGTTGCGATAGGTCGGCAGCGTCGCCGCTTCGATGCCGTCCGAGTGGCGGCGCACCGTCGGCCGCTTCTCCTCGATGGTTTCGTAGATGTAGTCGCCGAGAAAGAGCACGAATTCCGGATTTTCGTCGGCGAGATGCCGGTAGGCGGAGAAATAACCGTGTTCGTAATTCGCGCAGGAAGCGAAGGCGAAGCGCACGCGCTCGGGCGTGGCATCCGCCGGCGGCAGGGTCGCCGCCCGTCCGATGCGGCTTGAAGCGTCGCCGCTGGTGAAGCGATACCAATAGGGTCTGCCGGGCTGCAGGCCGCGCACATCGAGGTGCACCGAATAGGCGAAGGCCTGCTCGGCGGTCGCTTCGCCCCGGCGCACAACGTCGCGCAGGGCTGGATCGGTGGCGATCTCGTAACCCACGGTCACATCGCCGCCGCGCATGCCACCCGGCGTCTGCGGATTGGGCGACAAGGGCTCGGGCGCAAGCCGGGCCCACAGCACGAAGCCATCCGGGCGCGGCGCCCCCGAAGCAACGCCCAGGCTGAACGGATCGCCGGCAGCCCAGCTCTGGGCACCGGCCGCGCGCACGATGAAGGGGGCCGCAACGAGGCCAAGGCCTGCCCCGGCGGCGGCTTGAAGGAGGAGGCGGCGCGTCGGCTGGTTTAGGATCACTGTCATGTGGCGGGGTCCAATCTCCAGAGCCCAGTATAATCGCCGACCAATGTGACAAACGCGAAAAAGATGACGGCCCGGCGCCGTTGTAATACATGACCGATCATGGACTTGAACGTGATCGAGGCGCGCAAAGGCACGGCCCGCGCCTGGTTCGAAACCCTGCGCGACCGGATCGTGGCGGCCTTCGAGGAGATCGAGGACGCGCTGCCGGCGGGCGCGCCATTGGCCGACCGGCCTCCGGGCCGGTTCGTGCGCACGGCGTGGAACCGCGCCGATCACAGCGGCGCGCCGGGCGGCGGCGGCGTCATGGCCATGATGAAAGGCCGGGTGTTTGAAAAGGTCGGCGTGCACGTCTCGGCGGTGTTCGGCGAATTCGCGCCGGAATTCCGCAAGGACATTCCCGGCGCTGCCGACGATCCGCGCTTCTTCGCCACCGGTCTTTCGCTCATCGCCCACATGCAGAATCCGCATGTGCCGGCCGTGCATATGAACACCCGCTTTGTGGTGACGACCAAATCCTGGTTCGGCGGCGGCGCCGATTTGACGCCGGTCTTGCTCATCCGGCGCTCGCAGGAAGACCCGGATACGATCGCATTCCACGCCGCTTTGAAGGCCGCCTGCGACAAGCACGCGGCCGTTGCCCCTTACGAGAAGTTCAAGACCTGGTGCGACGAGTATTTCTTCCTCAAGCACCGGGGCGAGGCGCGCGGCATCGGCGGCATCTTCTACGACTGGCTCGATTCCGGCGATTTCCTCGCCGACTTCGCCTTCACGCAGGACGTCGGTCGCGCGTTTCTCGGCGTCTATCCCGAGCTGGTGCGCCGGAACTATGCCAAGCCGTGGACCGAAGCCGAGCGCGAGGAACAGCTTGTGCGCCGTGGGCGCTACGTCGAGTTCAATCTCCTCTACGATCGCGGGACGATTTTTGGATTGCGCACCGGGGGCAATGTGGAATCCATCTTGTCTTCCATGCCGCCAGTGGTGAAATGGCCGTGATGGTGGCCATTGGAGCATGATCCGGAAAAGTGCATAGCGGTTTTTCCGAAAAGATCATGCTCCATCAAAGATCTAGAGCGCGCTGACGATTCAACATAAGGCCATCGCGCTCTATCCGGGGGACGAAAGCGTGGATTTGGGTATTGCCGGCCGTAAAGCCATTGTCTGTGCCTCGAGCCGCGGGCTTGGCCGCTCCTGTGCCAAGGCGCTCGCGGAAGCGGGTTGCGAGGTGGTGATCAACGGCCGCGAGCGCGAGCGGCTTCTCGCCACCGCAACCGAGCTGCATCGGGCTACCGGCGCCAAGATCGTCCCGGTCGTGGCCGACGTCGCCTCGCCTGATGGCCAGAAAGCGCTGTTCGACGCCTGCCCCGAGCCGGACATTCTGGTCAACAACAATGGCGGCCCGCCCTTTCGCGACTTCCGCGAACTCGACCGGCAGAAGATGCTCGATGGCGTCGTCGCCAACATGGTCGTCGCCATCGAGCTTGTGCAGAAAGCCATCGATCCGATGATCGCCAAGAAGTTCGGGCGGATCGTCAACATCACTTCGGGCTCGGTAAGGGCGCCGATTCCCGGCCTCGATCTCTCCTCCGGCGCGCGTGCCGGCCTGACCGCGTTCTTCGCCGGCGTCGCGCGCAGCGTCGCCGGCTCCAATGTGACCATCAATTTCCTCTTGCCCGGCGTGTTCGCGACCGATCGCTTCCAGACTTATGTCGAAACCACGATGAAGAAGAGGGGCATCAGCGCCGAGGCGGCGCTCGCCGAGCGGGTGGCCGCGGTTCCGGCGCGGCGGATCGGCGATCCCGACGAATTCGGCGCTGCCTGCGCGTTTCTTTGCTCGGCGCAAGCCGGCTATATCACCGGTCAAAATCTCTTGATTGACGGCGGCGCCTTTCCGGGCGCTTTCTAAAGCATGATCCCGAAAAGCATGCCCTCGGTCTTGACCCGATGGGTGGGTCCCGGTTTTCGCAAAAGATCATGCGTAAACAGATGGCTAGAGCGGAATGACAATTCGAGGAAAAGTCATCCCGCTCTAGCCGAGGAGCACTTGATGCAATATTAGACGGTCCCGGCGCCGCTCCACCCTGCCCTCGCCGCTTGTCCGGGAATGGGAGGAGCTCTCACGGCGCGATTGATTTCTTCATTGACAGCAACAAAAACAGACCCCTCCCCCGCCCCTCCCGCTCAAGGGAGGGGAGGTTCTAAAAACCGCGATAGCGAGCAAGGAGCCTCTGAATGAAACTCGTCCGCTTCGGCGCCCCTGGGCGCGAAAAACCCGGCATGCTCGATGCCCAGGGCCGCGTCCGCGATCTCTCCAAGGTCGTGCCCGATATCGCCGGCCCAGCTTTGTCGCCGAACGGACTGACCAAGCTGCGCAAGCTCAAGCCGGAAAAGCTGCCGCTGGTGCGTGGCACGCCGCGGCTTGGACCATGCGTCGGCGATGTCGGCAATTTCATCGCCATCGGACTCAACTATTCCGATCACGCCGCCGAGGCCGGCATGCCGATCCCGAAAGAGCCGATCATCTTCAACAAGGCGCCGAGCTGTGTCTGCGGGCCGAACGACAACACCATGATCCCGAAAGGCTCGACCAAGCTCGACTACGAAGTCGAGCTCGGCATCGTGATCGGCAGCCGCGCGCGCTATCTCGCCAAGAACAAGGCGATGGAGGCGATCGCCGGCTATTGCCTCGCCAATGACGTCTCCGAGCGCAATTTTCAGATCGAACGCAGCGGCGGGCAATGGGGCAAGGGCAAGGGCTGCGAGACCTTCGGCCCGCTCGGGCCGTGGCTTGTCACCAAGGACGAGATCCGCGATCCGCAGCGGCTCGACATGTGGCTCACGGTCAACGACGAAACGCGGCAGAAGGGCTCGACCCAGACCATGATTTTCGGCGTCGCGCATCTGGTCTGGTATTGCTCGCAATTCTTCGTGCTCGAACCGGGCGATGTGATCATCACCGGTACGCCGCCCGGCGTCGGCATGGGCATCAAGCCCGAGCCGAAATTCTTGAAAGCCGGCGACGTGGTGCGCCTCGGCATCGACGGCCTCGGCGAGCAGCAGCAGAAGATCGTGAAGTTCAAGGCGTAAAATTTACTCCCCGCTCGCGAGGGAGGTGACCAGCGAAGCTCGCCGGTGGGGCAAGTGTCCGCTTGTTCCGAGCAAGCCCGCCCCCTCCACTACTCTTCGTGTGGTCGCCCTCCCCCACTTCGTGGGGAAGGAAAAGTGCGACGTTATTTGATCGCTTGCGGATTGATCGGCGAGCCGGTGCCGCCGGTGATGACAAGCGGCGCGCCGCAGAAGAAGAATTCGTAGATACCGTCGGCGTCGCAATCTTCCGCCAGCTCTTTCACACAGAACATCTCGCCCATGGTCAGCCCCACGGCCGGAATAACCACCCAGTGCCAGGGCTGATTGACTTCGGTGGTCTCGTTCGGCCGCACCTCGACGCCCCAGGTATCGGAGCAGATCGCGGCGATCTCCTTCTCGTGACACCAATAGCAATTCTCGAAACGCACGCCCGGCGCCGGACCGCCGGCATAGGAGCCCCAGTCCCTTTGGTGCAGGCAACGCTCCATCTGGCCGGTGCGCAGGATGACGAAATCGCCGCGCCGGATCTCGACATTCGCCTCCTTGGCGCATTTGTCGAGCTCGTCGTTGGAAATCGCCGCGCCGTCCTCGAGCCAGGGCACGCCGCGAAAGCGCGCCACATCGAGCAGCACGCCGCGCCCGACCATCTTGTTCCTGGTGTGCTCGATGCCGAGCTTGCCGAGGCCGTTGCAATCGACCTCGCGCGCATCGAAGCCGTTGTACATTTTTTCTTCGTAGAAGATGTGGCCGAGCGAATCCCAGTGCGTGGCGGCCTGCACCGGCATGTTGATGGCGTCGTCGGCGTAGCGGATGCCCGGCACCTTGTCGTAGCGCCCGGCGACGGCATCCGTGCCGGTGGCGAGCATGGTGTGGATCGGATTCCAGCGGCCGCCGAACAATCCGGTCTGCGGACCCGTCCGGTCGAGCGGAATGCCGAGCGCGAACACCTTGCCGGTGCGGATCAGGCCGGCCGCCCGGACGATATCCTCCGGCATGATGTGATTGAGCGTGCCGATCTGATCGTCTTTGCCCCAGCGCCCCCAGTTTTTGAGCTTCTCGGTAGCGTCTGCGACCGCCTTCCTGCCGACCGTGATGTTCATTCAGAAACCCTTCCTCCGACCTGATCACTTTGACACGTCTTCGGAGCGGGAAACCACACTGGGAAGATGTAAAATTCGTTAGTCCCAATGTTTTCCATCGGCTGCGAGCAGCAGGATCGAGCGGCGGACGCGCGGCGTTGTCGTTAACGTCAATTGTTGCTCAACCGTTCCCTGAAAATCGTTGGCGGCGCCGACGTGCGTGGGTGCGCTGCCTTGCCGCCCACTCCCGTGGGGACGGAGCCCAACGCCGATAGGTCAGAGCATGATCGTGGCGATGCGCACCCGTCGTACGCAAGCGCGGCCCTCCCCCGCTCACGCCGGGAAGGGCGATGCGTCACGCGTCGGCGCCAGCAAGTTGCGGCACGGCGGCCGGCGCGTCGGCCGATTGCTTCGGCTCGAGCGCCGCGGCGACCGCCTCTTCAACGCGCTCAAGCCAGATGAACTCCATCTCGCGGCGGGCGACCTCGGGGATGTCGTCATAGTCGCGGCGATTGCGCGCCGGCAGCATGACCCGCTTGATGCCGGCCGAGTGCGCGGCCACGACCTTTTCCTTGATGCCGCCGACCGGCAGCACCAGGCCGCGCAGGCTGATCTCGCCGGTCATGGCGGTATCGCTGCGGATGGTGCGATCGGTCATCAGCGAGACGAGTGCCATGAACATGGCAACGCCCGCGCTAGGCCCGTCCTTCGGGATCGCGCCCGCCGGCACGTGCACATGGATATCGCTCTTCTCGAAGCGGCTCGCATCGATGCCGAGCGCCGCCGCCCGGTTCTTGACGATCGACAGCGCGGCCTGCGCGCTTTCCTTCATCACGTCGCCGAGCTGGCCGGTGAGGATCAGCCGTCCGGAGCCGGGTATCCGCGTCGCCTCGATGAAAAGGATATCGCCGCCGACCGGGGTCCAGGCGAGACCGGTCGCGACACCGGGCACGCTCAAGCGCATTGCCGTCTCGCTCTCGAACCTAGGCGGCCCCAGGATCGCCACCAGATCCTCGCGCGTGATGCGGATCGGACCGGGCGAGCCCTCAGCGATGCGCACGGCCGCGTGCCGCAGCGTCTGGCCGATCTGGCGCTCGAGATTGCGCACGCCGGCTTCGCGCGTGTAGTTCGCGATGATGTCGCGCAAGACCTCGTCGCCGAGCTCGATCTGGCCCTCTTTCAGCCCGTTCGCCTCCAACTGCCGGCGCACGAGGTAGCGGTGCGCGATCTGCAGCTTCTCCTCGCCGGTGTAACCGGCCAGGCTGATGATCTCCATGCGGTCGCGCAGCGGCCCCGGAACGGTGTCGAGCATGTTGGCGGTGGTGATGAACGCCACCCGGCTCAGGTCGAACGGCACCGCGAGATAATTGTCGCGGAACGTGTTGTTCTGCTCCGGATCGAGCACTTCCAGCAGAGCGGCGCCAGGATCGCCCTGGATGCCGGAGCCGAGCTTGTCGATCTCGTCGAGCATCATCACGCAGTCGCGCGAGCCGGTCTTGCGGATCGCCTGAATGATGTTGCCCGGCAACGCGCCGATATAGGTACGGCGGTGGCCGCGGATTTCGGCTTCGTCATGCACGCCGCCGAGCGACACGCGCACGAACTTCCGGCCCATGGCGCGCGCGATCGACTGGCCGAGCGACGTCTTGCCGACGCCGGGCGGACCGACGAAGCAAAGAATCGGCGCCTTGCCTTGCGGCGCGAGCTTGCGCACCGCGAGATACTCGATGATCCGCCGCTTGATCTTGTCGAGGTCGTAGTGATCCTCGTCGAGGATGCGGCGCGCCTCGGCGATGTCGATCGGCTTCTCTTCGGGCAGCTTCCAAGGCAACTCGATCAGCCAGTCCAGATAGGTGCGCACCATGCCGTATTCGCCGGCCGCTTCCGGCATGCGTTGCAGCCGGCGCAATTCCTTGCGCGCCTGATCCTCGACCTCCTTCGGCATGCCGGCGTTGGTGATCGCCTTGTCGAGCTCGGCCATCTCGGCGGCCTTGCCCTCCTCGCCTTCGCCGAGCTGGCGCTGGATCGCCGCCATCTGCTCGCGCAACAGCACCTCGCGCTGGCGCTCGTCGAGCGCCGCCTTGGTCTGCCGGCCGATCTCCTGCGACAGCCGCAAGACTTCGATGCGATGCGCCAAGAGCCGCGAGACTTTGTCCATGCGCGCGGAGATGTCGAGCGTCTCCAGGATCTCCTGCTTCTCCTCGGGCTTCACGTCCATGTAAGCCACGGCAAGGTCGGCAAGCGCGGACGGGCCTTCGATCGATTGGATCGCGGCCAACAGATCGGGCGGCGCCTGCGGCAGCAGCTGGATGGCTTCGAGCGTCTGCGCCTTCAGATTGACAAAGCGCGCTTCCACCTCGGCGCTGTTTGCCTCGGGCTCGGGAATTTGCAGCACGCGCGCGACAAAGAACGGCCAGCCGTTCAGGTACTCGACGACCTGAAAGCGCTGCTCGCCCTGGCAGACCAGATGATGCGAGCCGTCCGGCGCCGTGATGTAGCGCACGATGTTGGCGAGCGTGCCCATGCGGTGCATGTCGAGCGGCGTCGGCTCGGCGACCTCGGCATCGCGCTGCAAGAGAATGCCGACCTGGCGCTGGTCGCGCACCGCCTGTTGCGCAGCCGCGATCGATTTCGGCCGGCCGAGCGTGATCGGCAGCACCAGGCCGGGAAACAGCACGGTGTTGCGCACCGGCACGATGATCAGCGCGTCCGGCGGCAGTGGCGGCAGCGTTGCCGCTCCCGCTGCAGCCTGGTTCGATGACAACATTTCAGCTTCAGCCACGATCAGGCCCCGCTTTCTGCAAGGTAATCACCAGACATCCATCGACGACCGCGCGGCGCACGCCGCTGTAATGGCCGGCCGGCAAACGCAGCCGCCGGTAGAAACGACCCTGCGGCAGCTCCAGGCGATGAATGACGGCGGTGCGGAGCGCAGGTGGATAGGTGCGCGCCCCGCCGATCACCAATTCGCCGTTGTCGATCACGGCTTCGACGCTGTCGGGATCGACGCCCGGCAAGGCGACCAGCGCCAAGACTTCAAATTCGGTTTCGAGAATATCGACCGGCGGCTCCCAAGACGGCTGCCGCGCCCGACTGCCAACCGGCTTGAACAAATCGCGATGCATCCGCTCTGCGCGAGCGAGCATCTCGAGCGCTTCCGACCACATCCAATCGCGGGCCACGTCACGGGCCATCAGACACCCCCAAAATCTAGCGTGTGACAAATGTGTGGCGTCGTGGCCCGGTTTTCAACGCCGGGTCAGGCGCTGGAGCATGATCCGGAAAGGCGCAACCCGGTTTTCCGAAAAGATCATGCTCCACCAAAGATCTAGAGCGTGATGACGATTTTAACTTACAGCCATCGCACTCTCGTCATTGCCTCTTCGCATCGGCGCCCTACATCCGCAGGAGCCGGGGTGAGTGGAACCTCCGCGGCGCGGCCAGCTTGTTGCCGTAGCGCGGAGCGGATCGCCGGCTGGCATGGCGGTCCGAGGATGAAACTTCGCCATCCCGGAGGTGCATATGGCACAGACACGCCCGGCGCAGCCGATCAGGCAGACGATCCAGGCGCCGCACAAAATCCCGCTATCGCTGACCATCAACGGCGTCGAAAGGAAGCTTGAGCTTGCGCCGTGGACCACATTGCTGGACGCGCTGCGCGACCATCTCAATTTGACCGGCACCAAGAAGGGCTGCGACCACGGCCAGTGCGGCGCCTGCACAGTGCTCGTGGACGGCCGCCGGATCAATTCATGCCTGACGCTCGCGATCATGAAGGACGGCGCCAAGATCACGACCGTCGAGGGCCTGGCGAAGGACGGCGCGCCGCATCCCCTGCAGCAGGCCTTCATCGACCACGACGCTTTCCAGTGCGGCTATTGCACGTCCGGGCAGATCTGCTCGGCCGCCGGGCTCATCGCCGAAGGCAAGGCGAAAACGCCTGAGGAAATTCGCGAACTGATGAGCGGCAATATTTGCCGTTGCGGCGCCTATCCCAACATCGTGGCAGCGATTCAACAGGCGATGGAGCGGTCATGATCAATTTTCAGTATTCGCGCGCCAACAATGTCGCCGATGCGGTGCGCCAGATCGCGGCCGACCCGAAGGCGCGTTTCATCGCCGGCGGCACCAACCTGATCGATTTGATGAAGGAAGAGGTCGAACGGCCGTCGCGGCTGATCGACATCACGCATCTGCCGCTCAAGGCGGTGGAAGAGACCGCCGAGGGCGGATTGCGCATCGGCGCGCTGGTGCCGAATTCCGATCTCGCCTATCACCCGTTGGTCGGGCAGCGTTATCCGATGCTCGCGAGCGCGATCCTTGCCGGGGCTTCCGCGCAGTTGCGCAACATGGCCTCGACCGGCGGCAATCTCCTGCAGCGCACGCGCTGCTCTTATTTCTATGACACCGCAACGCCGTGCAACAAGCGCACGGCCGGCAGCGGCTGCTCGGCGCTCACCGGCATCAACCGCATACACGCCATTCTTGGCACGAGCGATGCCTGCATCGCGACGCATCCATCCGATATGTGCGTCGCGCTCGCGGCTCTGGACGCAACGGTGCATGTCACCGGCCCCAGGGGCGAGCGCGCAATCGCGTTCGCCGATTTTCATCGCCTGCCCGGCACCACACCGGAACGCGACACCAATTTGGGCGCGGACGAGATCATCACCGCCATCGCGCTTCCCGCCAAGGGCTTCGCCAAGAACTACACGTATCTGAAAATCCGCGACCGCTTGTCGTATGCCTTCGCGCTGGTGTCGGTCGCTGCCGCGCTCGAGCTCGACGGCGACACGATCAAAGAGGCGCGCTTGGCGCTCGGCGGCGTCGCCCACAAACCCTGGCGTGATCTTGGCGTGGAAGCGTCGTTGCGCGGACAGACTGCCAAGCGCGAAGGTTTCATGCGCGCGGCCGACGAATTGCTGCGCGACGCCAAAGGCCACGCGCACAACGCCTTCAAGATCGATCTGGCGCGCCGCGCCATCGTGAGGGCACTGACGCAAGCGGCGTGCGGCACGCCGCAATCGCAATCCGCCAAGAAAGTCCGGTGAGCGCCATGACCTATATCGGCACACCCGTCTCCCGCATCGATGGTCATGCCAAGGTGACCGGCGCCGCCAAATATGCCGGCGAGCACAATGTCGACGGCCTCGCCTACGCCGCCGTCGTGACATCGACGATTGCCAAAGGCCGCATCGCGCGCATCGACACAAGCGAAGCGCTGCGCGTCGAAGGCGTACTCGACATTCTCACGCATGAGAACCGGCCACCGATGGCGCGCGCGAGCAGCGCCTACATGGACGATGTGGCCCCGGAGCAAGGCGAACCGTTGCGCCCGCTCTACGACGACAAGATCCTGTTCAACCGGCAGCCCATCGCTCTGGTCCTGGCGGAGGAATGGGAGATCGCGCGCTTTGCCGCCTCGCTGGTGCGCGTGGAGTATAAACCCGAACCGTTCGCGACCGACCTCTTCGCCGAGCGCGGCAATGCGGTGAAGGTTGAGAAGCCGGAGAAACCGCGCGGCAAGGCGGACAAGGCCTTCGCGGCTGCACCGGTACGGCACGAGGCGGAATATTTCATTCCGATCGAGCATCACAACCCGATGGAATTGTACGCCTCGACCGCGGTCTGGGAGGGCGGCGGCAAGCTCACCGTCTACGACAAGACCCAGGGCGTGCAGAACGTGCACCAATATCTGTGCGGCATCTTCAACATGAAGCCGGACAATGTGCGCGTGCTGTCGCCCTATATGGGCGGCGGCTTCGGCTCCGGCTTGCGGCCGCAATATCAGGTCGTGCTGGCGGTGCTCGGCGCCAAGGCGCTGCAACGCTCGGTGCGTCTCGTGCTCACCCGCCAGCAGATGTACGGTCTGTCGTACCGGCCGGCGTCCATCGAACGGCTCGCGCTCGGCGCGAAGCGCGACGGAACGCTGGACGCGGTCACGCACGAAGCGATCGCCGTCACCTCGAGCTACGAAGACTTCTCCCGCAACGACAGCGGATGGTCGGGTCTGCTCTACAAAAGCGAGCATGCGAAGTATGGGCACCGGCTGGCGCGGCTCGACCTGCCGACGCCATCCGACATGCGCGCGCCGGGCGCGGCGACCGGCGTCCACGGGCTCGAATGCGCCATGGACGAGCTCGCGGTCGCGCTCAAGCTCGATCCGCTCGAGCTGCGGCTGCGCTGCTATTCCGACCGCGACCAGCACGACGACATTCCCTACACCAGCAAGAAGCTGCGCGAGTGCTACCGGCAGGGCGCGGAAGCGTTCGGCTGGGAGAAGCGCAATCCGGAGCCGCGCTCCATGCGCGACGGCACCGAGCTTATCGGCTGGGGCATGGCGAGCGGCGTCTGGGAGGCTTTGCAGATGCCGACCGCCGCCCGCATCGTGCTCACCGCCAACGGCCACGCCGAGGTCGCCTGCTCCTTCTCGGACATCGGCACCGGCACTTACACGATCGCAGCGCAGGTGGCGGCCGATCAGCTCGGGCTTCCGCTCGACAACATCACGGTCAAGCTCGGCAATTCCTCGCTGCCGCAGGCACCGGTAGAAGGCGGCTCATGGGGCGCGGCATCGGTCGCGCACGCAATCGCCGAGACCGCAGGCGACGTGCGCAAGGAGCTTTTGCGCGCCGCCAAGGCCATGCCGAAATCGCCCTTGGCCGCCGCGAAACCTGAGAGCGTTGCGCTCGTCGACGGCAAGCTCGTCGACGCCAAGGACCATGGCCGCGCCGTCTCAATCGCCGATGTGATGCGCCATGCCCGCCTCGACCGCATCGAGCGCGAAAGCACCCATTCGTTCAAGGAAGACAATTCACACGCCCGCAACACCCATTCGGCGATCTTCGCGGAAGTGAAGGTGGACGAGGAGCTCGGCGTCATCCGTGTCACGCGCATCGTCAGCGCGGTGGCTGCCGGCCGCATTCTCAATACCAAGACCGCGCGCAGCCAGATCCTGGGCGGCGTGGTCTGGGGCGTCGGCATGGCGCTGCACGAGGAAACGCTGGTCGATCACGCCTTCGGCCGCATCATGAATGCCAACATCGCCGAATATCATGTGCCGGTGAATGCCGACATCCACGACATTGAGGTGATCTTCGTCGAAGAGCCGGACGAGCTGATCAATCCGATGGGCATCAAGGGCGTTGGCGAGATCGGCATCGTCGGCGTTGCCGCGGCAATCGCCAACGCGATCTACCACGCCACCGGCAAGCGCGTGCGCGACCTGCCGATCACACTCGACAAAGTGATAGGCTGATTTTTGTTGTTGCGCTGATCCCTGGAAACACAACGCAGAGCCCGCGCGGCCAAGCCGCGCGGGTTTTGTCATTGACGCATGGTCTTTCGGAAACGTTGATTGCGATTTCCGGGTCCGCGCTCAGAACGGATAGGGATTCGGCTTGTCCTTGATGGTCATCCATTGCCACTGGGTAAATTCATCCCAATTGGCCGGACCGCCGATGCGCGTGCCATTGCCCGAGGCGCCCGATCCGCCGAACGGAACGTGCGGCTCGTCGGCGACGGTCTGATCGTTGATATGCAGGAGCCCGGTATTGAGCCGGTTGCCGACAGCGATCGCGCGGCCGACATCGGCCGAGAACACGCCGGCCGAGAGGCCGTATTCGTTGTGGTTGGCAAGCTGCACCGCTTCATCGTCGCTACCGATCGAGGTGATCGCCGCCACGGGTCCGAAGATTTCCTCGTCGAAGGCGCGCATGCCGGGCTTTACGCCGGTGAGCACCGTCGGCTTGTAGAACGGCCCGTCGAAGGTGCCGCCGGCTTCGAGCTTGGCGCCGGCCGCGACCGAGTCCTTGACGATGCCGTCGATGCGCTGCACCTGCGCCTTGTTGATCACAGGCCCGAGCGCGACCTGTCCGAGCGGATCCCCGACTGGCAGGTGATTGGCCTTGGCGACGAGCTTCTCGGTCAACGCAGAAACGATCTTGTTCTGCGCCAGGATGCGGCCGGTGGTCATGCAGATCTGGCCTTGATGAAACCAGGCGCCGAAGGCGATGGCGGAGGCGGCCGCATCGATATCGGCATCTTCCAGCACGATCACCGCATTCTTGCCGCCGAGCTCGAGCTGCACCTTTTTCAGATGCTTGCCGGCAAGCTCGCCGATGCGGCGGCCGACATGGCTCGATCCGGTGAACGAGACCATGGCGATGTCCGGGTCGGTGCACAACGCCTCGCCCGCCTCGGCGCCGCCGGGCAGAACATGCAGCACGCCTTTCGGCAGGCCGGCTTCCTCGAATACGCGCGCGATGATGAACCCGCCGGTCATGACAGTGCGCGGATCGGGCTTGAGCACGACCGAATTGCCGGTCGCCAGCGACGGCCCGACCGCCCGCATCGACAGAATGAGCGGGAAGTTGAACGGCGAGATGATGCCGACGACGCCGCGCGGAATCCGGCGCGCGATGCTGATACGGCCGGGGTTGGACGGCAGCACCAAGCCTTGCGGCTCGGTGCACATCGCCGCGGCGCGATAGAGACCTTCCGTCACCAGATGGATTTCGAAGCCGGCTTTGGCCGGAATGCCGCCGGTCTCGCGCGCGATCCAGGGGATCAGTTCCTCCTGATTGTCTTCCAGCACCCGCGCCGCCTTGCGCAGGATGGCGGCGCGCTCTTCGTACGGCGTCGCCGCCCAGCCGGGCTGCGCGGCGCGTGCTTCGGCGGCGGCTTTGCGCACGTCCGCGGCGGTGGCGTTGCCGACGCTCGTGATCTTGGCGCCGGTCGCCGGCTCTACCACGTCCAGCGATCCGCCGGCGGCGCTCCGCCATTCGGTGCCGAAGACGCGTCCGCGCCAGGTATCTTCGATCAGAAATTTTCCTGCCGGTGCATTCATTGCAGTCTCCCTCCCTGTGCTTGGCCCTTGTCGGCTGTTTTCGCCGACGGCGATGCTCGGCCGGGCGTTTCGTGATATTCAGAAAAATATAGCGAGTTTCCACCCAGGGCATAGCCCGGGCGATTTCGCCGAACAAGGTGCGGCATTATCGAAACCGATCGTCGCCCGCCGGCTTCCCGCTAATATCCCGGCCGGACTTGTTGCTGCTCGCCTTCGTTCTGTTCAGCGAAGCAGAGCACTGCGTGAAGCTTCAGTTCAGTGTCAGGCGGCAGCGTTCCGCCGTTTGCTCTTCTGTATCGTGCGTCTGCGCCGCGCGCAGCAGATTCCAGCCGAGCGAGCGGCAGGCCTCGAACGGAATGCCAAAGCAGACTTCAAAGCCGTCCGGCGTTTTGAGCGTGGCGATCAGACAGGATTGACCCTTGGCGCTTTCGATCGCCCATTCGCCGAGCCCGAAGACGTAGCGGGCATCTTGATCGCCGGTTCTCTGCCGCAGCGCGCAAGCGAGCAGTTGCGGCAACGTCATGATCAAAGACTCGGCCTGCTCGACGGGCATCTCCAATCTGACCGCGGCGCCGGAAGCATCGAGGAACTCGAGCCCAATCTCTCCGCCATCCGCAGCCACGCGGCAAGTCGTCAGCTTCTCACTCCGAATTTTCACCATTGCAGGACCGCTTCTCGCTCGGTTCGCCGATTCTCGCTATGTATATTGGAATATAACGCAAGACGCGGCGCCAAGTCCAAACCCAATTTCGGCCAGAAATAGCGGTAAACGGCCCGCTAGCCGCTGCCGCTCACCGCGACAAGGCGCTGCGAATGGCCGCGGCGAGACCGGCGAAGCCGTGTCGGTAGTAAGAGGCGCTCAATGGCCCGAGACGGTCGCAAGGATTGCGCAGCTCTTCGCGCCCGCGCAGAAGCGGATCCTGCATCTCCCGGTCGCTGAACGAGCGTGCGCCGATGAGCCGCTCGCGGCAGACATAGGCACGGCGGCGCTCCGGCTGCATCAGGGTGAGCGGGTCGAGCCGCCAGACGTAGGCGCTGCGGTCGAGCGAGGCCGCGACGACCTGCGTGCCGTCCGGGCTGAACGCTGCCGCCACGACCTCGCCCGCAGCGCCTGTCAGTGCCGCCAATACGGTCCCGCCGTCAGCATCCCAAATCCGTGCCGTGTGGTCCGCCGAGGCGGTGACAATTCGCGAGCCGTCGCGGCTGAACTTCGCGCTCAGTATTCGATCGGTATGCCCGGCGAGTATCGCCAGAAGCGTGCCGCGCTCAGCGTCCCACACGCGTGCAGTGCCATCGAACGAGGCGGTGACGATGCGGGTACCATCGGCGTTGAACGCGGCGCCGTTCACCCAGTCGCCGTGTCCGGCAAGCGTCGCGATCGGCGCACCGGTATTGCCGTCCCATAGTCTCGCCGTGCGATCCGCCGAAGCCGTGACCACGCGCGAACCGTCTTGATTGAACGCGGCGGCGATCACGCGATCGCTGTGCCCGGTAAGCGTCGCGATCGGTTCACCCGTCTCAGCCTTCCACAGCCGCGCCGTGCGGTCGAAGCCTGCGGTCACGACCCGCGCGCCATCCGGGCTGAAGCTTGCGCCGTTCACCCAGTCGGTGTGGCCTTTGAACGTGACCAGAGAGGCGCCGGTGTTGGCGTCCCATAATCGCGCCGTGTTGTCGAATGCCGAGGTCGCGATGCGGGCGCCGTCGGGGCTGAACGCTGCTGCGGCGACCCGTTCGCTGTGCCCGGAGAGCGTGGCCAGCGGCGCGCCGCTCGTTGCATCCCATACCCGCGCCGTCTTGTCGTCGGATGCCGTGACGACCTTGCCGCCATCCGGACTGAAGGAAGCGGCGGTTACCGCGTCGTTGTGGCGCAAAGGCGGAGCGACGGCGGCGCCGGTCGCCGCGTTCCAGATTTGCGCGGTGTTGTCCTGCGAGGCGGTAACGACGCGCGTGCCGTCGCCGTTGAATGCGGCCGCGGTGACCGCATCCGCATGCACTGAAAACAAGGCGGCCGGTGCGCCTCTGTTCAACTCGAAGACGCGCGCCGTGTTGTCGAAGGAAGCGGTCACGACCGCGCTGGCGTCCGGACTGAACGCCGCCCGGAAGACCGGCCCGGTGTGCCCGGACAGCACGGCAACAACAGCGCCGGTGCGGGCGTCCCAGACCCGCGCCGTGCCGTCCTGCGAGGCGGTGACAACGCGCTTGCCGTCGGCGCTGAAGGATGCGGTCCAGACCCAGTCGCCATGGGCGGCGAGCGTCGCTACCGCATCGCCCGTTTCAGCGTCCCAGAGGCGCGCGGTCTTGTCGAAGGACGCAGTCACGATACGGCTGCCGTCCGGACTGAACATCGCACTCATGACCGGGCCGGCGTGTCCCGACAAGGTCAGGAGCAGCGCGCCGGTCGTGGCGTCCCAGACGCGCGCGGTCCTGTCTTCGGACGCGGTGACGATGCGGGCGCCGTCCGCACTGAATTGCGCGTTCCAGACCCAACTGGCATGGCCCGCCAGCATCGCGATCTCGACGCCCGTCTCGGCCGACCAGATACGCGCCGTGGTATCGAACGACGCCGTGATTACGCGCGATCCGTCCGGGCTGAGCGTGGCGGCGGTCACGGCGTCGGCGTGTCCCACAAGCTTGGTGAGAGTCTCGCCGGTCGCGGCATTCCACAATCGCGCGGTGTGGTCGTTGCCGGCGGTGATGATGCGCGTGCCGTCGGCGCTAAAGACCGCACCATTCACTCGGTCGGTGTGACCGGCCAGCGTTGCCAGAACCGCGCCGGTCTTGGCGTCCCACACGCGCGCCGTCTTGTCCCAGGAGGCGGTCACGACGCGCCCGCCATCGCGGCTGAACGCCGCACTGTTCATCCAAAATTTGTGCCCGGATAGCGTCGCGGTAACAGCGCCGGTCCGTGCGTTCCAGACGCGCGCGGTCCCGTCCCAAGATGATGTGACGATGGCGGTGCCGTCTGGACTGAAGGCCGCGGTGCTGACCAGACCGGTATGCCCGGCCAATGCGAGCCAGAAGGTGCAATCATGCGCCGAGCCAAAGAACGACAGATCGTCTTGCAGCGGCCGCGACTGAAATGAGGAAGGGAGAGCGCCCTCACCCGGCAGGCCGGCGACGACGAGCCGCAATGCACGATCGCAAGCCCCGTCGCGGAAGGCACTGGCGCTGGTGCTGCCGAACACGCGCGCTTCGCGTTCCGCGGCTTGGCGCGCTATGACGATCGCACCGGCGAGCGCGATCAAAGCGGCGGCAAAGATAACCGCCGCAATGACGATCACCGCGGCCTGCGTTCTAGTTGTTTTGGCGACGGGGAGGCCGTCGCGCGCAACCGCCGCTTCACTCGTGCGCTTGGGGGTCTTAGTATCCATTCCTGCTCGCTGCCCGCGCCGGATTTCACCGGCGCGGGCCGCAAAAGCAAGAGCCTACGCCTTTCGCCTTACGCCGCAGCCTTCGAGTAGAGCCGCTTGGAGGCAAGCTCGGCGCCTTCCGACAGCGCCTTGAGCTTGGCCCAGGCGATCTGCGGGTGGACGCGGCCGCCCAATCCGCAATCGGTCGAGGCGATCACATTTTCGCCCCCCACCGCCTCGGCGAAACGGCAGATGCGGTCGGCGACGAGCTCGGGATGCTCGATCAGGTTGGTCGAATGCGTGACCACGCCGGGCAGGATCTTCTTGCCGGCCGGCAGCTTGATGTCCTTCCAGAGCTTCCACTCGTGCTCGTGCCGGGCGTTGGCGGCTTCGAACGAATAATAGTCCGCGTTCACCGCCAGCATCAGATCGACGAGATGCTGCATTGGGATGTCGGTGGTATGCGGGCCGTGCCAGCTGCCCCAGCACAGGTGGAAGCGGATCTTGCTCGACGGCAATCCCTTGATCGAGTGGTTAAGCGCGTCGATCTGCATCTTGGTGTAGCGCCGGTAGCCCTCGACGCTCGGCTCGTTCTTCTGCTGATCCCAGTTTTCACCGATCGCCGGGTCGTCAAGCTGGACAATGAAGCCGGCGTCGATGATCGCCTTGTATTCCTCGTGCATGGCGTCGGCGCAGGCGTATAGAAGCTCCTCTTCGCTCTTGTAATATTCGTTGGGCATGCGCGCGCAGCTCGCCGGCGCGATCGAATTCATCCACGCGCCTTCGGTGCTCAGTCCCGCAGCTTTGAGACCGGCTTTCAGGTTCGCGATATCGCGCTGGATCAGCTCCTGGCCCTTGTATTTGATCGGGCCGTTGACCAGCGGACTGTGGTTGGTCATGAACTGCTCGGGCAAGCCGCAGCCGGACTGCGGGTCCATGTAAGCTTCATGGAACTTGGACATATCCCGGCGCTCGCCCCAGTCGCCGACGACGAAATCCTTCGGCGCCATCGGCGTTTGGGTATGCGCCGACAATTTCGTGAACCAGAGCCCGGTGTCGACGACCTCGACGCCGCCGAGCCGGCGGATCACATAGGACCACCACGAGCCGTAGTCGTAGGCCCAGCCCATGGTATGAGCGAGTTCGCCGTCGTTGATCAGACTGACGCCGGCCTCTTTCTGCTTCTGGACGACCTCGGCCACGGCGTTCTTCAGTTCCGCCTCGTAAGCCGCCTCGTCGAACTTCTCGCCAAGCGTTCGCTTTTGGCTGACTTCGAGGAATTTCGCCGGCCGCGGCAGGCTGCCGACGTGGGTGGTCAGAATCCGATTAGCCATATGTTTTTCCTCCCGTTTATATGACTATTTTGTACGCGCATTGCGTCGGACGTGCGAAGCGCCGCGCGCGATTTTCAAAGTCTATCGAATTGGGTTCGCGGTCGGCAAGCATGCGCGGCGCGATTGCGCGACCGGCGGCGCGGCGCGTTCCCAAAGTGTTGGGCGAGACGGGCAATGGCCCAAACAGATGGGCGTGTTTTTCGACCTGCGCCCGCCGCCGGGCCTAGGCGGGCACGCGGCGCGCGCCATGCACGCCGCCCGCCAGCGCGCGAACAATATCCGCGACCGCGCCCGCGGTTCCGGCGCTCGCCTTGCCGTCCGCGCCGAGATGCTTGCGCACCGTATCGACCAAAGCCGAACCGACCACGACGCCGTCGGCGCCTTGCGCGATCGCGCGCACCTGCTCGGCGGTGCGCACGCCGAAGCCGACACAGACCGGCAGCGTGCTGTGCCGCTTGATGCGTTTGACCGCTTCGCCAACTTTGCCGGCATCGGGCGCGGCTGAGCCGGTGATGCCGGTAATCGAGACGTAGTAGACAAAGCCCGAAGTATTCTTGAGCACAGCCGGTAGTCTTTTGTCGTCGGTGGTCGGCGTCGCCAGCCGGATGAAATTGAAGCCGGCCTTGAGTGCCGGCAGGCACAATTCGGTATCTTCCTCCGGCGGCAGGTCGACGATGATCAGGCCATCGACGCCGGCGCTTTTGGCATCGATCAGAAACTGCTCGACTCCGTAAATGTAGATCGGATTGTAATAGCCCATCAGCACGAGCGGCGTCGCATCGTCGCCGCGGCGGAATTCGCGCACCAGCGACAGCGTCCGCTTCATGTTCTGCCCGCCCTTGAGCGCGCGCAGGCCCGCCGCCTGGATCGCCGGACCGTCGGCCATCGGATCGGTGAACGGCATGCCGATCTCGATCAGGTCGGCGCCAGCCGGCGGCAGCGCTTTGACGATCGCGAGCGAGGTCTCGTAGTCGGGATCGCCGCCCATCACGAACGTCATGAGCGCCGCGCGGCCTTCCTCCTTGAGCGCGGCAAAGCGCCGATCGATGCGGGTCATGATGGCGACTTGCCCTGCAGATGCGCGGCGACCGTGGCCAGGTCCTTGTCGCCGCGGCCGGAGAGGTTAACGACCATCAGATGATCCTTCGGCTTTTTGGGCGCGAGCTCGAGCACCTTGGCGATGGCGTGCGCCGGCTCGAGCGCCGGAATGATGCCTTCGAGCTTGGAGAGAAGCTGAAAGGCGTTGAGCGCCTCGTCGTCGGTCGCCGATAAAAACGTGACGCGCCCGACATCGTTGAGCCAGGCATGCTCGGGGCCGATGCCGGGATAGTCGAGGCCGGCCGAGATCGAATGCGCCTCGTTGATCTGGCCGTCCTCGTTCATCAGCAGATAGGTGCGATTGCCGTGCAGCACCCCGGGCCGTCCGCCGGCGATCGAGGCCGCATGCATGCCGGTTTCGATGCCATGACCCGCCGCCTCGACGCCGTAAATTTCGATTCCCCGCTCGTCGAGGAAAGGGTGAAACAGCCCCATCGCGTTCGAGCCGCCGCCGATACAGGCGACCAGCGAATCCGGCAGCCGGCCTTCGGCCTCTTGCATTTGCTCGCGCGTCTCGCGGCCGATGATCGACTGAAAATCGCGCACCATCATCGGATAGGGATGCGGGCCGGCGATGGTGCCGATACAGTAGAACGTCGTGCCCACATTGGTGACCCAGTCGCGCAGCGCCTCGTTCATTGCATCCTTGAGCGTCTTCGAGCCGGACTCGACCGGCACGACCCGGGCGCCGAGCATTTGCATGCGAAACACATTCGCTTTCTGCCGCTCGACATCGACCGAACCCATGTAGACGATGCATTCGAGACCGAAGCGCGCGCACAGCGTCGCGGTGGCGACACCATGCATGCCGGCTCCGGTCTCCGCGATGATGCGCTTCTTGCCCATGCGCTGCGCCAGCAAAATCTGGCCCAGCACATTATTCACCTTGTGCGCGCCAGTGTGATTGAGCTCCTCGCGTTTGAGATAAATTTTCGCGCCGCCGCCCGAAAGGCCGGAGGCTGTCTGTCTGCAATGCGTGGTCAGCCGTTCGGCGAAATAAAGCGGCGACGGGCGGCCGACATAATGCGTGAGATAGCCGTCCATCTCCTTCTTGAACTGCGGATCGACCTTGGCTTTGGCGTAGGCCTGTTCCAGTTCCAGGATCAGCGGCATCAGCGTCTCGGCAACAAAGCGGCCGCCATAGATGCCGAAATGCCCGCTGTCGTCGGGCCCGGTGCGGAAGGAATTCGGTTGCTGAATGGTCATCGTCAAAACTCTCTCACGCGAGCCGCATTCATAGCCTTCCCGCCCCCCCGGTGGGGAGAGGGTTAGGGCGAGCGGGCGGGCGACTTCTTTCCGCCCGGCAGGGCCGCAAGCGCGGCTTGCCGCGCCGCGCGGATGAAGGCGCGGATCTTGTCGGGGTCCTTCTCGCCCGGCGCGCGTTCGACACCGGAGGAGACATCGACGCCTGGCGCCTTCGTGATCCGCAAGGCTTCGGCGACATTGCCGGCGTCGAGCCCGCCCGAAAGCATGAAAGGCACGCCGAGAGCGAGATTTTTGAGAAGCCGCCAATCGAACATCTTACCAAGGCCGCCCGGCCGGGTGGCATCTTTCGGCGCGCGCGCATCAAACAAGATGCGATCGGCCACCGCGATGTAATCCCCGGCGAGAACGAGGTCAGCTTTTTGCGCGATCGGAACGGCTTTCATCGCCGGCAGGCCGAAACGCTGCTTGAGCGCAGTGACGCGCGCCGCCGTCTCCTTGCCGTGAAGCTGCAGCATGTCGGGCTGCAGCGACTGCACGATCGCATCGAACCAGGCATCTTCGGCATCGACCGTGAGCGCGACTTTTTGCGCCCGGCCACGCACGCGCTCACCCAGCAGGCGTGCAGCCTCGAAGGAAAGATGCCGCGGCGAGGGCGGAAAAAATACGAAGCCGACCATGTCGGCGCCCTCGCCGAGCGCGACATCGAGGGCCTCCGGCGTCGAGAGGCCGCATATTTTGACGATCAGCGACATTTCTTGTTTCTAGCCAGGCTCTTCTACATGGCTGCGCCGGGTTTGTCCCGCGCGGGCCGCCGGCGCCGCTAAGCCGGAGGCCGCAGCCGGAGCGGCGCGGGCGGCTGGCTCCCGCGCGGCACGCCGCTGTGATTGCCCGCCATGCCCTCGTAGGCCGAAAGCTTGCCGCGCAGCACCAGCATTTCGCGCTCGAACCTGCGCGCCGCGCCCCGCCATTTGCCCTGGCCGAGCCAAGCGGCCACGCCGCCGATAACGACACCCACGATGAGCAACCCGAGGATCAGCACGAACAAGGGCAGCGTCAGCGATGCGACCGGCATGTCACCGCCGAACGGATCGAAGGAGATCGTCACATTCTGCCGGTTCGCGACCGCGAAGACGACGATGATGATGGCCAGCGGCACCAGGATGATCGCCGCCACAACCCTGCGCAGCAATGTTCAGACCTCTGTGTTTCGATCCGCTCATTCCCGCGCAAGCGGGAATCCAGACGGAGCGTTTGCGATTGAGCTCGGCCTACTGGGTCCCCGCCTTCGCGGGGACGAGCGGAGTACAGCCATCGGCGAATCAGGCCTCGCGGCCCTGATTGAGCCGCTCGCGCATTTCCTTGCCGGTTTTGAAGAACGGCACGCATTTCTGATCGACCGACACATGGGCGCCGGTCCGCGGATTGCGGCCGGTCCGCGCCGGACGTTGCTTGACCGAGAAGGCGCCGAAGCCGCGCAGCTCGACGCGATCGCCGCGCGCCATGGCGGCGACGATCTCGCCCAGGATCGCGTTGACGATCTTCTCGACATCGCGCTGGTAGAGATGAGGGTTCTGCGCAGAGATACGCTGCACAAGTTCGGACTTGATCATTGTGAGCCCTGGACCGTGCCTTGCACCGCTTTTGGACCGTGCCTGGATCGCTTCTTAGACCCTCTCGGGTCGCCCCAATTCAGCCTCGTGGCAAATACCGTGCCGTCTTCGCAACGATGTGACGGAACGGCAAAGCCAACGCTCCATCCTATTCAGTTCCGCTAGGGTGCCAAAGGGCCAACAAACCGTCAAGATTAAGCCGCTCCACCGCCTGTATCGCACCCCACTGGTCGAAGTGCCGCGCCAGGGCGCCAAGTCCGGCCGCATCCAGGGCCGCCGCCGCCATGGCGTGCAGGAACGGCAGATCGCGGAAACGGTCGTGCAACTGGTAGTCGCGGACCGGCAGCTTGGCGTCGATGTTCTTTTCCTTGGCGAGCCAGGCGATGCCGGCTTGTTCGTCGCCGAGCTCGTCGACGAGCTTGAGCCCGATGGCCTGATGGCCGGTGAAGACGCGCCCATCGGCGACCGTCTGCAATTCCTCGTCGTTGAGGTGACGGCGGTTCTGCACCAGGCCCCTGAACCAGGCATACGAGTCCTTGATCAGCGATTCGATGGCGGCGCGTGCCTCCGGCGTCGTCGGCTCGAAGCCGTTCGGCGCCGCCTTGAGCGGCGAGGATTTGATCGACTCGACCTTGACGCCGATCTTGCCTAGCAGGTCGCCGACATTCGGGTACTGAAACAGCACGCCGATCGAGCCGACAATCGAGGTCTGCTTGGCGACGATGTGGTCGCCGGCAATCGCAGTAATATAGCCGCCGGATGCCGCCAGCCCATCGACGACGATCACCAGCGGCTTCTTCTCCTTCAACCGCATCAGCGAATCGTAAAGCTGCTCGGAGCCGGCCGTCGTGCCGCCGGGGCTGTCGACATGCACGATCACCGCCCGCGCCGTGGACGATTGCGCGAGCTTGTCGAGTTGTTTGACCCGCTCCTCGTCGTCGTGGATCAATCCCTTGATGCTTACCCGCGCGATATAGGAGCCGGCGCCGGCAAAGCCCGTGCGATTGCTCCAGGCCGCAGCTATTCCGGCGATGGCCAGAATGATCACGGCGATGGCGAGCACGCGCCAGAAGGTAAGCTTGCGCCGCATGCGGCGGCGGTCGACGATCAGGTCGGCATCAAGCGACATGGTGCAAGTTCCCTTTTTCTGCTCCTTCTCCCCGCACGCAGGGAGAAGGTCGGGATGAGGGGGCGTTTCCGCGAACCTTTAGCGTTGCGGCAATGCCCCCTACCCGGATTGCTGAGCCGGTCATCGGGCCGGCCACTTCGGGCCGGACCCGTTGGCAATCCACCTCCCCCCGCACGCGGGGCGAGGTAATTTTCTTACTCCTTGCCGTCTTCCTCGCCCTTGCGCTTGAGCGCGGTGCCGAGAATATCGCCCAGCGTGGCGCCGGAATCGGACGAGCCGTATTGCGCGATCGCCTCCTTCTCCTCGGCGACTTCGAGCGCCTTGATGGAGACCTGGACCTTGTGGGAACGGCGATCGAACTGGATCACGCGCGCATCGACCTTCTGGCCGACCGCGAAGCGGTCCGGACGCTGCTCCGAGCGGTCGCGCGCGAGCTCCGAGCGCTTGATGAAGGACACATATTCGGTGCCGACGATCCTCACGTCGATGCCGCCTTCCTTCACGTCGATCACCTCGCAGGTCACGACCGAGCCCTTCTTGAGCTCGCCGGCCTCGCCGCTCGTGGCCGCGCTGGTCTCGGCGAGCTGCTTGATGCCGAGCGAAATGCGCTCCTTCTCGACATCGACGTCGAGCACCTGCGCCCGCACCTTGTCGCCCTTCTTGTATTCCTCGATCACCTGCTCGCCCGGCCGTTTCCAGTCGAGGTCGGAGAGGTGCACCATGCCGTCGACTTCGCCGTCGAGGCCGAGGAACAGCCCGAATTCGGTCTTGTTCTTGACTTCGCCTTCGACTTCCGAGCCGGGCGGATATTTCTCCAGGAATACTTCCCACGGATTGCGCATGGTCTGCTTCAATCCGAGCGAGATGCGGCGCTTGACCGGATCGACTTCCAGCACCTGCACTTCGACCTCTTGCGAGGTGGAGACAATCTTGCCCGGATGCACGTTCTTCTTGGTCCACGACATTTCGGAGACGTGGATCAGGCCCTCGATGCCGGGCTCGAGCTCGACGAAAGCGCCGTAGTCGGTGATGTTGGTGACCCGGCCCTTGAAGCGCGCGCCGACCGGATACTTGGCCTCGATGCCCTGCCACGGATCGTCGAGCAATTGCTTCATGCCGAGCGAGATGCGGTGGGTCTCGTGGTTGATCTTGATGATCTTGACCTTGACCTGCTGGCCGATGTTGAGCACCTCGGACGGATGATTGACGCGCCGCCAGGCGATGTCGGTGACGTGCAGCAGGCCGTCGATGCCGCCGAGATCGACGAACGCGCCGTAGTCGGTGATATTCTTGACCGCGCCGTCGATGACCTGACCCTCTTCGAGATTCTGCACCAGTTCCTGGCGCTGCTCGGCGCGCGTCTCTTCCAGCACGGTGCGGCGCGAAACTACGATGTTGCCGCGCCGGCGATCCATTTTCAGGATCTGGAAGGGCTGCGAATTGTTCATCAGCGGCGACACATCGCGGATCGGACGGATGTCGACCTGCGAGCGCGGCAGGAAGGCGACGGCGCCGTCGAGATCGACGGTGAAGCCGCCCTTGACCTGATTGAAGATGACGCCGGTGACCTTTTCGTTGTTCTGGAACGCCTTCTCCAGCTTGCCCCAGCTCTCCTCCCGCCGCGCCTTGTCGCGCGAGAGCACCGCTTCGCCGAGCGCATTCTCGACGCGTTCCAGATAAACCTCGACGGTATCGCCCACCTTGATCTCGGTGGCCCTGCCCGGGCCGGCGAATTCGCGCAATGCCACCCGGCCTTCGGTCTTCAGGCCGACATCGATGACGGCCACATCCTTCTCGATCCCGACAACCGTCCCCTTGACGACGGATCCTTCCTGCAGGTGACCATCGCCAAACGATTCCTCGATCATGCTGGCGAAGTCTTCGCGCGACGGCGCGGCGGTCGCTACTTGAGCCATAAGTACTCCGAGCCCCGTGATTGAAGATGATCCCGAACGCGCAGCAGCCGCCGGTCGCGCCGGCGGGTGGGGCCAGAAGCCATACGGTCAGGACAAAGCTTGGTCCGGAGCCTAGCGAAGCACGCGAACGGGCTTAACCTCCAATGACGAAAGCGCTGTTATTAGCGCCTTCGGCCCGTTCGGACGGCTTCGATGATGTCGACGGCGGCCCGGAATGCGGCGTCTATACCCAAATGCGTGGTATCGAGCAAGTGCGCGTCGGGCGCGGCCTTCAAGGGGGCGGCGGTGCGCCGGGAATCTCGCTCGTCCCGCCGCAACAGGTCGGCCAGGACCTCTCTTTCGTCGGCCGGCTCGCCCCGCGCCCGCATTTCGGCGGTACGGCGGGCGGCACGCACCTCCGGCGTGGCCACCACGAAGATCTTCACGTCCGCGCCCGGCGCGATGACGGTGCCGATATCGCGGCCGTCGAGCACGGCGCCCGGCGGTTGAGTGGCAAACCCGCGCTGATAGTTCATCAGCGCTTGGCGAACGTCCGGAATCGCCGCCACCACCGAGGCCGCTTCGGTGATCGCCGGCGCTTTCAGCGCGCCCTCGTCAAACTGGGTCGGGTCGAGCGCAATCGCGGCATCGATCGCTTTTTCGACATTGTCGGGCGCGTAGCCGGCATCGAGCACCGCCTTCGCCACCGCGCGATAGATCAAGCCGGTGTCGAGATGCGGCAGCCCATAAATTGCCGCCACCTGCTTGGCGATGGTTCCCTTGCCGGAGGCTGCCGGGCCGTCTATAGCGATGATCATCGGCTTGAGCATATCGACATGAACACAGGCATGCACGTCCAGACTGATGCGCGTCAAGAATGACATGCACATCACGATCGACCTGCATATCGATACCAAAAATGCACATCGATCGCGGCGCGCGGATCAAACCCTGCGCATCGTCGACGCTTTACACGCATGATTGCGTGATTGATGCCTGAGATGCCCGAGCCCTTGCCCATCAAAGTTTTTGCCTGACAAAGCGAGTCTGTGATTTCACGGCTCGGAATGCGACCGTGATGGCGACCAGGAAAGCCTGCCGATGAAGCTTACGAGACGGCTGATGCAAAAGCGCTGGGTCCAGAAGACCATCGGCGTCGCGGCGGCCGAGTATCTGCGTCTGGTGTGGATGACAAGCCGCTTCACGATGGAGCCGGCAGATCCTCATCGGCTCTACGAGCGCGAGCAGCCGGTCATCCTTGCGATGTGGCACGGCCAGCATTTCATGCTGCCATTCTTGCGCAGGGGATTTCCGTTCAAGGTTTTGATCTCGCGCCATGTCGACGGCGAGATCAACGCGATCGCCGCCGAGTGGCTTGGCGTCGGCACGGTGCGCGGTTCGGGCGATCACGGGCGCAGATATCACATCAAGGGCGGCGTGGGCGCCTTCAAGAGCATGATGGATGCGATCGCCGAAGGTTGGAATATGGCGCTCACCGCCGACGTTCCGAAAGTCTCGCGCGTCGCCGGGCTCGGGATCATCAAGCTTGCGAGCGCGACGGGGCGGCCGATCTTCCCGGTTGCGCTTGCCACCAGCCGCCGCAAGGTGCTCGACAACTGGGACCGCTCGGCGATCAACCTTCCTTTGAGCCGCGGCGCTACCGTCGTCGGTGACCCGATTCGCGTGCCGGCCGACGCCGGCCCTGAGGCGCTTGAACGAGCACGCAGCGCGCTCGAACAAGCGCTCAATACGGCAACCGAACGCGCCTACGCGATCGCCGACCGGCTGCCGGAAGCCGTCCGCAGCGCCGCCCCGCAGGAGCGGCTTGAGATTGAGCGGCGGGTATCGAATAATGGGATCATCGCCGATTGAGGCTGCAAATGGGGCCGGCTAAGGCGTTGCGCGGGGAAGCACATTGGCAATCATCGACGACGTTCGTTCCATCATCGCTAAATCGCTGAATATCCCCGCCGAACAGCTCACGCCGGACAAGCGTCTCGACGAGTTGGGCGCCGAGTCGCTCGACGTCATCGAGATCGTCTTTGCGCTCGAGGAGAAGTACGACATCGCCATCCCGTTGCAGGGCAGCGACGCAAGCCGCATGTCGGCGTCCGGCAAGAGTGAAGACAAAAGCGAAGGTCAGGACAAAAGCGGCAGCTCCGAATTGCCGTTTGCCACCGTCGGTGATGTCGCCGAGATGGTCGAGAAACTGGTCGCGGCGAAAGCATCGAAATGAATCGGGTCGTCATCACGGGAATCGGAGTGGTCACTCCGATCGGCAGCACCCGTGACGCATTCTGGTCCGCCTTGGTCGAGGCCCGCTCGGGCATCGGGCCGATCACCATCATCCCGACCGAGCGGCTGAATACGCGCATCGCGGCTCAGGTGCTCGATTTCAAGCCAACCGATCATTTCGATCCCAAGCGCGAGGGCCTGCTCGACCGCTTCGCGCAATTCGCCGTCGTCGCCGCACGCTCGGCATTGCGCGACTCGGAACTGGAATTGACCGAGGAGATCGCGCTCGATGCCGCGACCATCATCGGCAATTCGACCGGCGGCATGAACACGCTCGACGATTCCTTCCTCAAGCTCTATGGACAAAACGCGACGCGCGCGCATCCGCTGTCGATTCCGCGTCTGATGTCGAATGCCGCCTGCAGCGCGGTCTCGATGGATCTCGGACTGAAGGGGCCGACCTATACCATCGCGTCGGCCTGCTCGTCCGGCACGCATGCCATCGGCCAAGCCTTCCAGATGGTGCGCACGGGTCAATCGCCGATCGCGCTCACCGGCGGCACCGAAGCCTGTCTCACCGTCGGCACGTTCAAGGGCTGGGAGGCGTTGCGCGTGCTCAGCTCCGATACCTGCCGGCCGTTTTCCCGGACGCGCTCCGGACTCTTGTGCTCGGCGAGGGCGCGGCCATGTTCGTGCTGGAGACGCGCGACCATGCGATCGCGCGCGGCGCGCCGGTCTATGCCGAGATGCTCGGCTTCGGCATGAGCGCCGATGCCGGCGACATCACCGCCATTGATCCGACCGGCGCCGCCCGCGCCATGCGCGCCGCCTTGAAGGACGGCAAGGTCAATCCGGACGACATCGATTACGTCAACGCCCACGGCACCGGCACGGCGCTCAACGACAAAGGCGAGACCGTCGCGCTCCGCCACGCCTTCGGCGACGCCGCCGATCATCTGGCCGTATCGTCGAGCAAAGGCGTGCTGGGCCACAGTTTGGGCGCGGCGGGCGCGGTCGAGCTTGCCGCCACCGCGCTGGCGCTCCACCACCAGATCATTCCGCCGACGGCGAATTTCGAAGAGGCCGATCCGGATTGCGATCTCGACTATGTCCCGAACACCGCGCGCAACGCGCCGATCAAAAACGCAATGTCGAGTTCGTTCGCCTTCGGCGGCCTCAACGCGGTGCTGGTGCTCGGGCGCGGGTAAGCGCCCGCGATCGGCTACGAGATATCGGCTCGGAGCCCGCGCATCAGCGCGACGAAATCCGGAAAGCTTGTGGCGATAAAGCTTCCGTCATCGATCTTCACCGGCTGTTCGCTCGCAAGCCCCATCACCAGCGCCGACATGGCCAGCCGATGATCCATGTGCGTGGCGACGAGCCCGCCGCCGGGCGCACGCCCCCTGCCCTCGACGAACAGATCGTCGCCTTCGATCGCAACCGTCACGCCGTTTGCACGCAGCATGTCGGCGGTGCCGGCGAGCCGGTCTGATTCCTTCACCCGCAGCTCTTTGAGCCCGCGCATCGCTGTCGTTCCTTCCGCGAACGAAGCGGCCACCGCCAGGATCGGATATTCGTCGATCATCGCGGGTGCTCGCGCGGCCGGCACCTCGACCCCGCGCAGCGCGCTGCCGCGCACGCGCAGATCGGCGACGTCATCGCCGCCTTCGATTCGCGCATTCAGCCGCTCGATCGCGGCGCCCATCTCGGCGAGCGTATCGATCAGGCCGGCGCGCAACGGATTGAGCATCACGCCTTCGAGGATGACATCGGAGCCGGGCGTGATCGCCGCCGCCACCAGCGGAAAAGCCGCCGACGACGGATCGGCCGGCACCACGATCGGCCGCGGCGTGAGTTCTGGCTGCCCAAGAAGCGTGATGCGGCAGCCATGTGCGCCATGCCGCTCGACCCGCACATCGGCGCCGAAATGCGTCAGCATTTTCTCGGTGTGGTCGCGCGTGGCTTCGGCTTCGATCACGACGGTCTCGCCCGGCGCCGCAAGCCCGGCAAGCAGCACCGCGGATTTGAGCTGCGCCGACGCAACCGGCGGCTCGTAGACGATCGGGATCGGGTCGCGCGCGCCGGCAAGCGTCAACGGCACGCGGCCGTCGTTTGCGACCAGGGTGCGCGCGCCAATCCGCTCCAGCGGCTCGAGCACACGCCGCATCGGACGCTTGCGCAGCGACACATCGCCATCAAAACTCGCGGTGATCGGACAGCCCGCGACCGCGCCCAGCATCAGCCGGCAGCCGGTGCCGGAATTGCCGAAATCGAGCGGCGCTGCCGGTTCGGCAAAACCCGCAACGCCGACTCCGTGCAAGCGCCACGCGCCCACACCGGTGCGCTCGACGGCCGCTCCGAGGGCACGCACGGCCTTGCCGGTATTGAGCACGTCCTCGCCTTCCAGCAGACCGGAAATGCGCGTCTCGCCGACCGTCAGGGCACCGAGAATGAGCGCCCGGTGGGAGATCGATTTGTCGCCGGGCACGCGCACGCGGCCTTGCAATGGGCCGGAACGGCGGGCGGTCAGGGGGCTTAGGTCGGCATGCATGAGGCGGGTGCTTAGCACGCGCCCGGTCGCCGCGTCATGCCAATGTGACGCGCACCCGCAACGGTCAGGCGAGCGCCTGGCTTTTCAGGTTCTCGAGCGCCGTCCGGCTTAACGGCGGGGCGCCGAGTTTGCGCGCCGCGCGATGGCCTTCGAGCGTCGCCTCGTAAACGGTGCGCGGCGCAATCGCGCAGCCGATCGCCTCGACGCTGCGGCCCTGCTCGCGCAAGAGATGGTAAAGCGCATTTTCCGACGCGCGCGCCGTCGCCATCACGATCGTGTCGGCCGTGATCGGGCGCATTTTGGACGGCGCGTAGACGTTGACGATCTCGATCTCGCTGCCGTTGATCCTTTTCACCGCGTGATCGGTGATGATCTCCACCTCGGCCTCGTAGAGATACGTCAGCACCCAGTGGAGATAGACCTCCGCCGTCGTCTCCCAGCCGATCATCGGCCATTTGGTCAACAGCCGGACCTTGGCGCCGAGGCGCGCCAGCTTCACGGCCGTAAGCGGCGCCGCCACGTCGGCCATTTCGTCGATCACCAGCACGTCGCCGGAAGCGGCGACCTTGTCGAG
This sequence comes from uncultured Alphaproteobacteria bacterium, assembly GCA_963720115.1. Classification (GTDB taxonomy): domain Bacteria; phylum Pseudomonadota; class Alphaproteobacteria; order Rhizobiales; family Xanthobacteraceae; genus BOG-931. The sequence continues at coordinate 33,219 of CAVREN010000045.1, forward strand.
CGCCACTTCGTCCCAGGTGACGCAACGGCCGCTTTCCCATCCGGGCAGCGGCTTGGCGGTCTGACCTTGAAAGCCGTCGCGCCGATAGCGCGCACCGGTCGCCACAACGACATGATCCGGCTGCTCAGCGGAGAGCACCGCATCGAGATTTTCGGCGGTGATTGCGCTGCCGATCTTGATCGTAGCGCCATTGCCGCGCGCCTGTTCAGCGAGCCAGGTGGTAATCGTGCCATATTGCGTCCGGTTGGGGAGCGCTCCGTAGGCGCGCACATGCCCGCCAACTTCCGGCTCGCGCTCGTAGACCACGACGTGATTGCCGCGGGCGGCCGCGACGCGCGCATATTCGAGGCCGGCCGGGCCTGCGCCGATCACCAGCGCGCGCTTGGGCGCAGCGACCTTGCGCGTCGAGCTTGCGCCCCAGACCCGTTCGCGTCCGACCACCGGATTGTAAGCGCACTGCACGCGGCTGCCGCGGATCACCGCGCGCCAGCAATAATTCGCAGCGACGCAGCGGCGAATATCATTCACGCGGCCTTCTTTCACTTTGGTCATCCACTGCTCGTCGGCGATCATCTGGCGCGCGAGCAGGATGGCGTCGGCATCGCCGGAGCCGAGCAATTCGTCGGCGACGCCTGGATGACTGACCCGCCCGACCAGCAGCACCGGCTTTTTCGCCACCGTCTTGATGGCGCGCGTGTACTCGCGCTCCCAACCCTGCTCGAAGGTCATCGGCGTATGGATCCAGGAATGGTGCACACCGGCCGACACGCTCACATAGTCGATGTCGAGTTCCTTCTCGAAATCGGCGTGGATGCGCTTGATGTCCTCGATCTCGAGATCGCCGTCCCAGAACGAGGTCGAGTTGATGCGGTAGCCGATGAACGGCCGATCGCCGATGCGCTTGCGGATTTGCCGCATCGCTTCGATCGAAAACCGCAGCCGTTTCTCGTAGGAGCCGCCCCAGCGGTCGATGCGCTTGTTGTAGAAGGGCGAGAGAAACTGCCACGGCAGATAGCCGTGGGCGATGTGAAATTCGATGCCGTCGAGGCCGGCGGAGATGGCGCGCCGGGCGGCATCCTCGTAGCACTGCAAAATGTACTCGATCTCGTGCTCTTCGAGCTCTTTGGGCGTCGGACCGCCGGGAATTTCGCCGGCCGGCACCTGGCTCGGCGCCAGCATGTAGGGATTGTATTCGTCGGGATCGCGCGCCGGATCGGTCTTCAGGAACGGCGTCGGCGAACGCAGACCGAGATGCAGAAGCTGCACCGAGAGCGCGCAGCCGTGCCGTTTCACCGCCCGCGCCACGTTCGCGAGCCCCTCGAGCTGCGCGTCGTTCCACAGGCCGGGAAAGCCGAGCGGCGTATAGATCGTATCTTTATTAATGAGGTGTCCGCCGAGAATGATCATTCCAAGCCCGGTCTTGGCGCGTTCCTCGTAATAGGCGACCGCTTGCTCGGTGAAGATGCCCTCGTGCGGGCTTCTGACCCAGGTCGGGCATACCGGCGCGAATATCACGCGGTTCGGCAGGGTCGTATTGCGGATGCGAAGCGGCGACAACAGATGGCGATAGGCCCCGGCATCGGTCACGGTCGTTTCCCCTCTAACGTCTTTTGTTCGGGCAATAAAAGAGCATGCCGCGCCGGAAGGTGCACGGGCCTTGCGGTTGCCGCGGTAAACAATGGGCTTTCCGAGGGTTGCAATCCGCTATTGACAGGCGCATCGCGACTAGCCAAGTGAAGCTCCCAAATTGAAGGAATTCCGCCGTGGCCAAACCGGAACTTGGCACCAAGCGCGTCTGCCCCGAAACCGGACGCAAATTCTACGATCTCAACAAGGATCCCGTGATCTCGCCCTATACCGGCAAGGTCGTGCCCGTTGAGATGCCGACGACGCGCGCGCGGCCCGAGCCGGCGGCCGCCGTGCAGCGCGCAGCTGCCGCCGCCGCTCCGCCCGAGGAAGCGGCCGCGCCGGAGCCGCAGGAGGCTGAATTCGTTTCGCTAGAGGACGCCGACGCCGAGGCGCAGGGCGCCAAGGGCGCGGTCGAGACCGCCGAACCCGATATCGAAGAAGAAGTCGAGATGGACGAGAGCCTCGACGATGCGGCCTTCATCGAGGAGCAGGAAGAAGAAGACGCCGACGTCACCGACATTATTGGCGGCGACATCGAGGACGAGGAGGAAGGATAACCGGAAGTTCAGTCATCGGTGGTTCGATGATCGGACTGCCGACGCGGGCGTTTACCGCGACCGCAATGACCGATACCCGGTTCAGGGGCCATAGCTCAGTTGGGAGAGCGCTTGAATGGCATTCAAGAGGTCGGCGGTTCGAACTCCGCCTGGCTCCACCACTAAATGCCACCGTGCGTTGATTTCGTAGTTATTGTGTGGACTATCAGTTTGACGACGCACCCCGCTGTGCACCCTAGCGCCGTAAAGGGCGCTGGGAGGATTGGCCTGAGGGGCCGTCGAAGCCCATTCCAACAATGGTGGGCTCCCCCCGATAGGTGCTGCAAACGCCTTGTGCAGGCCCCAAGCCGGAGGTCGGCCCCCGTCATCGCACGGCATGAGCGTCATCAAACAAATCAGTTCTGCGCGGGTAGCGACTCTGTTTGCCTGGCGACGTGGCCTTCAACAACTACGTTGCTGCTGCCGTCGACGTGAAAACAAGCGCGTCAGATACTCGGCCGCAAGTCGCGCAGCAAATTCTGGACCCGGCGAGAGCAGGTGAATGCGAACGCGACGCGCCGCATTGACGGCTAGATGGGCGAAGGGCAGGATGATCCGGCGCGCCGGGACACTCACGGAAATGGTTTTGTGGCAATCGGTTCGATGCACATCGAGTGGCTGAGCACGCTTGCGCTGCAGTCAAAAATTCCGCCCAACGCCGCGGTGTTCGATCTCGGGCCACAGGACCTGTGGACCGAGCGTGAGCCGCTCCGCCGGGTAGCGCGGCGGCACCTCTCGCCCGATGCCTGCGAGACCGCGCTCCATGAGATTTTCGGCGAGGAGGCGAAGCCCAGGTCGGACGCGCAGCGTGCATTCTATTCGATCTTCGGAGGCCAGACCTATCGGTCGCTCGACTTGACCGATCCGCGCGCCGATTTACGCCTACGATCTGAGCTATCCGCTGCCCGACATCGGCAAGTACGACCTGGTGACCAACTTCGGAACGACCGAGCATGTTTTCAACATCGGCCAATCGTTCGAGAACATCCACAACCTGCTTAACGTCGGCGGCCTGCAACTGCATACACTCCCGGCCTACGGCTACATCGATCACGGCTTCTACAATATCCACCCTTGCGCCTACCTCGACATGGCGAAGGCCAACGAATATGAAATCGTCGACTTCAACTACATCGACAACATCAACACGCGGATGGCGCGTCCGATCGAGGTTGAGCCCTTCGATTTCGGAACGCTGCCGATCCAACTGAGCGACACGAGCGACACTCACGCGCTGATGACGAAAGCGCTGATGCTGTTTCACGACAATCTGCGCTCGGCGGAAACGCTTCGCGCGCTGGAAAAGTTGGTCGGCGCGGCGCCCGCGCCGGAAACGGCATGCCATGGACACAAGTCCGGCCTGCCGCAAATGCCGGACACTCAGCTACCGATCTTCATCATGTTCGACATGATCTTCGTTGCGCTGCGGCGCACTGAGAAAAGCCCGGAAAAGTTCGTGGCGCCGCTTCAAGGCGTCTATGCGGAGATGCAGAAGCAAGCCGGCTGAGACGGTTGCTTGGTTTCGGGATTCACCGTTTTGTGCAGTGGATCCGACCGCGTCGGCGGCCGACCGCGCGTCGCCGCGATCGCGTCACATCGATCCCGTCACACAAGGCCCGTCCCATTGCAGTGTGCGCCGCGTCACAGCCTCGCTCGGTGGCAGCGTGCTAACCCTGACACGCGAATTAAATCCGACGGCTTTGGCGAGTGCGGGCTTTCCGATGTCAGCGACGTCTCATCAGCAATCATTGGCTCAAACGTGGAAGCGGCGCCTGAGGGGCTTTCTCTCTTGTGGAGGGAAGCCATGGACGCAATCGGCGCTTTTAGGCTTCGCACGCATCGTGCGACGTTTGGCGCGATCGTGATCGCGGGCAGCGCAATCGCTATCTCATTCGCATGTCCGACCGCGGCATCGATGGACGCCACCGCAATAGAGGCAGAGATCGCGAACACACAGAGCGCGCAGGCCGAGGACAACACGGACGACACTGCACCAGCGGCAATGGAGGTTGCGCCGTCTCCCGTGATCGAACCCGATCCGAGCTTCTTTGTCGGTGCAGGCGACGGGAGTAACGGCTACGACCCCGAGCGACCGGCCCGGTGACGAGCCGGACCCGACCGCCGCCCGGACCTAAACCCAGTCGCCTCCCGCCTCGCCCCAGAGCTGCTCGGTGGCGAGGTCGGCGCCTTCCCGCATGGCCTTGAACTTCGCCCATACCACGGTAGGGTGGACCTCGGTCGTATACATCGCCTGCGAGGAGAAGCCGCAATCGGCGCCGGCGATGACATTTTCGCGCCCGACCAGCCGGGCGAAGCGGATGATGCGCTCGGCGATGAGCTCGGGATGCTCGACGATATTGCTGGCATGCGTGATCACGCCCGGCACGAGCACTTTTCCTTCCGGCACCTTCACACGCTCGAACAAATGATATTCGTGCTCGTGACGTGGATTGGCCGCCTCGAAGCTGTAGGAGCCGGCATTGATCTGCAGCACATAGTCGATGATGTCGGCGAGCGCGGCTTCGTAGATGCGCGGCCCCTCGTTAATTCCATAGCAGGTGTGGAAGCGCACATATTCGGGCGGGATGCCGTTCAGCGCGCTGTTGATCGCCTCGACATAGATCTGCGCGCGGCGCTTTTTCTGCGCATCGTCGAGGCCCAGTTCGTAGAAGATGTCGGGCAGGAACGGATCGTCGATCTGCACCAGAATGCCGGCATCGACGATCGCCCGATATTCTTTGCTCAGCTCGGCGGCGAGCGCATGAAAATATTCTTCGTCGGTCTTGTAGTATTCGTTCATACCAACGCCTGACGGCGCAGTTGCCGGCAGGAAGACGTGCTCGTTGGCGACGCCGGCGGCCGCGGCTGCGGCCTTCACGTTCGCAATGTCGGCCTGCACGAGTTTTTCGCCGCGATATTTGACCGGTCCGACGCACACGACCGGCGCGAGCGAGACGATCGCCCCGCCCATCATCGCCTGCTTGAAATATTGCCGATAGTATTCCGGAAAAGCGGCGACCTCCTGCTCGAACAGTTTCAGCTTCAGCTCCGGACGCGATTCGAAGCCGTCGAGCCGCTCGCGCACATAGGTGAAGAACCCGGGCTTGGAGAATTCCCCGTCGGTGACGATATCGATGCCGCTCTGCACCTGTTCGCGAACCACATCGGCGACGGCGTTGTGCAGCGCGTCCTGATAAGCCTTTTCGTCGTAGGTTTGTCCGGAATATTTCGCCTTCATCGCGTCAAGCAGCCGATGCGGCCGCGGCAGGCTGCCGATGTGGGTCGTCTGGATGCGGTCGGTGTTTTGCTGCAACTGCATGGCTTCCTCCAAATCTATTCGGCAGCGTCTTTTTGACGATGTCAGAGCAATCGAGCCGCATTGACAGCAGGCTTCCGGCGCGCTTTCTCTGTCACCCACACCTCCTATCCGCAAATCGGATGTCGCGCGAGCGTCGAGGGCAAACCGCCGGCCTTTGTTCACGCTTGGATCGTCTCAAGACACCGCAGGCTTTGCCCATGGGCCACCGCCCGCGCCGCAAAGCTGCCTTCTATGATATGGTAAACATTCGCAGCACGGGAGCGCCAGAGAATGCACCGACGATGGATCGAGGCAGCGTTGCTTGTCAGCCTCGCCATGACAATTCTCGCCACGACAGTTCTGGCTGCCACAATTCTCGCCGCCACAATTGCTGGTCCGGCGTCGGCGCAGCAAGGCCAGAAGTTGGCGCAACACCCCTCGATCGTCCAGGACGAGCAAAATCCCGCGTCCGCCGCTCCGTCCGCCAAGCCTTCGCGCCCGCGGGGCCAAAAGCCCCCTCCGGCCTTCGAGCACGATCCCGATCTTGATGCCCAGGATCAGTTCGCGCCGTCCCAGGTCCAACAGCCGCTGCCGGACGCGGTCGCGATGCCGAGCGGCGGCGGCCACACGCCCACGCGCGCAGCCGCACATGGGAGCGACGCCGCAGTCGAGCCTGGCGCCGCCGCGCGACCCGCGCGCACAGGCAAACAGAACATCATCGCCTGCAGCGGGGTCTTCGCCAAGGATTCAAGCCACACCAAGCTCGCGTCGGCTTTCCAGTCACGCAACGTCTCCAACACGCAGGTCGACACCAACTCCGGCGGCAAGGCGACGGCAAGCGTGCTTTACGCCAAGGATCCGAAACGGCGCCTGGAAGTGTGGTGGTCGAAACCGGCAAGCAAGAGCGACACCCACCTCATCGTCATCAACGGACAGTCGGACTGGATCGCGCCCGGCGAGCTCCGCCTCGGGCTGACATTGGCCGAACTGGAAAAGCTCAACGGCAAGCCGTTCAAACTGTCCGGGTTCGACAAGGACCACGTCGCAACATTGAGCGATTGGGACGGCGGAACGCTCTCGGCACTCGCCGGCGGCTGCAAGGTCGGCATCAGCCTGCGCGCCGATCCAAAAGCGACGGCCGCGACGCTGAGCGGTCTGCCTGCCGATCGCGCCTTTGCCTCGTCCGACGCGTCGCTGCGCGCGGCCAATCCGTCGGTGAGCGAAATCCTGGTCGCATACTGACAACGCTTTTTCACTTTGCGAAGGCGTGGTTTCGGCACGCCGGCGGTTGGTGAAGCTTGTCTTTCAGTTTGCGAAGCTCGCCTGCAGGCACAGCGTTTTTGTCGCGTTATGCCTGACGTGCAAAATGCGCGCATTTCCGCGCCACAACTAAAACAATAGCCAGCGGACTCCTTCAATTTCCCTTAAGCGCGGCCGTGGGACTTTCCCGTGGGGTGGAGCGTCGCAGAGAGGAGCGCTTCTATGGCTTTCCTGAGAATGAGTGGCTTAGCCCTTGCCGCCGTGCTCGGTCTAAGCTTACCGATCGGACAGGCCACAGCCATGCCCGCGAATGGGCTGGCTGTTGCCGTCAAACAAGTGCCCAAGCGCGTCGAAGATGTGCGCTTGGTGTGCGGGCCTTACCGCTGTTGGTCGACTGGCTGGGGCTGGCACCGGCCTTATGCTTATTGGGGCTGGCGCAGATCACTCTACGCATATGCCGGACCCGGGTGGGGTTGGCGCAGACCACTCTACGCATATGCCGGACCCGGTTGGGGCTGGCGCAGACCACTCTATGCATATGCCGGACCCCGTTGGGGCTGGCGCAGACCACTCTACGCATATGCCGGACCCGGCTGGGGCTGGCGCAGACCACTCTACGCATATGCCGGACCCGGCTGGGGCTGGCGCAGACCACTCTACGCATATGCCGGACCCGGTTGGGGCTGGCGCAGGCCACTCTACGCATATGCCGGACCCGGTTGGGGCTGGCGCAGGCCACTCTACGCATATGCCGGACCCGGTTGGGGCTGGCGCAGGCCGCTTTATGCCTATGCCGGAAGACCTTATTGGGGCTGGCGTAGACCACTCTACGCAGCCGCGGTCACAACCGGTGTCGGCTTCAATCCGTGGTATGGCGGTTGGAATCCTTGGTACGCCGGCGGCCCGTACTACGGCGATGCCGGCTTGAATACTTGGCGAGGATGGGGCCGGTCGAACATGTGGTGGTGACCCACCCGTGTGACGTCCGTCACCATCAAACAAATAGCGTGAAGACAACCTGAAGTTTTAGCAAGCAAGTGTGGTCCGAAAGGAAATTCGGACCACACTTGCGTCGTCACTTGCGTCGTCACTTGCGTCGTCAGTTGCGTCGTCAGTTGCGCCGTCAGTTGCGCCGTCAGTTGCGCCGTCGGTCAGAGACATTGCACGCGCGTGTTGCTCCGCACACCGGATCGGATGCACGCGGACAAAAATGGACGCAATCGCGCCCATTGTCCGCCATCAAGTTAGACGATTGCTAACCGCCTCCTTCAGCGACGCTACATCTCCACTATGGAAATCTTCGGCCTGGGTGGCGACCCACGGAAAGGAGCGCTGCTATGGCTATGTTGAAGTTGAGCGGATTGGCCCTCGCCGCCGTGCTCGGCGCAGGCTTGGCGACCGGGCAAGCATCGGCGATGCCGGCGAACGGCCTGGCATCGGCGGCAACGGCGGCCGCCGCCACCAACGGCGTGCAGGATGTCCGCTATGTGTGCGGGCCTTATCGCTGCTGGTGGACTCCGGGCTACTACTGTCCTCGTTATTACAACTATTATGTCGGGCCGCGGCCTTACTGGTACTGGCACCGACGCCACTGGTGGTAAGCGCTAGTGTGCGTGCGGTGACAACACCGCCGCAACGCTTCGCTTAACGCAGGCGTCGTCCGGGTCGGAGTAAGCTAGCACGATCCGGACGCGCTTGCGGCGTCGGCCTGCTGCCCGCTGTTACGCGCGATCGGTTTCAGATTGAGTTGATCGGCGCTGTCATCTTGCGCATCGTCGCGGCGCGAGCCGCGGTGAGCTCAGCGCTTCTTATCGACGGCCGGTTTGGACTGTTCCTTGCGCATGGCGCGCACATCGCGTGCCATCTCAAGACAGGTCAGCAACTCGGTATAGCTTGAGTCCCCGCCCATCACGGATTCGTTGACGCAGTGCGTGCGGTCGTCGGCCGAAAAGCTCGACCATTGCTTGACGAGCTGGTCACGGATCACTTGCTCGCTGTCCAGGCAATTCTTCTTCTCAGTCTCGATGGAGGGATCGTGGAAGGTCACGCCGCCCTGCTCGGCAATGCCTTTGCAGACCTGCTCGACATTGAGATGAGGCACACCGTCCCCAGCGGCGACCGGCATGACGAGTTGCAGGCCGAGCGCCAGCGCCTTTGGCAAAATCATGATCAGCTCCGTGAATCCTGGCACGATTATAGCACCGGAACCGCATGGAACTAGACCACATGCAACGAGACTGCACGGAACCGGACTGGGTCGAACCAGCGAGCACGACACTCCGGCGGCGGAAAAAGATTGACCGGGCTTTGCCACGACCGCTATGGCTGAAAATGTGAGGTGAGGGATATCGGATGATTGTTGCACCGCTGTTGGGCGCGGCGCTCGTCGTTAACGTTGCAACCAGCCCGCTAACCGGCCCGGCGGCCGGCGAAGCGAGCCTGACCCTTCAGCAGAAGGCCGCTGCCACCGAACCGCTGGTGCGCTCGGCAACCGACTGCATCGTGCGCGCGGTCATGTCCGATCCTCGTTTCGCTGCCGAGCCGCGCGCCGCGGTGGGCGACTTGATCGTCGAGTCGATCGGCTCCTGCCGGACGCCGGTGCGCGCCATGATCGATGCCTACGATCGCTACTATGGCGAGGGCTCCGGCGAAGCCTTTTTCATGGGGCCTTATCTCGACGTGTTGCCCAAGGCAGTGATGGCCGGCACGAATAAAGGGGCGCAATAGCGCGCTGCTCGTCGGGCTGCTGCGTGTCCACTCCCGACACGCTAGTCCTTCGTCTTCGGATCGATGACGGCGATCACGCGCATCTTGGTCGGATCGACCAGCACGATCTGATCGTCCACCTTGGTGAACTTGTACAGCTTGGTTTCCGGATTGTTGGCGAGAATGTCGTCCGGCAGCGTGTAGAGCTCGATCATCGGCGGCACGTCGGCCCCGACCTGGGCGGCAAAACGGCTCGGCGCGACCTTGCTCTTGTCCTTGTGCACTTCCTGATAGATTGCGCTGCGTTGCGCCGGCGTCAGCGCGAGCTTCGGCGCGACGCCGCGCTCACTCACCACTTCCTCGATGCCGGATTGCGCGGCGGCAAAGCCTGAGCCGGCGGCAAGGAAGGCGGAAGTCATGAAGACTTTGGCCATAACCGCGCGCACGATGCCGAACTGCGGACGAGCGAGGTGACGTTTCATGTTTCTTCTCCCTCGAACAATCCAGTCATGCGCCGACCAAGTGTCAGCGCAAGCAGGCGTCGGCGCATGACTGCGGATGGATGACTGCCGGCCTCAACGCGGGATCGCCTGCACGGCAATGTTGGTATAGGGATCGACCACCAGGATGCGATCCGGCTGGTAGATATACTGATAGGTCGGCATCGCCACCGGCGCCGCGACCGCCGTTGCCCCGACGACCGGGATGGCCGGCTGCGCCGCCACAGCCGGCGCCGGCGTCACTACATCGTAGAGGCGTGGTCCGCGCATCAGTTCGTCATAGGCCGGCGCCCCGGCGACTACGCCGGGCCGCACGGTCGTGGTGCGGGTAACCGTCGTCACGCGATCGACCGTCCGCGGATGGACGGCACGGCGGTGAACGCGGCGCGGTTGCGTTGTGGTCACGGTCCGCACGGTCTCGACGGTTTCGACCGGCGCGGTCACCGCCACCGTCGACGCCGGCGGCAGCAGAACGCCCGACGGCGGAACCGCGACCGGCGCCTGCGCAACGACCGCGGGCCCGGCCGCCGGTGTTACGATGGTTTCCACCGTCTGAGCGCGCGCGGCCGACGCCCCGGCCGCGAGCGCAACACCCAGCCCGACAAAGATGACGCTGTTTCTCATCGAGAACTCCCTGCATTTTCCTCGGATTGAACGAACCGAGCCTGCTGCGAAAACGCGCGGTGAGAACGTGCGTTCCTGAAGGGTCGAGCGGCGGCCGGCCGCGGTCTGTTCCCGCCGCCGCAAAAATGACGGCGGCGAACCGCCGCGACGCCACAGTTTCAGGCCGGCGGCCTGCTCGATTGACCGCCGCAATCGCGGAGTGCAGTCTGCGCGCTTCTCACACACGCAGATTCGCCCGGAGCATGGCCGGCAAAGGTCTGCTCCGGGATTAAATCCGGACGGGGCAATTGATTCGAAAAATCACGCACCGGCTTGAGCATGATCCGGGAAAGTGGAATCCGGTTTTCCGAAAAGATCATGCTCCGCCAAAATGTTAGAACTGGAGCCGCAATCGATCCAATCTGAAACGATTGCGCCCTAAAATCGCGCCGTCGTTTTCATTGTTGGTTCGCGAGAGGAGCAGACATGTTCGGCATCAGCGATTTGTTTCAGTGGGACCGCTTCGTCACGCCCACTGTCATCAAAGTCTTTTACTGGCTCGCCGTTGTCATTTCCGTGCTGCTGGGGCTGGCGGCCGCGGTCTCTTCGCTCGCAACGATGGCCTACAATCCCTTCGTCGGCATGATCTCGCTGATCGCAAGCCTGCTCGGCGCCTGCATGGGCGTGATCGTGTCGCGCATATCCGCCGAGTTCGTGCTGATCGTGTTCCGCATCAACGAGCATCTCGGCGCGATCCGCAATCAGGGCCAGCAGCTTTAGCAACCGTCATTCCGGATTGCGATCGATCTCGGGTGTTCCCGGGATCGACACTTTAAGCGTCCAAGTCGGCAACAGCCGACTTGGCTGGCGGCAAGTTCGGAATCCATAATCACAGGTCAAGCAGAACCTGCACCATCGGGGGTTATAGATTCCGGGCTCCGGCCTTTGGCCGGCCCCGGAATGACAACCTCACCGAACATCGCGAAACGACGGGCAGCAGCTAGGTCGCAAAGCGGAAGTGCATGACGTCGCCGTCCTGCACGACATAGTCCTTGCCTTCGAGCCGCATCTTGCCGGCTTCGCGCGCGCCGGCCTCGCCGCCGCCCGCTACATAATCCGCGTACGCAATCGTCTCGGCGCGGATGAAGCCCTGCTCGAAATCGGTGTGGATGACGCCGGCGGCTTGCGGCGCCTTGGCGCCGCGCGTCACCGTCCAGGCGCGCGTTTCCTTCGGCCCGGCCGTGAAAAACGTCACCAGGCCAAGAAGCGCGTAGCCGGCGCGGATGAGCCGGTCGAGGCCGGCCTCGTGCAAGCCGACCGCCGCGAGATAGTCGGTGCGTTCCTCGCGCGACAGCACGGCGATTTCCGACTCGATCTTGGCGGAGATGACGACTGTCGCGGCACCCTCGGCTTTGGCGCGCGCTTCCACCTTTCGCGAGAAGTCATTGCCGGTCGCGGCCGCCGCTTCCTCGACGTTGCAGACGTAAAGCACCGGGATCGACGTGAGCAGGCCGAGCATGTGAAAGCTGCGCTCTTCCTCCGGCTTGCGTTCGACCAACCGCGCCGGCTTGCCATCGCGCAACAGCGCCAGCGCTCGATTGATCAGATCGAGCATCTCCTTGGCGTCCTTGTCGCCGCCCTTGGCTTTTTTGCTCAAGCCGTCGACGCGCCGTTCCAGACTGTCGAGATCGGCGAGCATCAGCTCGGTCTCGACCGTCTCGATATCGGCGATCGGATCGATGCGGCCCTCCACATGCGTGATGTCGGTGTCCTCGAAACAGCGCACCACATGCGCGATGGCATCGACCTCGCGGATATTGGCAAGGAATTGATTGCCGAGCCCCTCGCCTTTCGAGGCGCCGCGCACCAGCCCCGCGATATCGACGAAGGTCAGCCGGGTCGGGATGATCTCAGCCGATTTGGCAAGCTTGGCGAGCGTCTCGAGCCGCGGATCGGGTACCGCCACTTCGCCGACATTCGGCTCGATGGTGCAGAACGGATAGTTCGCCGCTTGCGCCGCCGCCGTTTCGGTCAGCGCGTTGAAGAGCGTCGACTTGCCGACGTTCGGCAGGCCAACGATGCCGCATTTAAATCCCATGGAGGTTTATTTCACCTGTGATTGCGGCTCACGCCTCGTCCGAATCCTTGTCGGATTTGTCGCCAAACCCCTTCGCCACCATGGCGAGGTGAACCTTGTTCTGGAAGCTCGCGTCCTGACCGCGGACGAGAAGCTCGACATTGTCGGCGAGGATCTCGATCAGCGCCTCGACCCAGCCGCGCTCGCTCTTGGCGAAATCCGAGAGCACATAATGTTCGACCAGATCCTTGGCGCCCGGATGACCGACGCCGATCCGCACCCGCCGGTAGTCGTTGCCGACATGCGCGGTGATCGAGCGCAATCCGTTATGGCCGGCAACGCCGCCGCCGACCTTCACGCGCACTTTGCCGGGCGGCAGCTCGATCTCGTCGTGAAAGACGGTGATGTCGCCGGCCGCGAGCTTGAAAAACTGCGCCGCGTCACCAACGGCGCGGCCGGATTCGTTCATGAACGTTCCGGGGAGAAGCAGCAGCACGCGCTCGCCGCCGATCGGCCCCTCGCAGGCGACACCTTGAAAACGCCGGCGCCACGGCCCGATGCCGTGGCGCTTGGCGATGGCTTCAAGCGTCATGAAGCCGATATTGTGGCGGTTGCCGACATAGCGCGCTCCCGGATTGCCGAGACCGACCAGGAGCAGCATCAGCCTAATCCCGCGGAGAACCTCACTTCTTCTCGGCGGCGCCGACCGCGGGCGCAGCGGCACCGGCGGCGGGCGCACCTGCAGCCGGAGCACCGCCGGCGCCGGCCGCGGGCGCAGCGGCGGCAGTGGCGGCGGCAGCAGCGGCGGCAGCGGCCGCTTCGGCGGCGGCCTTGATTTCTTCGGCGTAACCCGACGGCGGCACCATCGTGACCAGCGTGATGTCGCGGCCGGAGACCACGCGCACGCCTTCCGGCAGCTTGATGTCGCTCAAGTGCCGGGAATGGTTGATGTCGAGCCCGCCGACATCGACCTCGATCCCGGTCGGAATGGCATCGGCCCGGCAACGCACCTCGATGCTGTGGGTGACGATCGACACGGTGCCGCCACGCTTGACGCCCGGCGACTGGTCGGCGTTGCGCACATGGATCGGAATGTTGACGCGGATGGTCGCGCCCTCGCCGAGCCGCATGAAATCCACATGCAGCGGCAGATCGCGCACGGCGTCGAGCTGGAAGTCACGGGGAATGACGCGATGCTTCACGCCGTCGATCTCGACGTCGTGCACCGTGGTCAGAAAATGGCCGGCAAAGATGCGCTGGCGCAATTCGCTGTAGTCGAGCGAAATCGGCAACGGCGGCTTGCCGTCGCCATAGATGATTCCGGGTACGCGGCCGGCGCGACGTTCTGCCCGAGCGGCCCCCTTGCCGCCTCGCGAACGCGACGCCGCCTTGATCACGTTGACGGTCGCCATGATGTATCCTCGTCTCTCAAGCCTTAAGGCCAGGACCGAACGCCTGACCTCTTGCTCTGGTTTGATTGCCGCGGCGGCCTCCAGGGGTGCCAAAGGTGCTCATTCGCCGCGGTGGCGCGCTTATAGCGGCGCACAGTCCAAAAAACAAGGAAACGCTAGCGCATGATCCGGAAAAGTGGAGGCCGGTTTTCCGAAAAGACCATGCTCAAACAAGACGCTAGAGCGGGATGACAATTCGAAGAAAAGTCATGCGTTTACGCGAAATAACCGCCGGTGGGCTCCTGCGGGCCGGCTGAGCCGCCGGGAGGCGCCGAGGTCGCGCCGGTGCCGCCGGCCGGGGCATTCGAACCGGCGAGCCGCGCTTCCAAAGCCGCGACCCGGGCTTTGAGCGCTTCATTATCCTCGCGGGCGAGCCGCGCCATATCCTTAACGGCCTCGAATTCCTCGCGCTGGACCACCGCGAGATCGCGGAGAATCCGCTCCGCCTGGGTCCGGAACAGCGTCTCGGCCTCGCGCCGCACGCCTTGCGCAACCCCCGCCGCATCGTTCATCAATCGCGCAACTTCGTCGAAGAACCGGTTCGTCGTCTGGACCATGTTCGCCTCCGAAAGGAATTCGCCACAGCAGGAAGCGAGCGCGTCGGCGCCCCGCTTGCCATACGTCTACACAATGGCAATGGTGGCGCCCCATCGCAAGGCGTGCGGCGCCCAATAAGGCGGCGGCGGCCTGGAACGGGGCGCATTAACCTGCTTGGAGCTCTTGATGCTCGTACTGCCGGTCATCCCCTTTCCCGCGATCAATCCGGTGCTGATTTCGATCGGGCCGTTCTCGATTCGCTGGTACGCGCTCGCCTATATCGTCGGCATCATTGCGGGCTGGTTCTACGCGCGCGCCATTATCGCGCGAGAACGGTTTTGGGGCGGACCGGCGCCGATCACGGTCGCGGACTATGACGATTTCATTATCTGGATCACGATCGGCATCATTGCCGGCGGCCGCATCGGTTACGTGCTGTTCTATAACCTGCCGCAATTCGCCGCCCATCCGCTGCAGATTTTCGAATTGTGGAACGGCGGCATGTCGTTTCATGGCGGCGTCGCTGGTTGCGTCGTCGCCACTGTTTTATTTGCGCTGCGCCGCGGCCTGCCGATGCTGACGCTCGGCGATGTGACGACCGCCGTGGCGCCGATCGGACTTTTCCTCGGCCGCATCGCCAATTTCGTCAACGGCGAATTGTGGGGCCGGCCGACCGACGTGTCCTGGGCCATGATCTTTCCCAACGGGGGACCTATTCCGCGCCATCCCAGTCAGCTTTACGAAGCGACCCTTGAAGGCGTCGTGCTGTTGATCGTGCTCGGCGTGATGGTGCGCATGGGTGCGCTCAAGCGTCCCGGCCTCATCACCGGTTCATTCTTTTTCCTCTACGGCGTCGCGCGCACCGTCTGCGAGTTCTTCCGCGAGCCCGACATGCAACTCGAAGCCTTCACCCGCAGCACCGGCGGGCTGACCATGGGCATGCTGCTCTGCATTCCGCTGATGATTGCCGGCCTTGGTCTGATCGCTCTTGCGCTCTCGCGCCAACCGCTGGCCCGCCATGGATAACGAACATGGCTGACGAACCGACGCCGCTCGAAATCGAAATCCGCCGGCTGATCGAGGTCGCCGGGCCGATGCCCGTCGCCGACTATATGCGGATTTGCCTGACGCACCCGCACCTCGGCTACTACACGACCCAGGATCCGATCGGCGCCCGCGGCGATTTCATCACCGCGCCGGAGATCAGCCAGATGTTCGGCGAATTGATCGGGCTGTGGATGGCGGCGGTCTGGCAGCAAATGGGCTCGCCGGAAAATGTGCGCGTGGTCGAGCTCGGTCCGGGGCGCGGCACGCTGATGGTCGACGCGCTGCGCGCGGCCAAGACTATCCGCAACTTCTACACCGCCATCGTGCTGCATCTCGTCGAGATCAGCCCGAAGCTGCAGGCGGCGCAGCAACAGAAGCTGGAGATCCTGGGCGAGCCGGTCTTGTGGCATCCGACCCTGACCGACGTGCCCGCAGGTCCCGCCATCGTCGTTGCCAACGAATTCGTCGACGCGCTGCCGGTGCATCAGGCCGTCAAACAAGCCGGCGGCTGGTACGAGCGGATGGTCGAGATCGCGCCCGACGGCAAGCTCAGGATCGGTCTCGCGCCCAATGCCTTGCCGCATTTCGAAGCGACCTTGCCGCGGGAATTGCGGCAAGCGCCGGAAGGCTCGATCTACGAATGGCGGTCCGATCACCTCGCACTCGAACTGGGGCGGCGCGCCCGCTCCGATTGCGTGGCGTTGATTGTCGACTACGGCCATGTGCGCCAAGGCCTCGGCGAAACCTTGCAGGCGGTCGCCGGACATTCCTACATCGACCCGCTGCGGCGGCCGGGCGAAGTCGACCTCACCGCCCATGTCGATTTTGCGAGCTTGGCGCAGCACGCCGAAATCATGGGCGGGCGCATCCACGGGCCGGTCACGCAGCGCGATTTTCTCATGCGGCTTGGCATCGAAAGGCGCGCGGCGGTGCTCAAAGGGCACACGCCCGACAAATCAGCCGCCATCGATCGCGGCTTGAAACGGTTGACCGCGACCGGCCCGAAGGGCATGGGCGAATTGTTCAAGGTGCTGGCGATCGCCGACCCGAAATTCGGCGACATGCCGGGCTTCGAAGCATAGAGCATGATCCGGAAAAAGCCTGCCCCGGACTTGATCCGGGGTGGATGCCGGTTTTCCGAAAAGATTCATGCTCCAACAAAATGCTAGGCAAGGCACGCAATGATGATCCAAGCCGAGACCTTGAAGCTGTCCGGGCTTCGTCACGCTTTTTTCACCCGCGAAGGCGGCGTGTCGGGCGGCGTCTATTCAAGCCTCAATGGCGGCGTCGGCTCGCGCGATGACGCCGGCCGTGTCGCCGAAAATCGCGCGCGCATGGCGGCGGCGCTCGCGGTCAAGCCGCATCGCTTCCTCACCGTCTATCAGATTCACTCGCCCGACGTCGTCGTCGCCGAGGAGCCATGGGCCGGCGACACGCGCCCGCGCGCCGACGCCATCGTCACCCGCACGACTGGGCTCGCGATCGGCGTGAGCACCGCCGATTGCGGGCCGGTGTTGTTCGCCGATGCGGAGGCGCGCGTGATCGGCGCCGCGCATGCCGGCTGGCGCGGTGCCTTGTCCGGCGTGCTCGAAGCGACCGTTGCGGCCATGGAGCGACTCGGCGCCGCGCGCGGCCGCATTCGGGCAGCGCTTGGACCGATGATCCGGCAGGAGAACTATGAAGTCGGCGCCGACTTCATCGCCCGCTTTGCGGCGGAGGATAAAACCAGCGCGGATTTCTTCCGTCCGGCGGCGCGCCAAGGCCACGCTCTGTTCGACCTGCCGGGCTATATCGCCGCGCGGCTCGAGCGGGCCGGCGTTCAGCAGATCGAGGATATCGGGCTTTGCACCTACGCCGAGCCCGAGCGATTTTTCAGCTTCCGCCGCACCACTCACCGCGCCGAGCCGGATTACGGCCGGCATATCAACGCCATCGCCTTGGCGGGCGAATAGGCACGAGCCGAAGCGGACCTGCCCGGCGGCTCTCGATCCTTCGGCTCAGTTCATCGCGCCCAGCGGCACCTGCATCAGCCTTGCGAGCCCAACCTCCGTGGTCAGTGGCGGCGTCCATCCCATGCGCATCAAGGCGGAGGGATCGACGACGAGCGAACCGGAAAGCCGCTCGTACAAGGGGTCTCGCCCGGCCGCGTGAAACGAATGCTCAAGCAGCGTCGCCGGAAACCAAAAAACATTCGGCCAACGGCCAAGTCCATGGCGCATGGCTGCGATCATTTCCGCGACCGTCAACGCCTGCGGATCGGCGACAATGAAAGGCCGCCGCAGCGTCTCTTGTGCCGCCAGCACCGTCTCGATCGCAGCCAACAAATTCTCCACCGCCAGCAGCGAGCGCCGCGCCCGCAGGCCGCCAAGCGGCAACGGCAATGGCGAACGCGCCAGTCTCATCAGCTGCGCCATGTTACCCTTGACGCCCGGCCCGTAGACCAGTGCCGCTCGCAACGATACCCAGTCGATGTCGAGATTTGCCAGGCCACGCTCAGCTTCGAGCTTCGATCTTCCATACGCATCGGTCGGGCTCGGTTCGAGAGCCTCTGTCAGCACCGCGTCGGCGGTCGGTCCGCATTGGGCGCGGATCGAGGAGAGGAAGATGAAACGCTTGGCGCCGGCTCGGCGGGCGGCGCGAGCGAGATTGATCGTCGCTTCGGTGTTGATCACGCGGTAGTCATCCTCGGGGACGCCGGACATCGCTTGCGCGAGGCCGGCCGAGTGGATGACCGCATCCACGTCCTGCAGCGCCGCTGACATGTTTTGCGGCCGGGCGATATCGCCAATTACCGCGCTCGCGGTATTGGTTGGCAGCAAAGTCGGCCGGCGCAGCAGCAGGCGCAGCCGATAGCCGCGCCTTGGCAACTCTCGCACCAGATGCTGTCCGATGAAGCCTGTCGAACCGGTGAGCGCGATCAGCATGGCGGCGCCTTATGTCCCAGCCTGAGCCGCGTGGTGGCTCGGCATCGGGACGCTTTCGGCAGTGTATCCGTGCACGGGCGTCGGAAGCCGGAGCCCTCATGGGCCGCTACGCGCGGATTGCGGCGGCCTATTGACACGAAGAGGCTGTTTACCAAGGCCGAAAGTCCCCACCCCGAAGGCAAAAAATCCTGCGGGGACAAGGCCCTGATTCATATTGCCAGCCTCCGAACCGGCTTGTATCAGGGCGGTGTTTTTTTGCACATGATCCCGCCTGAAAAACCTTCTCCACCTCCGGGGTCATCCGGGACTGCAGGCGCCTGAAACAGCGGACTCCAGGAGAGCGGAATGGCGAGTAACAACGGAGCCATCAAGCTCGTCGCCGGCAATTCCAATCCGGCGCTGGCCGAGGGCATCGGCGCCTATATCGGCTTGCCGCTCACCAAGGCCGTGGTCCGGCGCTTCGCCGACATGGAGATTTTCGTCGAAATCCAGGAAAACGTCCGCGGCGCCGACGTTTTCGTCATCCAATCGACCTCCTATCCGGCCAACGACCACCTGATGGAGTTGCTGATCATCATCGACGCGCTGCGGCGCGCATCGTCGCGCCGGATCACGGCCGTCATTCCCTACTACGGTTACGCCCGGCAGGATCGGAAACCCGGGCCGCGCACGCCGATTTCCGCCAAGCTTGTCGCCAATCTGATCACCCGCGCCGGCGTCGACCGGGTGCTGACGCTCGATCTGCATGCCGGACAGATCCAGGGCTTCTTCGATATTCCGACCGACAACCTCTTTGCCTCGCCCGTCATGGTGCGCGACATCAAGCAGCGCTTCGATCTCGCCCAGATAACGGTGGTCTCGCCCGACGTCGGCGGCGTGGTGCGCGCGCGGGGACTTGCCAAGCGCATCAATGCACCGCTCGCCATCGTCGACAAAAGGCGCGAGCGGCCGGGCGAGTCGGAAGTGGCGAATGTGATCGGCGATGTCGACCGCCGCATCTGCCTTTTGGTCGACGACATCATGGATTCCGGCGGCACGCTCTTGAACGCCGCCGATGCGCTATTGGAAAAAGGCGCCAGCGCCGTCTACGGCTACATCACTCACGGCGTGCTCTCTGGCGGCGCGGTCGCGCGCATCAACAAATCGAATCTCAAGGAACTGGTGATCACCGATTCGATTCAGCCGACCGCCGAAGTGAAGGCCTCGCCCAACATTCGCGTACTCTCGATCGCGCACCTGATCGGCGAAGCGATCAGCCGCACCGCCGCTGAAGAATCGGTCTCGAGCCTGTTCTTCGACTAACACGCATTTTCTGATCGCCGCCCGCTCATTCCCGCGAAAGCGGGAATCCAGCAGCCGCGCAACCGGTCCCCGCATGCGCGGGGACGCGCGGAACGGAGCTTTCCTCCCCCGAGTCAACTTGTCGCAGAGACGACTGTGGACTGTCATGCGCACTGGATTGTGTGGAGGGGCCAAATCACTTCATGAGTGCGAACGAGACGGCGGTAGGCGGCGACCGAACAAAAAAATTGAGCATCGGCTTCGGCCGACACTTTGGTGAAAGAATCGTGCCGTTTATAGTGTGCGTGCGGACTGATTCGGGGGCTTGATGTCAACCTGCGGGGGCGCATTGCTCCTGCGGCAAATCGCAGCCTCGCTCAGCGGTGTGAGTGGTGTAGCGCA
This sequence comes from uncultured Alphaproteobacteria bacterium, assembly GCA_963720115.1. Lineage (GTDB taxonomy): Bacteria > Pseudomonadota > Alphaproteobacteria > Rhizobiales > Xanthobacteraceae > BOG-931. Next base: position 53,530 of record CAVREN010000045.1, read on the forward strand.
TTTTCACCTCGAACCATCCGTGGAGACGGTATGGCGACGATCAGTATCGCTCGCGAGACCAACGACAATCCACTCGACGTGGTCGAACATTTGGCGGCCGGCAATAGCTGGCCGTTCGAACGCGCCGGCGAGGACGAAATCTCGATCGTCGTCACCGGGCGCTGGACCAATTATCAGATCTCCTTCACCTGGATGAGCGATATCGAGGCGCTGCATCTGGCGTGCGCCTTCGACATGCGCGTGCCGGAACTGCGGCTCGCCGAGGTGCGGCAGCTCGTCGCCCTGATCAACGAGCAAATGTGGATCGGCCATTTCGATATCTGGCAGCACAACGGCGTGGTGATGTTCCGCCATGCACTGGTGCTGGCCGGCGGCGTCTCCGCCTCGGACCGGCAATGCGAAGCGGTGCTGGGCAGCGCGCTCGATTCCTGCGAACGCTATTTCCCGGCCCTTCAATACGTGGTCTGGGCCGGCAAATCCGCCCGCGAAGCCATGGACGCCGCCCTGTTCGAAACCGCCGGCGAGGCTTAACTCCGTCGCGGCGCGCCGCACAGGCTTTGCCCGCTACCCATGGTGCCGGCTAAATAGCGGCATGAGCGCTTCGACTTCTTCCAAGGCTGACAACCGCTACCTGCGCGATCTCGCGGGCCCGATCGTCCTCTGTGGCGCCGGCAAGATGGGCGGCGCATTGCTCGAGGGCTGGCTGCAGGCCGGGCTCGCTCCCGGCAAGATCGCCGTGATCGAGCCCCATCCGGCGCCGCCGATCGCGGCGCTTGCCGCGCGCGGCGTGCGGCTCAATCCGGACCCCGCCACTCTGAAGAATGCCGCCGCGATCGTCATCGCGGTGAAGCCGCAAATCGCCGCCGAAGCTTTGCCGGCGGTCGCGCCGATGATCGGCCCGGCGACGGTCGTCGTCTCGATCATGGCGGGACGCACGCTGCAATTCCTTGCCGGCGCGCTCCAACATGCCGGCGCGCTGGTGCGCGCCATGCCGAACACGCCGGCCGCGATCGGCCGCGGGATTACGGTCGCGGTGCCGCTGCACGTCAGTGAAACGCAGCGCGACCTCGCGCACCGTCTGCTGATCGCGGCCGGAACGGTCGAGTGGGTCGCCGACGAAGCGCTGATGGACGCCGTGACAGCGGTGTCCGGCTCGGGACCTGCTTATGTCTTCCTGCTCGCCGAAGCTTTGGCGCAGGCCGGTGTCGCCTCAGGCTTGCCGCGGCCGCTTGCCGAAAAGCTCGCGCGCGAGACCGTTGCCGGCGCGGGGGAATTGCTCCACCGCTCGGCGCTCGATGCCGCGACCTTGCGGGAAAACGTCACATCGCCGGGCGGCACCACGGCCGCCGCACTCGATGTGCTGATGCGCGAAGACGGACTTCCCCCGCTTTTGAAGAAAGCTGTCGCCGCCGCCACCGTACGCTCGCGCAAGCTTGCGGGGTAGAGCATGATCCGGAAAAGTGGCAGCCGGTTTTTCGAAAAGATCATGCTCCACCAGGAACACTAGAGCCCAATCGTTCAACCTGCAACGATTGGGCTCTAATGACGCAAGAGCTTGGAACCGCTCAAGGAGCGGCGTACATTTCATGGCGCTGACGCTTCAAGTATGGCTGACGCGCGGATTCTGGTGACGCTTTTGTCGTCGTTCAGGGCTCGCGCCGTTCGTGCAGGAGTTCGCCCATGGCCCGCAGACCCGCCCGCAAATCCGCCCCGAGAGCGCCTCGTTCGGCGGCCACTGCCGCTCCGGCAGCTCCGGGTACCGATCGCGAGAAAATCATCGCGGCCTTTCTGGCGCTTTTGGCCGATGAACGCTTCGAGTCGATCGGTCTTGCCGACGTCGCCGGACAAGCCGGCGTTTCGCTCGCGCAGTTGCGCGACGAATTTCCCTCGACGCTCGCCATCCTTGCCGCTCACATCAAGGCGACCGATCGTGTGGTGCTCGCGGCCGATGTCAGCGACATGGCCGAGGAGCCCGAGCGCGAGCGCTTGTTCGATGTGTTGATGCGCCGTCTCGAAATCCTCGCGCCGCATCGCGACGCCGTGCGCTCGCTGCTGCGCTCGGCGCGCCGCGACCCGCCGTTTGCGCTCGCGCTCAATGGTCTCGCGGTGCGCTCGCAACAATGGATGCTGACCGCCGCCGGCATCGGCGCATCGGGTCCGCGCGGCATGGTCCGCGCGCAAGGGCTTGCGGTGTTGTTCGCGTCGGTTCTGCTCACCTGGGTCGAGGACGACGATCCGGGCCAAGCGCGGACCATGGCCGCGCTCGACCGGGCGCTCGGCCGCGGTCAGCGACTGCTCGGCTTGATGGAGGATGTTTGCGCCATTCCAGCGCGGCTCTGCCGGTTGCGCCCGCGGCGACGGCGGCGGCGCGACGAGGACTATGAGGAGGCGGCGCCAGCCTGAAGCGCGCGGCTTGCCAGCGCGAAAAACACGGCTTGGCCCAGGCCTTATTTATGCTTAGCGCCGCGCTACTTCGGTAGCCGGGTAACGGGAGGTCGACTTAACGCAATTCTAAAAAGCCCGCGTACATATTACTACCTATGCGGGCGATGCTTTTTCTCAGCGTTTTCGTCGGGATGCTGTGGACGGTCGACACCTACTCGTTGCAGGGTCGCGTCATGCAGGCGTCAAAGGACATGGCCGTCTATCTGTACAAGCGGACCGAATACGAAATCTGGAAATTGAAATTCTACTACAGCCGTTAGAGCGCGAACGTGCGGCCAGCTCCGGCGCCCTTCCAACAGGCAGCCATCCCAACCCCGATCGACGGCCAATCGCGAAATCCTGTCGGGGCGCGAGGCTTGGCCGCGATCGGCGATGGCATGCGGCCAATTCCGCCGTCGAATGGCGCCCTGGACGCGCTTCGACGTCGGCTACCGCGGCCCACCGCGCGATTTAATTAATGACCGATCTTCAACAACTTAGAATATCTCAAAAGAAGGCTTTTTTGATTGAAATCATTTTTTGCGGGTCCTAGATAGGCATAGTTGCGTGTGCGACCAATGCCTGCGACCAGTGCCACGACCAGTGCCATCGGAACCTTGCCGCGATGATCGTCTGTTCTTGTAACGTGCTAACCGACCATGACGTTCGCTCGACGCTGTCCGGCGACGACGCGGCGCGGACGTGCGGCGAAGTCTATGGCTGTCTCGGCTGCAGCGCGCAGTGCGGGCGATGCGCGCGCACTATCCGGCGGATCATGAACGAGGCGTTGGCCGGCGCCGACGCCGCGTGTTGCCGGGCGAACGGCAACTCCTGAGCTTTTCCACAACTTAGAATCCGATCCGTACGCGCTTGCCACAGCGCCTTTGCGCATTCGTCGCATAGGTTATAATCATTATAATCTAGGCGTACGGATAGCGTGCGTCGTCATTGCAGGAGAGCACCGTCATGCGAGGCGAGCCGGGTGTCGTCGACTATCTCAACAAAGCGCTCCGGCACGAACTGACCGCGGTCAACCAGTACTGGCTGCATTACCGCCTGCTGGACAATTGGGGCTACAAGGATCTCGCCAAGCAATGGCGCAAGGAATCCATCGAGGAGATGGAGCACGCCGACAAGCTGGTCGAGCGCATCATCTTTCTCGACGGCTTCCCCAACATGCAGGTGCTCGACCCCCTGCATATCGGCCAGACCGTGAAAGAGGTTCTGGAATGCGATCTGCGCGCCGAGATGCATGCGCGCGCGCTCTATGAGGAAGCCGCCACCCATTGCCACGCGGTAAAGGATTACGTCTCGCGCGATCTGTTCGAGAAGCTGATGAGCGACGAGGAACATCACATCGACTTCCTCGAGACGCAGCTTGATCTGGTCGCCAAACTGGGCGTCGAACTCTATGCCCAGCATCACATCGGCAAGCTCGGCGACGACGATCACGATTAAGAAACGTCCCGCCCGGAGCATGATCCCGAAACGGTGGAATCCGGCTTTCGGACAAGATCATGCTCGAACAAAAATTTAGACCGGCGTTGCCGGTGTTTTTTGCGCTTAACAAAAACTTAACGCGACCGCGGGCGCCAATCGTTCGGATCGATCGATTGGCGCTCTAACTTTCTGCCAAAGCATGATTCCGAAAAGTGGGACCGGTTTTCGGAAAAGATCATGCGCAAACAAATAGCTAGAGCGGGACGACGATTCGAAGGGAAGGCAAAGTCATCCCGCTCGAGCGCACGCTCTTTTCTGAAAGTCTGTTTCCGCACTTTTCCCGGATGGAACTCGCCAGAAGTAAAAAAAACTAACAAACACGGTTAAGAGTTAAGGTTAAGGGGCGTTTAACAATTTCCTGACACCCTTTGCATCGTTCAGCGACGCCTGGCCGCATGCGTGGCCGCGGAAAAAGGACGAAGCAGATGGTCAGCGTAAAACTCTTCATCGCCGCTGCGGCGGCGGTCATCGTGAGCACGACAGCGCACGCGGCAGACATGCCGCTGCCAGCTCCGCAAATTGTCTATCAACAACAGCCTTGCTGCGACACGGGCCATTGGTATCTGCGCGGCGACGTCGGCGTCGGCGTGCAGACCTTCTCGTCATTCGATCACGGCCAGACCAATTCGGTGTTCGTCTGGCCGGCGAGTTGGACGATCGTGCAGCAGGACATCCAGGACTCGGCCATCTTCGGCATGGGCATCGGCTACGCCTGGAATAACTGGCTCCGGTTCGATGTGACCGGCGAATATCGCACCAGGGCCGGCTTCAAGGCGACCGGCAGCTTCGTCGAGTTCTGCCCCGGCGGCACCTGCTTCGACGTCATGCAGGGCAACATCTCGTCAGCGGTGTTCTTGGCCAACGGCTATATCGATCTCGGCACCTGGTGGTGCTTCACGCCCTTCATCGGCGCCGGTGTCGGCGGCGCCCGCAACATGATCAGCGGCGTGCAGGATGTTGGATTGAATCCGTCCGGCGCGCCCGGCTTCGGCTTCACGACCAACGACAGCGCGCAGTGGAACTTGGCCTGGGATGTGCAGGCCGGCCTGACCTACAACGTCACCGAGAGCTTCAAGGTCGACCTCAGCTGGCGCTTCTTGAATCTCGGTTCGCCGCAGACCGCCGTCGTCCATTGTCAGAATACGGCGACGTGTCCGGGCGCCTTCTTCACGCTGCACGACATGACCTCGCAGGATTTCCGCGTTGGCCTGCGCTGGATGTTCCCGGCGGGCGGCGGCTTTGGCTTCGGTGGGTTCGCGCAGCCGGCATTCGGTCCGGCGGCAGCTCAATATGTGCCGGCTCCGGCCCCGCAATATGTGCCTGCGCCGCCCCCGCAATACATGCCGGCCCCGGCGCCGCAATACATGCAACCGCCGCTGCAGAGCCGCGGCTGATACGGCTGCGGCCCTACCTGGCCGCATCGACTGCATGAACCGGATGAAAGAGCGGGCGATGCGTTGGGTAAATGCCATTCTGCTGATCTTGCTAATGATCTTGGGGATGGCATCGCCCGCGCTCGCCGCCGACTATGATCTGCCGATCCTGCGCGGCTCCAGTCAACCACCGGCGCCGGTGGTGACCGTCGGCCCGGCAACCTTCACCCGCTGGAGCGGCTTCTACTTCGGCGGCGACATCAGCCTCGGCAGCGCAACATCCGACTTTTCCACTGCGACGCGGCCGCTGGTCCAATTCAGCTTGCAGCACCTGACAGTCGAAGACCAGGCGCGCCCTTCGGATTTTCAGGTCCTCAGTAGAGGAAGCGCTGTTGCGGCCGGCGGCGGCGCCTTTCTCGGTTACAACACGCAATGGCAGGATCTGATTCTCGGCGTCGAAGCGACCTATACGCACACAAACTTGAACACGACGGCCCCCTCCACACCAATCGGACGCGTCTTCCCGAGCTTGAACACCGCTGTGGGAATCAACGCCAGCGGGAACTTGAATCTCACCGACTTTGGGACCGCACGCGGTCGCGCCGGATATGTCATCGGCAATTTCTTGCCATACGGCTTCCTCGGCATGGCGGCGGGACGCGCAAGCTATAGCGTGTCCACGCTCACTGACGTAACGCAAAACGCAAGCAAGACTTCAACTCCCGACTATTCGTGCGCCGGCACCGGTGCGCAAACGGCCACCTGCCAAGACTTTCTCTTTTTCAACAGTGCCGGCCAAAACAACGCCCTGCTCTGGGGCTACACGGTCGGCGCCGGGCTCGATTGGGCGCTCACGCCCAACATCTTCGCACGCGGTGAGTTCGAGTTCGTCCAATTCGCGCCGATCTCCAACATCGCCGTCTCCGTGGCCAGCGGCCGCGTCGGCGCCGGCTTCAAGTTCTAAACCCGGTTAACGAAAAATCCGGCCGCTGCGGCGCCTGCGCCGCTTGACGGCGCCGCTCTCCTTCCTTAATCCCACGCGCGGGACACCCCTCCCCAACGAGGGGCGCCTATCTGGAAGGATAGACCATGACGATTGCGATGCCCGCCGTGCGGCCGTCTGTGCCGCATTTTTCGTCCGGCCCCTGCGCCAAGCGCCCCGGCTGGAGCCCCCAAAGCCTCACCGGCGCTTTTCTCGGCCGCTCCCATCGCTCGAAGCCTGGCAAGGCCAAGCTCAAGCGCGCCATCGAGCTTACCCGCGAAGTGCTGGAAGTACCGGCCGATTACAAGATCGGCATCGTGCCCGCCTCCGACACCGGCGCGGTTGAAATGGCGCTGTGGTCGCTGCTCGGGCCGCGCCCGGTCACGCTGCTCGCCTGGGAATCCTTCGGCGAAGGCTGGGTCAACGACGTAGTCAAGGAGCTCAAGCTCAAGGACGTCACAACGCTCAAAGCCGGCTACGGCGCGTTGCCCGATCTGGGCAAGGTCGATCCGGCAAGCGACGTGGTATTCACCTGGAACGGCACCACCTCGGGCGTGCGCGTGCCGAATGCCGACTGGATCGCGGCCGACCGCTCAGGCCTCACCATTTGCGACGCGACCTCGGCCGCCTTCGCGCAGCCGCTCGCATGGTCGAAGCTCGATGTCGTGACCTTCTCGTGGCAGAAGGCGCTCGGCGGCGAAGCCGCCCACGGCATGCTGATTCTCTCGCCGCGCGCAGTCGCGCGCCTCGAAAGCTACACGCCGCCCTGGCCGCTGCCGAAAATCTTCCGCATGACCAAGGGCGGCAAGCTGATCGACGGCATCTTCCAGGGCGAGACCATCAACACGCCGTCGATGCTGTGCGTGGAAGATTATCTGGACGCGCTCGAATGGGCGAAATCGGCCGGCGGGCTGTCCGGCTTGCGCGCACGTGCCGACGGCAATGCCCGCGTCATCAGCGAATGGGTGAGCCGCGCCAATTGGATCGACTTCCTCGCCAGCGATCCGGCAATCCGCTCCAACACGTCGGTATGCCTGAAAGTCGTGGATCCCGCGATCACCAGGCTCGCGCCGGACGCCCAGGCGGCTTTCATCAAAAGCCTCGCCGCCGCGCTCGACAAGGAAGGCGTCGCCTTCGACATCGACGCCTACCGCGATGCGCCGCCGGGCTTGCGCATCTGGTGCGGCTCGACCGTCGAGCGCGCCGATGTGGAAGCGCTCACGCTCTGGCTCGACTGGGCCTATGCGAAGGCCAAGGACGCGCTGGCGAAGGCGGCATGATTCATCGATTTGACCCGTCATCCTGAGGCGCCCACCGAGGCGGGCCATAGGGCGGCGAAGGCGCGCGTAAAACGCGCTTATGGCTCGCACCGTAGGACGACGGACCAAAGCACAGGACCAAAAAACGATGGCTCCCAAAGTTCTCATCTCCGACGCGCTGTCGTCCGCCGCCGTCGCGATCTTCAAGGACCGCGGCGTCGAGGTCGACTTTCAGCCCAATCTTGGCAAAGACAAAGACAAGCTCGCCGAAGCCATCAACGGCTTCGACGGGCTTGCGATCCGCTCCGCCACCAAGGTGACGCCCAAGATCCTGGAGCGCGCCAGCAACCTGAAAGTGATCGGCCGCGCCGGCATCGGCGTCGACAATGTCGACATTCCGGCGGCGACGGCGCGCGGCATCATCGTGATGAACACCCCGTTCGGCAATTCGATCACCACAGCCGAACATGCAATCACGCTGATGCTGTCGCTGGCGCGGCAAATCCCCGAAGCCGACTCATCGACCCGCGCCGGCAAATGGGAGAAGAACAAATTTCTCGGCGTCGAGATTTTCGGCAAGACGCTCGGCGTCATCGGCTGCGGCAATATCGGTTCGATCGTCGCCGACCGTGCGCTCGGCATGAAGATGAAGGTGATCGCCTACGATCCGTTCCTCTCCGACGAGCGGGCGGTCAATCTCGGCGTGGAGAAGGTCGATCTCGAGGATCTGCTGCGACGCGCCGATTTCATCACCTTGCACACGCCGCTGACCGAAAAGACCCGCAATATCATCAATGCCGACAGTTTCAAGCTCACGAAGAAAACTCTGCGACTGGTGAATTGCGCGCGCGGTGGCCTGGTCGACGAGGCCGCCTTGTACGACGCTTTGTCCGCCGGGAAGATCGCCGGCGCCGCGCTTGACGTCTTCATCACCGAGCCGGCGACCGCGAGCCCGCTGTTTTCGTTGCCCAACGTCGTCTGCACGCCGCATCTCGGCGCCTCCACCACCGAGGCGCAGGAGAATGTCGCGCTGCAGATCGCCGAACAGATGGCCGAGTATCTGGTGCGCGGCGCCATCACCAACGCGGTGAACTTTCCGTCGATCACGGCGGAGGAAGCGCCCAAGCTCAAGCCGTTCGTGGCGCTCGCGGAGAAGCTCGGCTCGTTTGCCGGCCAGCTCACCGAGAGCGGCATCAAGCGCGTGCAGATTTCCTACGAGGGCATCGTCGCGCAGATGAACACCCGCGCGCTGTCTTCGGCCGCGATCGCCGGTCTCCTTCGCCCGATGCTGCAGGACATCAACGTCGTCTCGGCGCCGACCATCGCCAAGGACCGCGGCATCGTCGTCGAGGAAACGCGCCGCGAGGCCGAAGGCGACTACGAAAGCCTGATCACGCTCACCGTCACCACCGACCGCCAGTCGCGCCACGTCTCCGGCACCGTCTATGCGGACGGCCGCCCGCGCATCGTCAACATCAAGGGCATCCGCATGGACGCGGAGTTCGGCCCCTCGATGATCTACATCACCAATTTCGACAAGCCGGGCTTCATCGGCAAGTTCTCCTCGACGCTGGGCGACGCCGGCATCAACATCGCGACCTTCCATGTCGGCCGCGAAGCGCCCGGCGGCCAGGCCGTGGCGCTGATCGAAATCGACGGCGAACTGCCGGCCGAGGTGCTCGCCAAGGTGCGTTCGCTGCCGCAGGTGCAGCAGGCGAAGCCGCTGCGGTTTTGAGGGTGGATGCGGCCGCACTCAAAAATAGCTATGATGCCGTTTGTGGAAGCGCGCTTCTAAGGATTTGATCATGTCCCGCCCCATCGTCATTCACGCGGATTGGGATCCGGATGCGGCAGTTTGGGTGGCAACCACCCAGGACTTGAGAGGACTCGTAACCGAAGCAGATTCGATTGAGGCGTTGCGCGCCAAACTGCCCGGGATGATTCTCGACTTGCTCGAAGAAAACGGCATTTCCGACCTTCCCGCCTCGATCGAACTCATTGCGCGGGCGAGCGATCGGCTGGTCGCTGCGGAATAGTTCCTCCATGGCGGACTATTATCGAGATGTGGTCCGCCTGCTAAGAGACGGCGGTTACGAGTTCAAGCGGCAAGGCCGTGGTGATCATGAAATCTGGTGGCATCCTAGAACCGGCGTTCGCGTCACCGTTGATCGAAAACTAAGATCAAAATTCACCGCAAAGGTATCCTGAAGGAAACCGGCCTTGCCAAGGCGTTTTGATCGACGCGCTCGTACCTACTTCCGCGCCGCGACCGTGATGCCGGCGAACACCAGCGCATAGCCGATGGCGTGGTAAGGCTCGAAGCGCTCGCCGAGAAAAGCCACCGCCATCACCGAACCAAATACCGGCACCAGATGAATGAACGGCGCCGCGCGGTTGGCGCCGATCAATTCGACGCCGCGATTAAGGAATAGATAGCCGATCAGCGACGGAAACACCCAGAGGAAGCCGAGGCTCGCCATGTTGCGGGCGTCGAGCACGAAGCTCTTTCCCTCGGCGATTTCCCACACCATGCCCGGCAGGAGAAAGAGCGTTCCCAGTCCGATGCCGACGGCGAGAAACGAAACCGGGTGCAGCGGCGGCCGGTTGCGAAAGGCCGCCATGTAATAGCCGTAGATCAGCAGCGCGATCAGGAACCACGGGTCGCCATAGTTGAAGCCGACGCCAAGGAGAACGGCAAGGCTGCCTTGGCTGATGATGACCAGGACGCCGCTCAGCGAGACGCAGATGCCGCCGGCCTGGCGCAGCGTCAGGCGCTCGCCGAGCAACAAAAAGCTCCACAGCGCCACGAACAACGGAGCACTCGACTGCATCAACAGTCCGTTGATCGCGGTCGTATATTGCAGGGCGTAATAGGTGATCGCGTTGTAGGCGGAGAAGCCGGAGAACGCGAGCAGCGCCAGCGTGCCGGCGTGCCTGCGGATCGTCGGCCAGTCACGCGCGAGAGGCAGCGCAGCGAACGGCAGCAGGATGAGGAACGCGCCGCCCCAGCGGACACAAGCGAGCGTCAACGGCGGGATGTGTCCGGCGCTCAGGCGGCCGATAATCGTGTTGACGGCCCAGAACAGCGAGGTCAGGGACAAAAGAAGATAAGGCTGATCGAGCAATCCCCAGCGCTTGCGGCCGCGAGAATAGGCCTCTGCTTCCGCCATGAATGCGTTGTCCCCTGGCGGTCACGTCCCGCGGTCGGTCGGTTTTGAGCCGCAAGGAGCTATCGCGGACGGCCGGCAAGGACCAGTGTCGCAGGCGCATGGTCCCCTCCCGGTTTTGCCGATCCGCCAGGCAATAGAGCCGCCGTCGCGGGGCGGCTTTTTGGTCACGGGCCGAGCGGAAATTTCTGTGAATCCAACGGCTTAATTCACGTCGAGCCGGGTGTCCGCGGGCCGTTTCGCCTTGCTTCGCCGGCCATCATCCGTTATCCGAACGGGTCGAGGCGGTTAGGCCGAGACGGTTTCTCGTCGCATGAACGTTCGCGGGTCCGTTCATCCGTCTTACAGTATCCTGGGGACATTTCTTCATGGCCAATGTTGTCGTGGTCGGCTCTCAATGGGGCGACGAGGGCAAAGGCAAGATTGTTGATTGGCTTTCGGAGCAGGCCGACATCGTGGTCCGCTTTCAAGGCGGTCACAATGCCGGCCATACGCTTGTCATCAACGGCACCACCTACAAGCTTTCGCTGTTGCCGTCGGGCGTCGTGCGCCCGGGAAAACTCTCGGTCATCGGCAACGGCGTGGTGCTCGATCCGCGCGCGCTGATCGACGAAATCGCCAAGCTCAAGAAGCAAGGCGTCGACGTCACGCCGGACAATCTGCGCATCGCTGAAAACACGCCGTTGATCCTGCCGCTGCATCAGGAGCTCGACGTCGCGCGTGAACGCGCGTCAGGCAAGGGCGCCATCGGCACCACGGGCCGCGGCATTGGCCCGGCCTACGAGGATAAAGTCGGCCGCCGCGCCATCCGCCTGATGGATCTCGCCGACCTGCAGATGCTCAACGGCAAGATCGAGCGCCTGCTTGCGCATCACAATGCGCTACGCCGCGGACTGGGCATGGGCGAGGTCGCGCCGCTTACCCTGTACGACGAGCTGGCGGCAGTCGCGCCCAAGGTGCTGCCCTTCATGGATTCGGTGTGGTCGTTGCTCGACGAGCGGCGCCGCGAAGGCAAGCGCATCCTGTTTGAAGGTGCGCAAGGCGCGCTGCTCGACATCGACCACGGGACTTACCCCTACGTCACCTCGTCGAACACGGTCGCCGCGCAGGCGGCCACCGGCTCCGGGCTCGGACCCGGCGCCATCGGTTACGTTCTCGGTATCTGCAAGGCTTACACGACGCGTGTCGGCGCCGGACCGTTTCCAACCGAACAGAACAACGAGATCGGCCGAACGTTGGGCGAACGCGGCAAGGAATTCGGCGTGGTCACCGGCCGGCCGCGGCGCTGCGGCTGGTTCGATGCGGTTTTGGTGCGGCAAAGCGTGCGCATCTGCGGCATCCACGGCCTGGCACTGACCAAGCTCGATATTCTCGATGGATTCGATGAGATTAACGTCTGTGTCGGCTATCGGCTGGACGGCCGTGAGATCGACTACCTTCCCGCCAGCGAACATGCCCAGGCGCGCGTCGAGCCGATCTACGAGACCATTGCCGGGTGGAAAGAGCGAACGGCCCATGCACGCTCGTGGGCGGAACTGCCGGCCCAGGCGATCAAATATGTGCGCCGCATCGAGGAATTGATCGGTTGCTCGGCCGTATTGCTGTCGACCAGCCCGGAACGAGAAGACACGATCCTGATGCAGAACCCATTCGAGACGTGAAATATCGAATGAAAAATCAAAGAGGCGAGCGTAAGCTTAAGTAATGACCGACTATCATCCGCTCATCGCCCGCGCGGTGGAAGGTCTTGACCGCAGCACGGGGGAAGCTCGACGGGCGCTTTATGAACGGGCGCGGACCGCGCTGGTAACGCAGTTGCGCGGCGTCGACCCGCCGTTGTCGGAATCGGAAATCACCAAAGAACGCCTCGCGCTGGAAGATGCGATCCGCAAGGTCGAGGCCGATGCGGCGCGCAAAGCGCGCGCCGAGCAGCGCGCCCCCGCCGCGCCGCTGCCGCGCCGCGACCGTCCGGCCGCCGACGGCGGACGCGTCGAGACGCGGCGTCCCGAGCCACCCGCAGCGAAACCCGTACCCAGCGCGCCGGCCGAACCTGCAACACCGCGCGGCACGGCCCAGCCGAGCGCGCGCGAGCGGCTGCTGAATGCGCGCGCGCAGACACCGTCGATCAAACGCGACGGCATCAAGGGCTTCCGCGACGTGGTAAGCGAGGTGCACGATCTCGGCGGCGCTTCGGCCAAAGCCGCACAGTCGGCGCGTGACATCCGCGACTCCTATACGCCGCCGCCATACCCTGCGCCGGATGAAGAAGACGAATCGCATGCGCTCAACCATTACGCCACCGAAGGCGACGCCGACGATCTGAGCGCCGAGCCGCACGGCGGCTGGCAGGCGCGCAACCGGCAACCGTCCTTCGAGGACGAAGAGGCCTTGCATGCCGCAAGGCAGCCGGAAGAGGAAGAACATGTCCCGCCGCGGCCGGCGCGCAATTACCGCGGGCTGATCAAGATTGCCGTGGCGGCGATCATCGTCATCGGCGTGCTGGCGACGCTATCCTGGCAGTGGCCGCGCATTGCCGGCGTGTTTCATTCGGTCAGCCAGATCGGCGCACGGCAGCCGGCGGCGCCGAGCCGCGAAGCAGCCTCGCAGCCGAAATTTTCCGGCCGCGTGCCGCAGGAAGGCGCGAGCCAGGCGCCCGCGGGACAGGCGGTGCCGGCGGTGGCGCAGCGGGTGGTCCTTTATGAGGAGGACTCCAACGATCCGCAGGGCAAGCGCTATGTCGGCTCGGTGATCTGGCGCACCGAGACGGTATCGCCCGGGCCGGGCTTGGCGCCGGAACTCGCGGTGCGCGCTGATGTGGAAATTCCGGAGCGTCATATCACCATGACCTGGTCGCTCCGCCGCAATACCGATCCGGCGCTGCCGGCGAGCCATACCATCGAGATCCTGTTCAACCTGCCGGCGGATTTCCCCGGCGGCGGCATCGCCAATGTGCCGGGCATCTTGATGAAGCAATCGGAACAGGCACGCGGCACGCCGCTCGCCGGCCTGGCGGTCAAAGTCACCAACGGCTTCTTTCTGGTCGGGCTTTCCGCCGTCGAGACCGACCAGCAGCGTAACATTCAGCTGCTCAAGGAACGTCCGTGGTTCGATATCCCGATCGTCTACACCAATGGCGGGCGCGCGATCCTTGCGTTGGAGAAAGGCACGCCCGGCGAGCGCGCCTTCGCCGATGCGTTCGCCGCCTGGGAGAAGAAATAATCGCTCCGCCGCCGGCGATGAGCGAGCGTGATTGGGCATGGATGCGAAGATGAGCGCGAAAAAGAGTTCGGCCGGCATGAGCCTGCGCGAGGCTGTCGCACAGCCCTACGTGGCCTCGGCGCTGCGCACGCTTGAAACCGGGCGCGAGGGTTTGGCGGCGCTGAAGACCGCCATTGCCGACGGGTTGGGCGCCTCCTTTATCGCCGCGGTCGAGACCATTCGCCAAGCGCGCGGCCGCCTGATCGTCACCGGCATGGGCAAGTCGGGACATATTGCGCGCAAGATCGCGGCGACGCTCGCCTCCACCGGCACGCCGGCCTATTTCGTCCACGCCGCCGATGCGAGCCACGGCGACCTCGGCATGATCACCACAGGCGACGTGATGCTGGTACTCTCCTGGTCGGGCGAGACCGTCGAGTTGCGCAGCCTGATCGACTACTCGCGCCGCTTTCGCATCACGCTGATCGCGGTCACGGTCAGCGCCGAGAGCACGCTCGGCAAAGCCGCCGATATCGTCCTGGCGCTGCCGGCGGCGCGCGAAGCCTGTCCGCACAATCTGACGCCGACGACATCGACGCTGATGCAGCTTGCGCTCGGCGACGCGCTCGCCATCGCGCTTCTGGAAAGCCGCGGCTTCACCGCGGTCGACTTCGGCGTGTTCCATCCCGGCGGCAAGCTCGGCGCGGCGCTGAAATTCGTGCGCGATGTCATGCATCCGGGCGACGCCGTGCCGGTGATCGCGCGCGGCGCGCCGATGTCGGCGGCGATCGTGGAAATGTCGGCCAAAGGCTTCGGCTGCGTTGCGGTCATCGATGCCGCCGGCAAGCTCGCCGGCGTCATTACCGACGGCGACCTGCGCCGGCACATGCGCGACGACTTGTTGCGGGCGCCGGTCGACCAAGTGATGACGGCGTCGCCGAAAACCGTGCGGCCCGAACAATTGGCGAGCGAAGCGCTGGCGCAGCTCAATGCGTCGAAGATCACGGCCCTGATCGTGGTCGAGAAGGACCGGCCGGTCGGCATCGTCCATTTCCACGATCTCTTGCGCGCCGGCGTGGCCTAGCTAGTACAGCCCGCCCTTGGTAGCGCTTCTGTCATCCGCCGGCGCGTAAGCAGGCGGCAGCGACCGCGTATTGGGCGCACTGGCCGGACGCGAAACCGTCATCGGTTGAACGGTGGCGGTGGTGGCCGGAGCGGCACCCGGCGCAACGGCCCCAGTCGTTCCCGGCGCCCCGGGAACGGGTGCCCCAGCCTGAGCCGTCGCCCCTGGCGCGGCGGCGCCCGCGGCCGGATCCTGGCGCTGCTGGTGGGCGATGAACTCCTCATAGCCCGGCGCGCCGGGCCGGGGCGGCACGTCCTTGGGCATACCGCCGGCCCAGGTCGGCCAAGTGTCGGATACAAAACCGGCGAACGAGCTGCACCCACCCAGCGCCAGACAGACGCCGAGCAGAGCCGTCAGCGCCCACCGGCGCCTGGTCAAAACTGCCGCCAAATCTCGTCCCCGATACGCTCGCAACTAGGGCGCTCCCCGTGCGCCATCCTAACCGAACGCGCCAAGCTATCCGGCGCGCTCCCCGGGCCTAATGAGATACGCCTT
Organism: uncultured Alphaproteobacteria bacterium; assembly: GCA_963720115.1. Taxonomy (GTDB): domain Bacteria; phylum Pseudomonadota; class Alphaproteobacteria; order Rhizobiales; family Xanthobacteraceae; genus BOG-931. Next base: position 69,051 of record CAVREN010000045.1, read on the forward strand.
CATGGCCGCACTGTGTCTGCACCAAGGCCGTAACGCTGCTAGCGCACCGGAGGCGAGGCTTCTATCCTTTTGCCATCAAAGATTTGCTAATAGACCCCGTTATTGCCCCGGTCCCTGTTCAGCATCGTCGTTGCCAAAAGTGGTTGCGGGAACAAGAGTTGCAGGCGTTGATCCCGGAAAAGCCCCACCGCGGCTCTCGACCGTTGCGGCGCGCCGCAAGGGCTCTCCTTTTGCCGGCATGGCTCGGAATGTCCGCAGGCTTAAGCGGATGCGCCGGCCTCGCCGCTGGCAATGGCGACATGCCGCTGACCGGCCCCGACCCGACCTATCGGGAGGTGGTTTCCGCGCATTTGAAGCGCGTCCTCAAGAATTACGCCTCCTACGACTCATTCGAAATCTCCGATCCGCGCTGGGTGCATTCGATCAAGGGCTGGACCTGGCTCACCTGCGTGCGCTTTCGGGATCAGGGCCGCGTGCGCAGCTATGCCCTGTTCCTCGACGGCAACAGAATCGTCGATGATCGTTTCGCGATACTGACCGATAGCTGCGACTTGCAGGCCTACTACCCGTTCGAGCGGATGCCGACGGGTTTGGACCCGCTGCATTGATGAATGAAGCATGACGCGCATTCTGGTCACCGGCGCTACGGGCTTCGTCGGCCGCGCGGTCGTCGCGGCCTTCGTGCGATCGGGCCGCGCGGTGCGCGCCGCCGTGCGGCGTGCACCGGACGCAAGCTTTGCGGCCGGCGTCGAAATCGCGCAGCATCCGGATCTGACGCAATCCTTCGATTGGACACCCTATCTCGAGGGCGTCGATCAGGTCGTGCATCTCGCCGGCATTGCGCATACCGGCGGCGTTGCACCTGAGCGTTACGACCGCGTCAACCGCCGCGCGACGGCCGAGCTTGCGGCGGCGGCAGCGCAGAGCAGCATCCGTCATTTCGTATTCGTCTCGTCGATCCGCGCGCAAACCGGGCCGTCGGCTGATCACGCGCTGACCGAACGCGATGAGCCCGTTCCCACCGATGCCTATGGCCGCTCGAAGCTTGCCGCCGAAGCCGCCGTGCGCGCATCCGGCGTGCCGTTTACGATCATGCGGCCGGCGTTGTTTTACGGCCCCGGCGTGAAGGGAAATTTCGCAATGCTGCTGCGTGCGGCGCGCACACGCGCGCCGCTGCCGATCAAGGACTTCGTCAATCGCCGTTCGCTGATCAGCATCGACAATTTCATCTCGGCGCTCGATTTCGTCTTGTCCTCGCCGGCGACGCTTGGCGAAACCTATGTGGTCACCGATCCCGGTATTCCGCCGCGGCTGGGCGACCTGATTGCGACCATGCGCAGGGCGCAAGGACGAAGGCCGCTCCTCCTGCCGCTGCCGCCCCATTATCTGGAAACGCCGCTGCGCCTGATGCGGCGCGACGGCATGTGGGAACGTCTTGGCGGCAATTTACGAATCGACGCCGCAAAACTCATGGCCGCCGGCTGGCAGCCGCTGCACGACACCCGCAGCGGGCTTACCGCAATGGTCGAAACGCTTCAGCATGATCCCGAAAAGTGGAAGCCGGCTTTCCGAAAGGATCATGCGCCACCAAAAAATTAGCGCACAAACAAAAACAAACGAGGTGCCAGGTGAACATCAACAACCCGAACATCAACAACCCGAACATCGACAACCCGAACATCAAGGTCTCGCCAATCATCGGCGCGTTTGTACTGGCCTGGGCCGCCGCAATCTCCGGCGCAGCATGGGCGCAAACCGCGGCCGAGCCGCCGGCTCAGCACCAGCATATGGGTGGCCATGCGGGCCATGCCGGATCCGGTGAAGGCTTCCATCGGCGCTTCAACGACGCTGAAAAATGGTCGAAAGAGTTCGACAATCCGGAACGCGACGCCTGGCAAAAGCCGGAAGAGGTCCTGGACGCGCTGCACTTGCAAGCGGCGTCGCTTGTCGCCGACATCGGCGCCGGCACCGGCTATTTCAGCGTGCGCATCGCCAAGCGCGTCCCCGAGGGCAAGATCTTTGCCGCCGATGCCGAGCCCGACATGGTGCGCTATCTCGGCGCCCGGGCGGAGCGCGAGCATTTGGCCAATCTCACACCGGTGCAGGCGCGCGCCGATGCCGCCAATCTTCCCGAGCCGGTCGATCTCGTGCTGGTGGTCGACACCTATCATCACATTGACGATCGCATCCGGTATTTCGCGGCGCTGCAATCATCGCTGCGTCCCGGCGGGCGGCTTGTCATCATCGATTTCAAGGCCGATTCGCCGAACGGTCCGCCGGCAGAACATCGCATTGCGCCCGAGCGGGTCACCGAAGAGCTCACCGCCGCCGGTTACAGGCTCACAGAAAAATTTGAATTTCTGCCGAGGCAATACGGGCTGATTTTCACGAAGCGGGATTCTTGATCCCGTCAGGCAGTAGCGCGAGCGGGATTTCCTTTCCCAGATCTTTCTGCCGCAACACCATTCCGCCGACCACGCCGACGCCGAACACGTAGAGCCAGCCGGAGGTGAAATCGAACAGGTGCGAGTTGAACAGCGACGACACGATGTTCTGCACGACGACGATCGTGCCAAACCAGGCGATCAAGCCGCTGCCGCCGCTAAACAACAAGAGATGCGCGATCCACATCGCGATCAGCACGGCGGTTCCGATCACGCCGAGCTGGATCGCCACCGCGAAAATCTGATTGTGCGGATTTTCCGAATGGAACGCGGAGGCGCTGTCATGACCGGTTTCCGACTGGCGGAACTGCTCGGGGATGGAACCGGTGCCATGGCCGATGATCGGTGCAGTCTCCACGAAGCTGAGCGACTTGCGCAGAAATTCCAGATGCAGGCCGGTCGAGTTCGGCTCATTCTTGGTGCGATAGGCGTCATATTCCGTTACCGATCGCGTCAGCCGGTCGTGCAGATAGGGCGACGCGGACCAGGCCGCGGAGCCGACGACAACGAACAACAACAGCGTGCCGAACAGGCCGCGCCAGCGAAACTCCCGCCAGCCGAGCCAAACAAGCAGCACCGGCACGACAAGAAGCGCGGTGCGGCTTGTCACCACGAAGAACATATCGGCCACGAACAGAAGCGCGAGCACGACCGCTCCCACGGCGCGCCGCCATTGCTGCGCGCGGCCTGTCTCGCAGGCCAAGCCGAGCAGCACGAACACGCAGATCAGAAAATTCATGCTCTGAAAAATGTAGTCCTTGGCCGGCACGCCGAAATCCTTGCCGCGCCAGGTCAGGCCGGGCGTGAGCACCAACACCCACGACACCAGCAGGAGCGCCACGGAAGCGGCAAAGAATCCGTAGATCACCCAGATGCCGCGCTCGGAGCGGCGGAAGTGAATCAGCAACAACGGAATGACCAGCAGCCGGTGGAATTTGCCCAAGCCGCCGATGCGGTCGTGCCAGCTCACATCTGCCGCCCACAGCATCCCGATCGCCGCCAGCACCCACAACAGCACCGGCAGATAAGCGGCCGGGTTTGCGAGTTCGCCGCGCACCGCGCTGGCGTCCAAGGTCGGCAGCATCGCCAGGATCCAGAGCGTGACCAGAATCGCGGTCACCGAGGTCGACCACGGCAGCGAGACGGCAACACCGACCGCGAGCCAATCGACCACCGCCATCCAGCGGCTGCGATCGAAACGCCACAGCATCGGAAGGCCGGTCATGCGTTGGGCCATAGGGGTCAGGATTCCACTGTCTCAGGATTCCACAGGCTTGGTCGCGCGCTTGTTTGGCGTCGCGCTCTCCGCTAAGCGGCGCACCAGGCCCGTGGTCGATTGGCCAGGCACCAAGCTCACCAAAAGAACATCGCCGCCGGCTTCCTCAACCACGTCACGGCCAACCACCTGATCGATGCGATAATCGGCGCCCTTCACCAGTACGGCGGGGCGCACGCGCTTGATCAGTTCGAGCGGGGTGTCCTCCTCGAACACCACGACAAGATCGACCGCTTCGAGCGCGGCCAGCACCTCGGCGCGGCCTTCCGCCGGGTTGATCGGCCGTCCCTCGCCCTTGAGCCGCGCGGTCGAAGCGTCGCTGTTTAAGCCGACGACCAGGCGATCGCAGGCGGCGCGCGCTTCCGCCAACAATTTCACATGGCCGCGATGCAGAAGATCGAAGCAGCCGTTGGTGAAGCCGATGCGCAAACCATGCCGGCGCCATTCTTGCAGCCGCTCGTCAAGCACCGACCAGTCGAACACAATCTTGTCTTCCGGCGCGAGCGAAGCTGCCGGCAGAATGCGATGCCGCAACTCACCAAGCGACACCGTCGAGGTGCCGCGCTTGCCGACCACCACGGCGGCAGCGGCGTTGGCCGCGCGCATGGCGTATTCGTAGGGCGTGCGCATCGCTGCCAGCACCGCCATCACCGCGGCCACCGTGTCGCCGGCACCGGACACGTCGCGCACCTTGACCGGATAGGCTTCGATGTGGATCGGCGCCTGTCCTTCGACATGCAGGCTCATACCCTGTTCGCTGCGCGTGACCAGCACGGCTTCGATTTCGACCATCCGCGCCAACTCGGCGGCGGCGGCGGCGATCTCCGCCTCGTTGCGCAGCGGCCGATGCACCGCGGCGGCAAGCTCCTTGGCGTTCGGCGTGATCATGGTCGCGCCGCGATAGACGCGATAATCATGGCCCTTTGGATCGACGATCACTGGCTTGCCGTGCCGGCGCGCCGCCTCGAGGATGGCGCGGATCACGTGCTCGGTCAGCACGCCCTTGGCATAGTCGGAGAGCACGACGGCGCCGACTTTCGGCATCGCCGCTTCCGCATGCGCGATGATGGCCGCTTGGCTTTCGGCGCTCGCCGGCGCCGCCGTCTCCCAATCGGCGCGCATCAGGTGGGCGGAATGATGCTCGGAGACGAAGCGCACCTTGCGCGTCGTTGGCCGCGCCTTATCGATCACCAGTTCGGGAACGACCGCGCCGAGCTTGGCAACCGCCTTGCGCAAGGTGTGTCCAGCCTCGTCTTCGCCGACCAGGCCGACAAAGATGCAGCTCGCGCCCAGCGCCGCGATATTGCGCGCCACATTGCCGGCGCCGCCGATCTCGATCGTGTTGTGCTTGACTGCCAGCACCGGCGTCGGCGCCTCCGGCGAAATGCGCGTGACCTCGCCATACACAAAGTCGTCGAGCATCACGTCGCCGACGCAGAGCACGGTCTGCTTGGGAACGAGCCGCAGCGCTTCCTCGAAGTCGAACATGCTCTGGCCCGCCCCCCTGTCTGTTCAGCGAAAGCGGTCGGCGCGATCGAGATACTGGCGCACGTAACGTTTCACTCCCTCTTCGAGGGTGACGAAGTCGGCGGTAAAGCCTGCGCGGCGCAGATTACGCATGTCGGCCTGCGTGAAATACTGGTAGGTGTCGCGTATCGACTCCGGCATGTCGACATATTCGATATTCGGCGATTTGCCGAGCGCTGTGAACACAGCCGTCATGAGATCGCGGAAGCTCCTCGCTTTTCCGGTGCCGACATTGAAGATACCCGACACGCTCGGCGTCTCAATGAGCCAGCGCACCACCGCGATCGCATCGTCCACATAAATGAAATCGCGCTTTTGCTCGCCGTCGGCGATGCCGGCGCGATGCGATTTAAAAAGATGGATGACTTTGCCGGCCTTGGCCTCATCGAAGCGCTTGGCAACAAGGCTCATCATCTCGTCTTTATGATACTCGTTGGGTCCGAACACGTTGAAGAATTTTAGCCCGGCCCATTGCGGCGGCACTTTGTCTTTGCGCGCGATGCGCTCGATCACCGCCTGGTCGAACAGGTGCTTGCTCCAGCCGTAAGGGTTGAGCGGCTTGAGCCGCGCAAGTCCCGCGGACGACCAATCATCGGAAAAGCCCGCCGCGCCGTCGCCGTAGGTAGCAGCCGACGAAGCATAGATGAACGGCGTGCGGCTCGCCGCGCACCATTCGAACAGCCGCAGCGAGAGCCGGAAGTTATTCTCCATCAAGAGATCGACATTGTTTTCGGTGGTGGACGAAATGGCGCCCATATGCACCACAGCATCGAGCTTGCGCCCCTCGAGCCAGCGCAACAGGTCGCCGGCCGGGACGAATTCGGCCAACCGGCGTGCCGCCAGGTTGCGCCACTTCTGCCCGGTGCCAAGAATATCGTTGACCGCGATGTCGGTGCGCCCGGCCTCGTTCAGGCTCGCAACCACATTCGAGCCAATGAAGCCGGCGCCGCCGGTGACCAACAACATCGACGCCGCATCACCGCTTGAGGTTGACCCGCCCCCCTTTGCCCCAGACTCCGGCGGGGTGCAACAGTATGCCCTGCGTCGGACGTGCGCGCTGGCGGCACTGGACAGGCCGGGCCAGCCAAGCTAAGCCCGCGCTTGAAGAGCAATAAATGAATCAGAATTCATATTTACAATGAATATCGATTCGCACGATTTGCGGTCCGATGGCGGTGCGGCCGCGCGCGAAAGCGCGAAGGACACCCGTCCGATCCTGATCGTGCCGTATATGTGGATCGGTGACTTCGTCCGCTGCCATTCGGTGGTGAAGGTGCTGCGCGAGCGCTTTCCTGATCGGCCGGTCGATCTCTTGGCGACGTCGCTCTGTGCGCCCCTTGCCGACTACATGCCGGGCGTTCGCCAAGCGATTGTCGCCGACCTGCCGCGCAGCCGGCTGGCGCTGTCGCAACAAGGCGCCCTTGCCCGGCGGCTCAAGCAGGAAGGCTATGGCACAGCGCTGACCATGCCACGCACCTGGAAGGCGGCGCTGGGGCCGTTTCTGGCCGGTATTCCGGAACGGGTCGGCTTTGCCGGTGAAGGGCGCTTCATCCTGCTCAACGACGTGCGCTTCGGGGAAAAGAAGCTGCCGCGCATGGTCGATCGCTGCGCAATGCTGGCTTTGCCGCGCGGCGCCGCGCAGCCGCCCGACTGGCCGCTGCCGGAACTCACCGTTCCCACGACTGAAATTGCGGCTTGGCGAATCCGGCGCGGCCTGACCGAAGACCGCCCGATCGTGGCGCTCGCCCCCGGCGCTGTCGGTCCCTCGAAACGTTGGACGACCAGTAGCTTTAGCGCGCTCACCCGCAGCCTCAAGGCCGAGGGTGCCGCGGTCTGGGTCCTGGGCGGTCCGGGCGAGAAATCCATCGCCGCCGAAATCGCCGCCGCGGGCGGCGCGCTCGACCTCACCGGCACGGATCTGCGCGATGCCATCATCGCGCTTGCTGCCGCGTCTGTTGCGGTCTCGAACAATTCCGGGCTTTTGCATGTGGCGGCCGCCACCGGTACGCCTTCGATCGGGATTTTCGGCCCGACCAGCCCGTGGCATTGGGCGCCGCTCAATCCGCTGGCCGCCGTGATCGAGACCACAAGCGAGCTGCCCTGCCGGCCCTGCCACAAGCCGGTCTGCCGGCTCGCGCATCATCGCTGCATGTGTGACATCGCGCCCGATCAGGTTCTGACCGCCGCGCGCGAAGCGCTCGCCAAGGCGGCGGTGCAGCCGGAAGTGCTAGTCTAGAACGCAACCGCCTGCAGAAGCGATTGCGTTCTCGTTTCTTTGGTGGATCATGATCCTTTCGGAAAATCGGGGCCCACTTTTCCGGATCATGCTCTAACTGCATGTTTATCAAATCGGCGTATAGCCGCGCATTCAGGAGCTGAGCGCAAACCCATGACAGTCCTCGTCACCGGCGGAGCGGGCTATATCGGCAGTCACATGGCGCTCGAGCTCGTCGATGCCGGCGAGCGCGTGATCGTGCTCGACAATCTGTCCACTGGGCACGACTGGGCGGTTCCGCCCGGCGTGCCGCTCGTGGCCGGCAACAGTGGCGATCAGGAGCTTGTCGGCCGGCTCATTCGCGACGAGGCCGTCGACGCGATCATTCATTTCGCCGCCTCGATCGTGGTTCCGGATTCGGTGCGCGATCCGCTCGGCTATTACCGCAACAACACCGTCAACACGCGCGCGCTGATCGAATGTGCGGTGCAGGCCGGCGTACGTAACTTCATTTTTTCCTCGACCGCCGCGGTCTATGGCAATCCGGCGGAAATTCCCGTGACGGAAAATGCAGCCATGCAGCCGATCTCGCCGTACGGCTGGTCGAAACTGATGAGCGAAGTGATGCTGCGCGACGCCGGCCGCGCGCACGGACTCAATCACGTCATCCTGCGCTACTTCAACGTGGCCGGCGCCGATCCGCTCTGCCGCGCCGGACAATCGACCGAGGCGGCGACGCATCTGATCAAGGTCGCGGTCGAAGCCGCGCTCGGCTTGCGCGCGAAGCTCGACGTGTTCGGCGACGACTATCCGACGCCCGACGGCTCGTGCGTTCGCGACTATATTCACGTCAGCGATCTCGCGCGCGCGCATTCCGATGCGCTGCGCCATCTGCGCGCCGGCGAGCCGTCGCTGACGCTCAATTGCGGCTACGGCCACGGCTTTTCGGTGCTGGACGTAGTTGAAACGGTCAAGCGCGTTTCCGGCGTCGATTTCAAGGTCGAGATGGCGCCGCGCCGCGAGGGCGATCCCGCACAGATTGTGGCCAACTCGCAACGCGCGCGCACCGCATTGCGCTGGCAGCCGCGCTTCGATGATCTTTCCACCATCGTCGCGCACGCGCTTGCCTGGGAACAGACATTGATCAGACGCAGAGGCAACGCGAAGCGAAGCGCCGATCAGCGCGCGACCGCAAGTTCCGGCCGCGGCTGAAGCATGATCCAAAAAAGCATGCCCTCGGGCTTTGACCCGATGGGTGGGAACCGGCTTTCGGATCAGATCATGCTCAAACGAAACGCTAGAGCGGGATGGCTTCGAAGAAAGCCGTCCCGCTCTAGCACCAGAAACAACTTGAAAATTCCGCCTTGGCCGGGCATGGAACGCACATGGCGTGGGGAGCTTGGCGCTTGGGGTCTTGGCGCTTAGGGACTTGGCGCTTGGGGTCTTGGCGCTTAGGGACTTGGCGCTTGGGGACTTGGCGCTTGGGGACCGCGCGCCGTTCCGCGGCTGAAGGAACGCAACGGACAGCGTCATGAACGTTTCGCCGGCCGGAGACCCGAACGCTTATCCGACCTTCGCGCTGTTGCGCCGTTTGTTGGTCGACGAAGCGTTGGTGCATTGGCGGCGCTATGCCATCGCCGCAGCGACAATGCTGATTGCTGCCGCCGGCGCCGCGCTCAGCGCCTATCTGATCGGCACGATGACCAACGAGGCGTGGGTCAACCGCAATTTCCGCGGCATCGTCGTCATCGGCATCCTGGTGATGATCATCTTCGGCGCTAGGGGGGTTGCCACCTATTTCAGCACCGTGATGCTCTCGCGGATCGGCAATCGCCTCGTCGCCGACAATCAGCGGCGCATGTTCGACAAGCTGCTGCACGAGAACATGAGTTTCTTCGCCGACCGGCATTCGTCGGAATTCATCGCGCGGATGACGACGGGCGCCAACGCGGTGTCGTCGGTGATCAACCTTCTCATCACCGCCGTCGGCCGCGATCTGATGTCGCTGATCGGGCTCATCATCGTGATGGTGACGCAGGATCCGATCATGTCGCTTGGCGGCTTGATCGTGGCGCCGCCGGCGATTTTCTTTCTGCGCAAGCTGGTGCGGCGCGTGCGCAACATCGCGCGCCTGCAATTCACCAGCGGCACGCGCATCATCGAGACCATGCAGGAAGCGCTGCAAGGCCTGCGCATGGTCAAAGCGTTTTCGCTCGAGGACGAGATGCAGCGCCGGCTCGGCGACAGCGTCGCCGCGGTCGAGCGCGATTCCAACAAGATGGCGCGCGTCTCCAATCGCTCTGGCCCGCTGATGGAGACGCTCGGCGGTTTTGCCGTGGCGCTGACCATGATCTATGGCGGCTACCGCGGCATCGCGACCGGCGCGACGCCCGGACAATTCGTGTCGTTTCTGGCGGCCTTTCTGCTCGCCTACGAGCCGGCCAAAAGGCTTGCCCGGCTCAACATGGATCTGAATAACGGGCTCGTCGGCGTGCGCGTGCTCTATGAAATCATCGACAGCCCGCCCGGCGAATCCGAGGATAGCGACCGTCCGCTGCTCAAGCTCGCCAACGCACGGCTCGAATTTGCCGATGTGCGCTTCGCCTACCGTGCCAATACGCCGGTGCTGCGCGGCATGAGCTTCGTCGCCCAGCCCGGCAAGCTCACCGCCTTGGTCGGTCCATCGGGCGGCGGCAAGTCGACCGTGCTCGATCTGATCCTGCGCTTCTATACGGTCGACAGCGGCCGGATCCTGATCGACGAGCAGGACATCGCGACCGTGTCGCGCAGCTCGCTCCGCCAGCAGATCGCCTATGTCGGGCAGGTCGTTCAGCTCTTCCGCGGCAGCATCCGCGACAATATCGCGCTCGGCCGCCTCGGCGCGACCGAAGCCGAGATCGTCGCCGCCGCCAGGGCCGCGCACGCGCACGATTTCATCGCCAGCTTTCCGCTCGGCTACGACACGCCGGTCGGCGAGCACGGCCTGCAGCTTTCCGGCGGGCAGCGCCAGCGCATCGCCATCGCGCGCGCGCTGATCAAGAACGCGCCGATCATTCTGCTCGACGAGCCGACCGCGGCGCTCGATTCTGAATCCGAGCGGCATGTGCAGGAGGCGCTGGCGGAGTTGCGCAAGGGGCGCACCACGCTCGTGATTGCGCACCGGCTTTCCACTATCACGCACGCCGACAATATTCTGGTGGTGGAAGCCGGCCAGGTCGTGGAATCCGGCCGCCACGACGAGCTGTTGCGCAAGGGCGGCCGCTACGCCTCGTTCTACCGCCTACAGCTCAAGGAGCAGAGCCCGACCTTCGAGTCGCTAGCGGTCGGGTAGCGTGCAGCAGGCTCGTATCTCAGTCTCGGCGAAGCGCCTACTGCAATAGACCTTCCGCCTTCATCGCTTCCTGCACTTTCGGACGCGCAGCGACGCGGTCGAGATAGGCGGTGATGTTCTTCCACTTACTGAGATCGATGCCGACGCGCGGCGACCAGCGGACCACCGTGAACAGATAAGCGTCCGGCGCGGTGAATTTGTCGCCCATCAGGTAGGGCTTGCCGGCAAGCTCCTTGTCGATCCAATCGAAGCGCTGCGCGAGCATGTCGCGCAAGGTCGCCTTGAAGTCGTCCGGCGTGGTCGGGCGGAACAGCGGCGAAAAGGTCTTGTGCAGTTCCGAGCTGATGAAGTTGAGCCATTCCTGAACGCGGTAGCGCTCGGCCGAGCCGGGCGGCGGAACGAGCCCGGCGGCGGGCTTGAGGTCGGCCAGGTATTGCACGATGACCGGACCCTCAGTCAGCTTCTGCCCGTCGTCCATTTCCAAGACCGGCACCTGGTTCTTCGGATTGACGCTTGAAAGCACCGTGCCGTCGGCGGTCTTGCGCTCGGCGCGGTCGAGCTGCGCCAGTTGCAGATCGATGCCGGCTTCGCGTGAAACGATGTGAGGCGAGAGCGAACAGGCGCCGGGCCAGTAATAAAGTTTCATGATGGGGAAGCTCCAGAAAATATCCGTGCATAGGATGAGCCGCCGCCAAGGGACGCGGAAGGGCAGCGGAAGGGCAGCGCGCGGATAACTACGCGCGTCCGCCCGCGCCGACAACAATGAAAATGGAACTTTGGCGAAGATGGCGGGTTGAGAAGCGGACCTGATCGCATCCGGAGTTCGTCATGCCCGCCCGCCGCATCACCCTTCGCATTCAACCGCCTAATCCGTTCGGCGAGGTCACCATGGTGCCGGCAACGCTGAGCGGGCGGCCCGAAGCGGACACGGCCCGGGCCATGGCCGCCGCGTTTGCCGAGAGCGAGGCGGCATCGAGCTCCGATGTGCTCAACCGCCTGCGTCACGCCTTTCCGCTTGCGTCATTGAGTGAGCGGGTCGCGGCTTTGTCCGTCATTATGGATCGCTTGCGGCACCCGTTCTGAAACGCCGTTGCCATTCTGGCGCCAAGCCAGCAAGACCTTGAATGCGTCATGCCCGGCTTTATGCCGGGCATCCACGTCTTTTGGCATCGACACAAGACGTGGATAGCCGGAACAAGTCCGGCCATGACGATGTGACAATGTTTCTTTCGCGACCCTACGCCCCCGCGAACAATGCCTCGACGGCGGCGGCAATGCGCAGCAGCATCTGATCCGTACCGTTACGCGACAGCAGCATCAGCCCAACCGGCAGCTTCGCCGGCAGCGGCAGCGAGATGCCGCAGAGATCGAAGAAATTGCCGACCGACGTGTTGCGCAGCAGCAGCATGTTGCTCTTGGCGAAGATTTCAGGGTCGGCCACGTCGGCAATCTTCGGCGCGACGATGCCGGCGGTTGGCATGATCAGCGCGTCGAGGCCGGACAGCCGCCGGTCCATCGCGCGCACCAACCGCTCGCGCGCATAGAGCATGTTGATATAGTCGGCCGCCGACACCGCGCCGCCGCGCTCGAGCCGCACGCGGATGTTCGGATCGATATCGGCCGCGCGCCGCTTCACCCGGTCCTGATGAATCGCATACGCTTCCGGCTGCACGACGCCGCCATAGGCGTTGACCTGCCGCATTTCGTCGAACAGCGGCATCGGCTCGCGTGTGAGCCGCACGCCGGCCTTCGCCAATCGCTCGGTGGCTGCGTCGAACGCGGCGGCGACCGTCTCTTCCAAATTCTCCAGCGGAAAGCCTTGCGCGATGCCGAAGCGCAGGCCACCGAGCGGGAAAGGTTCGAGCGGCGCAAAATCCTCGCCGGCCATCACCGCGTCAGCCATCACCACAAACGCTTTGGCGCAATCGGCGACGCGGTTCGCCAAGGGCCCGATCGAATCGAGCGTCGTGCTCAAGGGAAACGCGCCCGCGGTCGGCACCCGCTGGCGGCTCGGCTTGAAGCCGACGATGCCGCAAAGCGCCGCCGGAATGCGCACCGAGCCGCCGGTGTCGCTGCCGATGGCGATCTCGGCCATGGCATCGCCGACCGTGACTGCGGCGCCCGAGGACGAACCGCCTGGCACGCGCGCCCGGTCGCGCGGGTTGGCCGGCGTGCCGAAATGCGGATTGGCGCCGATCGCACCAAGCGCAAATTCCGTCATGTTGGTCTTGGCGACGATCACCGCACCGCCGGCGCGCAAACGCCGCACCACCGGCGCGTCCGCGGTGGCAGGCTGGGCTTCGTCGGCCAAGACTTTGGAGCCCGCCCGCGTCGGCTCACCAGCGACATCGAACAGATCCTTGATGCTGACGATCACGCCGTCGAGCGGGCCGAGCGACACGCCCGCTTTGGCGCGGGCGTCGGCCGCGTCGGCAGCGGCGCGCGCGGCCTCGGTGTAAACCGTCAGGCAGGCTTTGACGCCCTCCCCTTTCGGATCGTTGATGCGGGTGAGCGCCTGTTCGAGCCGCTCGCGGGAGGAGAAAGGTTTCATGCGAAATTCCAGGGTTTTGTTTCACGGGGGGCGATACCGGCAAGGTAGCATTGCGACGCGGCATTGACAGGTGGTGCAGACCTACTTCGCGGCTAGTACTGTCTCGCCCGTGGCTATGGATACCGGGTTCCTCGCGACGCTCGGCCCCGGAATGACATGAGGACCGACAATGCCCGATAACAAACCCGCCCTGTGTTTCATCGGCTTCGGCGAAGCGGGCCAGGCGATCGCCGCGGGCCTGCGCGATGAAGGCGTCGTGCGCATCGCCGCCTGGGACATCTTGTTTCCGGAAGCCAAGGGCGAAAAGCTCAAGCGCGCGGCCGACACGATCGGCGTGCGCTGCGCCACCTCCGCCGCCGACGCGTTGCGCGACGCCGACATGATCGTTTCGGCGGTGACCGCGGCGGCGAGCGTTGATGCAGCGCTTTCGGTCAGGCCGCATCTGGCCGGCCAGCCTTATTTTCTCGACATCAATTCCGTCTCGCCGGCCCGCAAGCAGGAGACCGAGAAGCTTCTCGCCGACGGCGCGCGCTATGTCGATGTCGCCGTCGTCGCGCCGATCTATCCGGCGCGGCATCAGACGCCGCTCCTGCTTGCCGGCCCGCACGCCGAGACGGTCGCGCCCCTCCTCGCCGCGCTCTCTATGCGCGCCAGCGTCGCCGGGCCGGACATCGGCGCCGCCGCGGCGATCAAAATGATACGCAGCGTGATCATGAAAGGCATGGAGGCGCTGACGCTCGAATGCTTTCTCGCCGCCGCGCGCGCCGGCGTGGTCGACGAAGTCGCGGCTTCCCTGAAGAATAACTATCCCGGCCTCGATTGGGCGAAGGTCATTCCCTACAATCTTGAACGCATGGCGAGCCACGGCGAACGCCGCGCCGCCGAAATGGAAGAAGTTGCGGCGACGCTGCGCGAGCTCGGCGTCGAGCCGCTGATGACCACCGCGATCGTCAAGCGCCAGCGCGAAATGGGCGAGATCGGCGCGCAGCACTCCGTGCGCAGCGCGCTCGACAAAGGCCGCGCCGCGATCCTCAGCGCCATCAGCGCCGCCGCCCGCGATCGGCATTGAAGGCGAGCCGTTGATTTTGCCGCTCGTCCCCGCGAAGGCGGGGACCCAGCCTTTGTGCCAGCGATGGATTCCCGCTTACGCGAGAATGAGCGGAGGAACCAACTCACCCCCGCCGTTTCACCGTTTCGGCGAGGAAATTGAACGACGCCTTCGGCGTGCGTTTCTGGCTGGCGAAATCCACATAGATCAGGCCGAAGCGCCGGCTGTAGCCTTCCGACCATTCGAAATTGTCGAGCAGCGACCAGGCGAAATAGCCTTTGAGCTTGACGCCGTCGGCGATGGCGCGGCGCGCCGCCGCGATATGTTCGCGCAAGTAGGTGACCCGCTGGTCGTCGGCCACACGGCCGTCGGCCGCCACGTGGTCGTCATAGCAGGCGCCGTTCTCGGTGACATAAACCTCCGGATTGCCGTAGTGATCGCGCAAACGGCCGAGCACGTCGTTCAGTCCGCTGGCATCGACCGGCCATCCGATCGCGGTAAAGCGCATGCCCGCCGGCGCCGCGCCGAACCAGGCGCCGAACAGGGTCTCCGGCGCTTCTTTCACCCAGGCCGGCGCGTAGTAATTGAGCCCGAAGAAATCGATCGGCTGGCGGATGATTTTCAGATCGTCCGCGGCGATGGCCGGCTCGAACTCGGCGGCGATCGCCTCCGGATAAGCGCCCTTGAACAGCGGATCGAGGAAGGCGCCGTTCCAGAATCCATCGAAGCGCTCGACCGCGCGGTGATCGGCCTCGCTTTGCGACGACGGCCGCACCGGCGAGATATTGAGCACGGTGCCGAGCCGCAGATCGGCCCGCTCCGCGCGCAGCGCGGAAAGTGCCTTCCCCTGCGCCAGGTTCTGATGATGGCTGGCGCGGATCAGGTTCACCAAGCCCTTGAGGCCCGGCGCATGCCCGCCCATGCCGTAGCCGAACAGCGCATGGATGTTGGCTTCGTTGAACATCACCCAATGCTTGACGCGGTCGCCGAGCCGCCGCGCCACGATGCGCGCGTAATCAGCGAACTTGTCGGCGGTGTCGCGATTGAGCCAGCCGCCGCCCTGCTCCTGCAAGGCTTGCGGCAAATCCCAATGGTAGAGACACAGCCACGGCGTGACGCCGCGGGTGATCAGGCCGTCCACCAGCCGATCGTAGAAATCGAGCCCGCGCGGCTCGATCGCGCCGTCGCCCGCCGGCAGAATGCGTGGCCACGCGGTCGAGAAGCGGTAGGCGTTGAAGCCGCCGCGCGCCAGCCATTCCACGTCCTCGACCCAGCGGTGATAATGGTCGCAGGCGACATCGCCGGTGTCGCCGTTCTTCACCATGCCGGGCGTGTGCGAATAAACGTCCCAGATGCTCTTGCCGCGTCCGTCCTCATCGACAGCGCCTTCGATCTGATAGCTCGAAGTCGACGCGCCCCAGGTGAAATCCGCCGGGAAACGAGTTTCGGGCGGATCGGTCTCGGCTTTCTGTTCGGGCTTCTGCTCTTGCGCCATTTGTTCCTGCGCCATGGCTGGACCGGAATGCAGCGCGCGCGGCAGACCTGACAGACCGGCAAGCACCGGCAACACGCGGCGGCGGGAGATTTTCAACATCGTGTACTCATTCACAAACCGCTCATCCCCGCGAAAGCAGGTCTCTTTGCACTCGCCCCTGGATTCCCGCTTGCGCGGGAATGAGCGGAGAAAGTCTCAATGCCGCTCGTCCCCGCGAAGGCGGGGACCCATCTTTCTGCGATCGCTTTCCACAATCCTGTATGCGCGACGAATGAGTGGGCATAACCTGCACCAAAATCGGCATCACGCCCGTTTCTTCTTCTCGCCCGCCGGCGCCGCGCCCGCGGCCGCGGGCTTTGCCTCCGCCTCGCCGGATACTTTCACCTGCGGCGGCCACAAGCCGGCCGTTTGCAGCCGCATGCTCCAATATTCCCAGGTGCGCGCCACCACCGAGGGCATCACATTGATGGTGCCGGCGAGCTTGATCTCGCCCGGGCGAAGCGGCGTCGGCGCGCCGACCAGATAGGCCTTCATCTGATACTCGGCGTTCTGACAAAGAAATATCGAGCGCGACACCAGTTCCTTGAGGGTCGTGCCGGCGACGGTGGCGCCGTGGCGGCGCATCAGCACGACCCAATGACGGCCGAGCGCGCGCGCCAGCGATTGGCCTTCCTCGGGCTTGACCACAAGCAGATTGGTGTCGCCGAATTCGTCGGCTTGATCCCAGAACGGCGTCTGCTCGCCGATGGTGGCGCCGACATGGAACACCGGCACGATCGGCTTGCCGGAAACGCAGAACGGCATCACGGCCGGCGCGTGATGATGGCACACCGCCATTACGTCGCCGCGCGCCTGGTAGATGCAGCCGTGAATCACCCGCTCGGAATAGAGCCGCACGCTGGTGCGCTTCGCCGGCTCGGAATCGAGCTTGTATTCCAGAATGTCGTCGGGCTCGATCAGAAGCGGCGAGCGCGAGCGCGCCAGCAGATAGCGGCTGGGATCGGTCGGATGGCGGACGCTGACATGGCCGAAGGCATCGAGCACGCCCTCGTGCGACAGGATGCGATTGGCGACGCAGAGTTCCTCGATGACATCGGTCAAGTTGTCGGCCACGGGGCGTTCCTCGATCTGCGGCAGCGGCTACCGGCTGCCTTCGGCGGCCTAACAAATCCGGAACACGCGCCCACTGCAAGCGCCCCCGTCATTCCGGGCTCGCGGCCACCCAAGTCGGCTATTGCCGACTTGGGCAACTAAACATGCCGATCTCGGGAACACCCGAGATCGGTGGCCGCGCCCGAAATGACAGCTCGGCCCCCCGATGCTATCCATGCCACGGGGACAAGCGTTCCGGGCAGAGATGAGCGCGCGCCACCTCGAGATCGTGCTTAACGTGAACGGCGAGCCCGTCGCAGCCAGCGTCGAGGCGCGCAAGACACTGGTCGATTTTCTCCGCGAGGACCTTGCGCTGACCGGCAGCCATGTCGGCTGCGAGCATGGCGTATGCGGCGCCTGCACGGTCCTGCTCAATGGCGAAACCGTCCGCGGCTGTCTGACCTTCGCGGTGCAATGCGACGGCGCGGAGGTGGAAACCATCGAGGGCCTGTCGGATTCCGGCGCGGTCGCCGATCTGCAGCGCGCCTTCCAGGAACGCAACGCGCTGCAATGCGGCTATTGCACACCGGGCATCCTGATCAGCGCGCGCGAATTGCTCGCGGCCGGCGACGTGCCGAGCCGCGAGACCATCCGCGAGCATCTCTCCGGTCACTATTGCCGCTGCACCGGCTATCAGGCGATCGTCGACGCGATCGAGGCGGTGGCGCGGGAGAGGGTGGGAGCGAAGGTGTGAGCTATTCAACTCCGCTCGTCCCCGCGAAGGCGGGGACCCAGCTGCTTTGTACGCGACCCTGGATTCACGCTTGCGCAGGAATGAGCGGAGAAAATGTCATTTCCGCTCGTCCCCGCGACGGCGGTGACCCAACCTTTCACGACGATACCTCATCAGCGAAATCGCGCCACTGCGGGTTCATTTCTCCAATCAAGCGGAGCTTCCAGGCCCGATTCCATTTTTTGAGTTGGCGTTCCCGTTGGAATGCGCTTTCCCGCGTTTCGTGTGAACTCGTACCACGCGAGCATTTTGACGCCATACTTTTTGGTGAAGCCCGGAATGAGACCGTTCCGGTGTTCCCAGAGGCGGCGCACAAGATTGTCGGTCATGCCGATATACAGCGTGCCATTTCGACGGCTCGCAAGGATGTACACGAAAAAGCTCATCGGCTCACCTGGGTCCCCGCCTTCGCGGGGACGAGCGAACTATACACGCCAATGAAACTCTCCCCCGATCAGCCCTCGCGATTGTCCGCGCTCGACCGGCCGAACTCCTATATCGGCCGCTCGGTGCCGCGGCCGAATCTGGCGCGACTGACGCAAGGGCGCGGGCACTATGTCAGCGACATCGTGCTGCCGCGCATGGCGCATGTCGCCTTCGTGCGCTCGCCGCATGCGCACGCGCGCATCAAACACATCGCGACCGAGCAAGCGAAGCAAGCGCCCGGCGTGATCGCCGTCGTTACCGGCGCCGAGCTTGCGAGCGTGATCACGCCTTGGATCGGCGTGCTCACGCATCTGAAAGGCATCAAATCGGCGCCGCAGCATGCCATCGCGGTGTCCCGCGCCTGCTGGCAGGGCGAAGCAGTGTGCGCGGTGGTGGCAAGGACGCGCGCCGAAGCGGAAGACGCCTGCGCGCTGGTCGAGGTCGAGTACGAGCCGCTCACCGCCGTCACCGACGCCGAAACCGCGCTCGATCCGGCGACGCCGGTGATCCATCCCGAGCTCGGCGACAATCTCACGTTCGAGCGCGCGCTCACCGCCGGCGATCCTGACGCGGCCTTTGCCGAGGCGGACGCCATCGCGGAGGCGACCTTCGTATTCGGCCGCCATACCGGCGTGACCAACGAGCCGCGCGCTATCGTCGCCGACTGGAATCCCGGCGACGAGCGGCTCACCGTCTATCACGGCACGCAAGCGCCGCACATGACGCAGGACATCTTCGCCAAGCATCTCGCGCTCGAATTGCATCAGGTGCGCGTAGTCACCAAAGATGTCGGCGGCTCGTTCGGCATCAAGGTTCATATCTATGCCGACGAGATGGCGGCGGTGGCGCTGTCGAAACTGCTCAAGCGGCCGGTGAAATTCGTCGCCGATCGCCTCGAAAGCTTCGTCACCGACATCCATGCGCGCGACCACCGCGTGCAGGCGCGGATCGGCGTGAACAAGGACGGCCGCATCACGGCGTTCGAGATCGACGATCTCACCGGCATCGGGCCTTATTCGGTTTATCCGCGCACCAGCGGCATCGAGGCCAACCAAGTCGTCAACCTGGTCGGCGGCCCCTACACCTGCCCCAACTATCGCGCCCGCGCCCGTGTCGTCTTTCAGAACAAGAACGTCATGTGCCAGTACCGCGCCGTCGGCCATCCGATCGCGACCGCGGTCACTGAGGGCCTGGTCGATCTCGCTGCCGCCAAGATCGGCATGGACCCGGTGGAGCTACGGCGGCGCAATCTCATTCCCGACGATGCCTATCCGGCGACCGGCGCCTCCGGCATCAAGTTCGAGAAGCTCTCGCATCACGCCTCGCTCGCCAAGCTCCTGGCGATGATGGATTACGAAAACCTGCGCGCGGGGCAAAAAGAGCTGCGCGCACGCGGCATCTATCGCGGCATCGGCTTGGCGTCCTTCATCGAAGTGACCAATCCGTCGGCGGCGTTCTACGGCGTCGGCGGCGCGCGCATCTCCTCGCAGGATGGCGCGACGCTCCGGCTTGACGCGAGCGGCGCCGTGTTCGTGCATTCCGGCGTCACCGAACAGGGCCAGGGCGCCGAGGCGGTGCTGGCGCAATGCGTCGCCACCTCGTTCGGCGTGCCGATCGAGCGCGTGCGCGTCATCACCGGCGATACCGACCACACGCCCTATGGCGGCGGCACCTGGGCCTCGCGCGCCGCCGGCATCGGCGGCGAAGCCGCCTGGCAGGCCGGCAAGGCATTGCGCGCCAACGTGCTGGCCGCGGCCGGCGCCATGCTGCAAGCCGATCCGGCAACGCTCGACATCCGCAGCGGCATCGTCATCGACGCCGGCACCGGCCGCGAACGCCTGCCGCTCGAGGAAGTCGCGCGCGTGGTCTATTTCCGGCCCGATACGCTGCCGCCCGGCTTTCAGGCCGAGTTCGTGGTCACGCGGCATTATGTGCCGCGCGGTTGGCCGTTCGCGTTCACCAACGGCGTCCAGGGCTCGTATCTGGAAGTCGACGTGACGACCGGCGAACTAAAACTTCTGAAACACTGGTGCGTCGAAGATTGCGGCACGGTCATCAACCCGCAGCTCGTCGACGAGCAGATCCGCGGCGGCATCGTGCAGGGGATCGGCGGCGCGCTCTACGAACATTGCGTCTATGACGAAGCCGGCCAGCTCATCAACGGCAACATGATGGACTATCTGGTGCCGATGGCGCCCGAGATGCCCGACATCGAGGTCGGCCATGTGGTGACGCCGACCGCCGATTCCGAACTGGGCGCCAAGGGCGCGGGCGAAGCCGGCACCGCCGGCGCGCCGGCCTGCATCATGAATGCGATCAACGACGCGCTGCGCCCGCTCGGCGCCGCACCGCTCGTCGCTATGCCGTTCACGCCCGAGCGCGTGCTCAAGGCGCTGGGGAAGCTGTGAGCTGACCCACCATGTTCGCTTTGGCCGACGATTGATCTTCACAACCAAACGTTGAAGAGTGTAATATCAACGCGCATTTTCAATGGGGGCTGGTAGATCATGGCTCGCAAACGACGCGAACCGGAGCAAAAATACGCAGTCAACATTTCCTTAAAGGCTTGGGATATCACCAGGGCTGGTTCGGCGATCAAGCTTAAAGTGCAGGATCGTGACGGGGCGCTCGGCACCGCGGAAATTGGTCAAGGTACATTCGGCTGGAAAGGGGCCAACAAGAAAAAATTCAAGCGCATCCCGTGGGGGCAACTGGCTGCGGAGCTGGAGAAGTACTAGCACTCCGCCAAAATATGGGTGCCGTCGCGGCTCGTTGGTACGGGCGCTGAGAGCATCGCTGATCGGTTTTGCTTGCTTCCCATTGTCAGCGTTCTGTCGCTCCTGAGCGACAGAATGCTTTCCCGCCAGCGGCAACCGCGTACGCCGCTCCTGAAGGAGGCAATGATGCGAATGCTCTTCTTGTCGCTCTTGGCCATTGTTGTTCCGACCAGCGCTTTCGCCCTCACTGACACGGAGAAGGCCAATGTCGCAGACGCGCTGAACAAGGCCTATAAGTCGATCACGGTGACGGTCGTGAGCGCGCCCGTGATCAGGGGCGATAAGGACCCGGTGATCTTTCGCATTGCGCCTGCGGGCAAGCCGAATTTCGGCAATTTGTTTCTCAAGGGCCGCTACGACATCATCCATAAGCCGGATTCCGCCGAGGCGCTCGGCGGCTATCTCTGCACCATCGCCGACGAATTCGTGCGCGAACGACGGAGCGCGACCGCGGCAGGCTTCCTGCGCGGCGTCAGCCTGAGAGCTGGCGTGCACGATCCGGTGACGTTCGAAATCGAAGCCGACCGCGACACCATCCATGACATGGTCGCCGCCGTCCTTCGGCTTTGGGATTATGTGCGTAACGATTACGAGAAATTCGACATCTTCGTGCGCGGCTACGCCGATCGTGGTGCTTCCTTCCAGAAGCCGTTATTGTCACAATACCCCTACAATGAAGTCGCCTACTTCCCGCTGGAGACGCCGAACGATCTGATGCTGGCGGTTTATCTCCGCAAGATCGAACGCAGGAAGATCGGGAATACTTACACCAATGCCGATTTGCCCAACCTGCGTGCGACTTTTCTGAAGCAGGTCATCGATGTATTTCTTAGGGATTGCGAGCTGAACGGGCACCTGACGCCGGTGTCGCACGTGCTCGATGGCGCGGTGATCGAGGAGAATGCGCCCGACTACCGAACGATCGATCTCTATTTCTACGCCCATCAATAGAGGTAACGCCGAGCGATCCCCTGTTTTGTGTTGTCCCCACACGATCCGCGGCGCGCGTGCCGGCCCAAATACCCATCCTATGCTTCGTCCTTCCGGTGCGCGGGCTTTGGCCGCGCGCCCCGGAATGACGAGGAGGTTGTCCCCGGCTCCCAAATAGGCCACAAGAAACTTTGGAAATTCTTGGTGCGCCAAAGGAGACGATGGACATGGTTGGGGGGAAGTCGGCTGGGGGGAAGCGGGCGGGGTACAAGCTCGCAACATATCGAACGAGCGAAGGTCCGCGCGCGGGCCTCCTGATCGGCGACGACGTGTTCGACGCCGCCAAGCTCACCGGCAAGGCGGCCTATGCGACCGTCGCCGGCATCCTCGCCGACTGGACGGCCGCCGATGGCGCCTTCAAAAAGGCCGCGGCCGGCGCCGCCGCCAAAAGCCGCGCCAAAAGGCTGCCGCTCGCCAAGGCCAAACTCATGGCGCCGCTTAAGCCGCCGACGATCTTCTGCGCCGGAGCCAATTACGCCGACCACGCCGCCGCCATGGCGCGCAAAATGGGCATGCCCGAGCCGGCCGATCCGCACGAGCAGGGTCTAAAGCCTTGGCACTTCATCAAGGCCGCCGGCACCATCGCGGGCCCGGGCGCGGCCATCAGGGCCGCGGACTATTCCAAGGAACTCGACTGGGAGATCGAACTCGCCGCCATCATCGGCCGGCCCTGCAAGGACGTGCCGAAGGAAAAGGCGCTCACCTACGTCGCCGGCTACACCGTCTCGAACGATCTCTCGGCGCGCGACCGCGGCCGCCGGCCCGGCATCGAGCCGACGTCATTCTTCAAGATGGACTGGTCTAAGCATAAGAGCTTCGACGGCTCCTGCCCAATCGGCCCCTGGATCACACCGGCAAGCGACATCGACGATCCGCAGGATCTCGCCCTGAAACTCTGGGTCAATGGCGAGCTCAAGCAGGATTCCAACACCAGCAAGATGCTGTTCTCGCTTGCCGAGCAGATCGCTCAGCTATCCATCAACATGACGCTGCATCCGGGCGACATCATCCTCACCGGCACGCCGGCCGGCACCGGCGCCGAAAGCGGCGAGTTCCTCAAAGCCGGCGACGTGGTGAAGGTCTGGATCGAAGGCATCGGCGAGTTCAGCAACAAGATTGCGTAAGTCGCGCTGCAATCCCGCACGTGCTAAAAGCGCTCATTCCCGCGCAAGCGGGAATCCAGCTCTGGGTCCCCGCCTTCGCGGGGACGAGCGTCACATCAACAGCGAATGCCAATGCCGGAAAAATTTGTCGCCAGGCTTGCCGAATTCAAGGATGGAGAGCGCCGCATCGTCTTTGTCGGCGACAACGAGATCGGCGTGTTCCGACACGAGGGCGCGTTCTACGCCTACTCGAATTTCTGTTTGCACCAGGGCGGGCCGGCCTGCGAGGGGCTCACCATCGCGCGCGTCGAGGAACGGCTGCGGCCGGACAAAACCTCGATGGGTCTCTACTTCTGCGATACCGACATGAATTTCGTCTGCCCCTGGCACGGCATGGAATACGACATGAGGACCGGCGAATGCGTGGCCGACCGGCGCCTGAAGCTGAAAAAATATCAGGTCGTGCAGAAGGGAGACGAGGTCTATGTCCTCGCCTAGACGCGCGGCCAAGGACGCGCTCGAGCGGGCCGCCAAGGCCGCACGCGGCTCGCGGCCCGCAGTACCGACAGAGAAGACGAGCACCAAGATCGCCGTCGCCGACGCCAAGCGAGTCAGCGCCGCGATCGAGCGCAGCATCGCCGACGGCAAGCTCGACATACTTCCCGCCGAGACCTTGCAAGCGCTGATCGCCGCCGCCTGCCGGCTCTATGCCGCGCGCCGCGAGGCCGGCGAGCAATTCACGCCCGTGGCGCGGAACGCACTCGCCGCCACCGACGTCATGGTCACCGCAAGCGGGCTCTTGCGCGCCGCCGACCTCGCCGCCTTCGAGCTCGGCATGTGGCAAGGCTGGACCGGGCGGTGATGCGAAGGACGTCAACTCCGCTCATTCCCGCGCAAGCGGGAATCCAGGCGCGAGAGCAAAGAGCTGGGTCCCCGCCTTCGCGGGGGCGAGCGGATAGTGAATCCGGGGAAACATCATGGACCTGATTTCCGACCGCGGCCGCCGCGTCACAATCGAAGAGCTCAACACCACGCGGCTCCTTGCGCATGCGCGCAAGCAGGCGCATCAGCGCGGCTTCGACGACATTCTGATCGTCGATGTCGACGCGCATCATTACGAGAACGAGCACTACGACGAATTCCTGCCGTTCATGGAAAACGACGTGCTGCGCCAGCTCACCATGTCGGGCCGCAACAAGAAGCAGCAGCCCGGCATCGTGCCGATTCCGACCGGCTATCAGGACATGGGCGGCCGCGTCACGCGCTACCCGATGCGCTCGAGTGAAAAGACCGACGAGGGCAAGATCCGCGACGTGCAACTCGGCCATCGCTGGATGGACGCCATGGGCGTCGATTATTCCTGCCTGTTTCCCACCGGCATGCTCAATATCGGGCTGCATCCCCAGAAGGAAATGGAGGTCGATCTGTGCTGGGCCTACAACCGCTGGCTCACGGAAAAACTGATGCCGGACGCGGGCGGCCGATTTTTCTCGCTGCTCTGCCTGCCCTTCTCCGATCCGGCCGCGGCGCTGCGCCATGTCGAGATCTTCGGCGAAAGGAAGCACGTCGGCGGCTTCATGGTCACCACCGTGCGCTCCGGCATGGGCGTGCATGACAACGCCTACATGAAGGTCTATCGCGCCATGGAGGAGCGCGGCCTCACCATCGCCTTCCATTCCGGCGTGAACTGGGGCGAGCCCGCTTTCGCTAGCTGCAACCGCTTTCTCTCCGCGCACGCGCTCGGCTTCACCTGGTATAACGTGCTCAATTGCACCAATTGGGTGATCAACGGACTGTCCGAGCGCTTCCCCAAATTGCCGGTGATCTGGATGGAATCGGGGCTCGCTTGGATTCCGTTCCTGATGCAGCGGCTCGACCACGAATACATGCTGCGGCCGTCGGAGGCGCCACTCCTGAAAAAGAAGCCGTCGGACTATATGCGAGAAATGTATTATTCATCGCAGCCGATGGAGATTCAGGATTACGACGCGATGCAGACGACCTTCCGCATGATCAATGCGGAGACCCAGCTACTTTACTCATCCGACTATCCGCACTGGGATTTCGATCTGCCGTCCACTATCTGGGACCTGCCGTTCCTGTCGGAGAAGGGCAAGCACAACATCCTCGGCGGCACCGCCGCGCGGCTCTTCAAGCTCGCGCCGCGCAACGCGAAACAGAAAGAGAATCTGAAACGATTTGGCAATCTCGCTGCGGCGTAATCTTGTGGATACCCGACTGTAATCCTCGCCCCTCGCGGAAGAGGGAAAACACATTCCGAAGGATCGGCTCATGACCGCCTCATTGCGCGCTGCCACGGCATTTTGCGCCTTCGTCGTTCTTGTCATTTTTGCCGGCGCGGCGCGCCCGGCCGACATCGTCACGCCGCAGGCGCAAGCCGTCAGCAAGGTGCTCGACGCCATGGGTGTCGAGAGCAATTGGATCGCCGGCGAACACGTTTACTGGGACACCGGCCTGCCGACCGGAGTGCCGGAAACGTCGCCTGGCAAACATACCCATTGCAGCGCGTTCGTCGCCGCCGCCGCGAAGAATCTCGGCGTCTATATTTTGCGCCCGCCGGAGCACGGCCAAAAGCTGCTGGCGAATGCGCAGAACGAATGGCTCGCCGAGGAAGGCGCGGCGCGCGGCTGGGTCAGGCTCGCCAATGTCGACGAAGCGCAGGCCGCCGCCAATCGCGGGCTGCTCGTGGTGGCGAGCTACCACAATCACCATGACGATCGGCCGGGCCACATCGCCATCCTGCGCCCGGGCAACAAGACGGCGGAACAAATGGCCGCCGAAGGGCCCGATGTGATCCAGGCCGGCGCGGTCAACAAAACGTCGCTCAGCATAAGAGACGGGTTCGCGGGTCATCCCGCCGCATGGCGCGACCACGAAATCGTGTACTATGCTCACGAGGTGAAGCTTTAAGGCGTGAAGAGGTGAAGCAGCATGATCCCGAAAAGTGGAACCCGGTTTTCGGACAAGACCATGCTCAAACGAAGAATTTAGGCGTGAAGTTGTAGCGTCCAATCTGTTCCGCCTGTTGGAGAGCATAAGGCGATCAGAACGCACGATGGGCATCATCCGCCGTCCAAACCGCCGCCAGATCTTGAAAACCACGATGGCGCTCGCCGCGACGGGCGCGCTTCCCGCACGCGCCGGCGCGCTCCCGCATGAGCCGTCGCGCGCCGCCGCTTTCCCCCACATCGACGCAAGCTTGCGCGCGGCCGTCGGCGCGCAGGAAGTGCCGGGCGTCGTGGCGATCGCGGCCACCGAGAACGGCGTCCTCTATGAGGGCGTGTTCGGCAGCCGCCGGCTGAGCGGCGGTCCGGCCAAAGACGCCGCGATGACCCGCGACACGGTGTTCCGCATCGCCTCGATGGTGAAGCTGATCACGTCCGTCGCCGCGCTTCGGCTGGTCGAGCAAGGCAAGCTCTCGCTCGACGGCCCGCTGCCGGAGATCGACCCGGCCGTCGCCGACCCGCAAGTGCTGGATGGCTTTGACGCCAAGGGCGCGCCGCTTCTTCGTCCGCCGAAACGGCCGATTGCGCTTCGCCATCTCCTCACCCACACGTCGGGCTTCACTTATCGGCTCTGGGACGCCGAGGCGATCAAATACATCAACGCCATCGAGAAGGCGCCGGCGGCGGAACGACCGAAGCTCCCGCGCACGCCGCTGATGTTCGATCCGGGCGAGCGCTGGCAATACGGCACCAGCGTCGATTGGGTCGGACGCATCGTGGAATCGATCAGCGGCGAGCCGCTCGAGACCCATTTCAAGAAGCAGATTTTCGAGCCGCTCGGCATGAAGGACACCACCTTCGAGATCACAGCGGCGCAGCGAACGCGCGAAGCGAGCGGGCATCACCGCCAGCCGGACGGATCGCTCAAGCCCGAGCCGATGGAGCCCGCGCCCAAGCCGAACGCCGCGCCGCGGCACCATTCCGGCGGCGGCGGCATCTATTCGACCGCGCCGGATTATCTGACGCTTCTGCGCATGCTCATGCACGGCGGCTCGTTCGAAGGCGCGCGCATCTTGCGGCCCGAAACCGTCGCGCTGATGGGCCAGAACCAGATCGGCCCGGTCGAAGCCGGTATCCTGAAAACCACGGCGCCGCGGGTTTCCAACGACGTCGATTTCTTCCACGGCATCAGCTTGAAATGGGGCTTCGGCCACATGATCAACATGCAGCCGGTACCGGAAGCGCGCAGCGCCGGCAGCATGACTTGGGCCGGCCTGTTCAACACCTATTACTGGATCGATCCGAAGAAACACGTCGCCGCGGTGTTCATGACCCAAGTGCTGCCGTTTGCCGACGACCGCGCATTGCGCGTCTATCGCCAATTCGAGCGCGGCATCTATGCGGCGGTGAAGACGGGGTGAGCCCGCTCGTCGTCACCACCGGTTGACCCGGGGGGGCCGTGCGGATGCGCTGCGCATTCCGCAGAGCCGCATGGATTGCCGAATCAAGTCCGGCAATGACGGATCAGAGTGTCTGCGGTTGAACCGCAAACGCACGGCAGTGTAGGCTCCACGCGCCGGTGTCTTCAGCCTCAAGGATCCGTCATGCACGCCGTCCGCATCGACCGCACCAAGCCGCTCGCCGCCGAACCGAAGACCGGCCACAACCGCTATCATCCCGACATTGCGCCTATTCTCGAAGTCGGCGAGGGAGAAGACGTCAGTCTGGAAACGCGCGACGGTATCGACGGCCAGCTTGGCCCCGATGCCACCGTTGCCGATCTCGCCACCTTTGATGCGGGCCGCGTTCATCCACTGACCGGGCCGGTTTTCGTCAAGGGTGCCGAGCCCGGCGACATGCTCGAAGTGGAATTCGTCGACATCCTTCCGCAGCCGACCGCCTTCAGCGCCGTCGTGCCGGGCCTCGGCTTTCTGCGCGACGTGATGACCACGCCGTTCGTCGTGCAATGGAAAATCCGCGATGGCTTCGCCACCGCCGCCGAACTTCCCGGCGTGCGCATTCCGGGCGCATCGTTCATGGGCATTTCGGCCACTGCGCCGTCGGCGCAGAAGCTCAAGGATTGGACCGAGCGCGAGCAGCGCGCGCTCGATGCCGGCGGCTTTGTGCTGCCGCCGAGCCCGGACGGCGCCGTGCCGGGCGGCGCCTGCGGGCTTGCAGGCTTGCGCACGCTGCCGCCGCGCGAGAACGGCGGCAATTTCGACGTCAAGCAATTGACCAAGGGCGCCAAGCTGTTCCTGCCGGTCTTCACCAAGGGCGCGCTGTTCTCGACCGGCGACGGCCATTTCGCGCAAGGCGACGGCGAGGTCTGCGTCACCGCGGTCGAAATGGGTGCAACCGCCGTGGTGCGCTTCAAAGTGCACAAAGGCCTCGCCACCAAGCGCACGTTCGCCGGTCCGGTCTTCGCGCATCCTGGCTATTTCCAGGATCCGAAATTCGCCGCCCCGCAGAATTTCACCGCCGTAATGGGCATGCCGATCAATGCCAAGGGCGAGATCGAGAGCGAAAATCTCACGCTCGCCGCGCGCAACGCCGTGCTCAACATGATCGATCTGCTGCAGGAGCGCGGCTTCTCCCGCGAGCAGGCTTACATCATCTGCAGCGTGGCCGTGGACCTGCGGGTGTCCAACGTGGTTGACGTGCCGAACTATGTCGTCTCGGCGCTGCTGCCGGAGGCGATTTTCGGCGATTAGCAGATCGTCGCCGGGCGACACGCTGCGCAGGCGATCCATCGCAATGCGCGAAAATCTTCAGCGATTCGAAGATCTTGCGATTACGGTATCGACAATTTCCGGATGCAACCGTCCGTAAAGACAACGTAACAAAGCTCGCGTAAACTTAACACGCTGGTTTTCTCTTTTCGAGCAGTCCTGCCATTAAAGAGGAAGGTCTCATGAGGAAGCTTTCACTGACATTGAGTGCCGCGGTTTTTGTGTTGGGAGCTTTAGCGTTGCCGGCGAGTGCGCAGAACGAGCAGCGCGGTGCCGCCAGCATTCATGCGCTCAAGAACGCCACACCGATTGTCAGACCGGCCGCGTGTAACGGCGGCACGGGCTATTGTGGGTGCGGACCGGGCTGGATCAGCGCATGCGCGCCGCGGTGCTGCCGCTGCGTGCCCTGCTGGTAAGCAAGTAGATCGTTTAATCTCGTAACGCGGCGGAGCCGTTCTCATGCGGCTCCGCCGTTGCGTGGTTCTTGTTGCACAAGCACGCGACGGAGCATGGGGCGAAAAATCACGGCGCCGCCAGCCCGAGCGAATTCAAATAGTCGCCGTTGACGCGCACGTTCTGGAATTTCACAGCTTCCAGATAGGCATCGAGAATCTTCTGCGCCTGTGCGCGCGGCGGCAGGGTGGCGGGATCGATGGTGTCGGCGCTGCCGGCCCGTGCGATCAAGTCCCAGCCCGCCGGCTTCGCGATCGACACCACGGCAGTTCCGGTGTCGAGACTCTTATAGGGCCAGAACACCCAGCCGATGCCGAACCGCTCGTGCAATTCGCGGAAGCGCGCATTCCACTGGTTGTTCATCTCGCCGGTCTCGCCGATCAGGATCGGCACGTTCCAGCGCCTGCTGAAATTCAGATAGCTCTGCAGCGCGTCGCGCGTCGGCTTCGCCCAGAATTTATGGTAGGTGTAAACTGCATTGGCGTCGAACGGCCGGCCGAACATCGCAAGGCTTGTGCTCCACTGCCCGCCGGCGAGCAGCACGACGTGATGGGCATCGACGCTGCGGATGGCCGCGACAATCTCGCGATAGAGCGGCTCGAGCCGCGGATTGAGATAGGCCTCGTCGCTATAGGGCGAGATCGGCTCGTTCAGAAGATCGTAACCGAGCACCGCGGGCTCGTCGCGATAACGTGCGGCGATCGCCTTCCACAGCGCGACCGTGAGCGCGCGGTAGCGCGGCACATAGAATGTCAGCGGAAAGCCCGTGCCGTCGTCGTGATTGACGCCGGTCTGTCCGCCCGGCGCCGCGTGCAGGTCGACGATCACGCGCAGACCTGCATCGCGGCACCAGCCGACCAGCCGGTCGAGCAGCGTCCAGCCCTGCCCTGCGAATTTGTCGGCGCTGCCGTCATCGGCCGCGCCCGGCTCGACGAACAGCCGCCAGTGCAACGGCACCCGCACGGTGTTGAAGCCGGCCGCCTTGATGAAGCGAATGTCGGCTTGCGTGACATAGTCCTCGCGGAACGCCGCCCAGAAGCGGGCAGCCTCCTCCGGCCCCACCAGCGCTTCGATCACTTCCGCGATTTCCGAAGGCGCGCGCTTGCGCGCGAACCTGAACATGTAGCCTTCGGGCACCAGCCAGTTGCCGAGATTGATCCCCTGCACCGCGAAGCGCTGGCCTTGCGCATCGACAAGCTGCGTGCCGTCGGCACGGATGAAATTCGGCGCGGCGTGGCCGGGCGCGGTTGCGAGGACGAGCGTGACGAGAAGCGCAATTGCGCCGCAGCAGAAAAAACGCAGTTTCATCGGTTTACCAAGATCAGCGCGCGTCGCGGCGTTTGTTTCGGCGGGCTTTCAAGCCGGTTGCCCCGGGAAAATACTAAACTAAAAAGGCCGTCGCCAATGAATTTCCCGAAAGTCCTGCGCGTGCAGCGCGAAAGCTAAGGTAACCTCACTGCAATGTCCGGCATGCCGCTCGTCCAGGCGCTTCTGCTCCTCGCCTCTCTCATCGCCCTCATCGCCCTGACCCAGGCGCGGCTGCTGCATGCGTTTCTGGCGATCATCGTAGTCGCTGCGGCCTTTGGGCTGGCCGCCGGCTTCTCCACCGCCTTTGTCGGCAAAGCGTTCGGCGCGGGCTTTGCGCAGGCGATCACTTCGCCCGGGCTGGTCATTGTGGCCGCGGGCCTAGTGGCAGGGCTCGCGGAGGCAACCGGCGCCGCCGGCTGGCTCGCCGCCAAAATTGGTTCTTCAATTGGTTCGTGGCGCTTCGCCGGCGCGACGCGCTTGCCGGCGCTGTGCGGGCTTGTCGCCGGGCTCGCGGCTTCGCCCTCGACCGCCTTCGCGTTGCTCACGCCGCTTTTACGCGCCGTCACCGGCGGTGCGGAGCCGAAAAAACGCAGTGCCGCGCCGGCGGCGCTGGCGCTCGCGATTTCCGCAAGCCACGGACTTGCGCTCGTCTCGCCAATCCCGATCGCCGCTGCGTCCATCCTCGATGCGCCCTGGAACCGGGTCGCGCTGTTCGGAGTGCCGCTCGCCGTTCTCGTGGCCGGCCTCGGCGCGGCCTGGTCGCGCTGGCTCGCCGTGGCCGACGCAACGCGGCAAGCGCCGGCGCAGGACGCGCCGGCCGTGCCAAAGGCCAGCGGCTGGTCCGCCGCGGTGCTTGTGGTCGCGACCGCCGTTCCGCTCGCGCTCCTGATCTTCCAATCGCTCGGCGACATCCCGAGCGAGCCGCTCGGCGGCGGCACGGCGCGCGAGATGGTGATCGGCGTCGGCCGCCCGCTGGCGCTGCTCGTGGTCGCCATCGGCATCATGGTGATCGGCAATGCGCGGCTTGCCGGCAAGCGTCTCGCCGACGACGCCTGGAATCTGCGCGTTTTCAGCACCGTCGCCGGCGCCTTCCTCGCCGTCGGCGCGGCGGGCGGCCTGCAACGCCTCTGTCAGGAAACCGGCATGGCCGAATTGCTCGGCGAGCATGTTTCGGCCTGGCATCTTTCTGGCGCCGGCGGCTTGCTGATCATTTTTCTGGTCGCGGCGACGATCAAGACCCTGCAAGGCTCCTCGCTCGTCGCCGCCATCACCGCCGCCGGCATCGTGCAGCCGTTGCTCATTCCGCTCGGCCTCGACGCCGCGAACGCCCGCGCGCTCGCCGCGCTTGCCGTCGGCGCCGGCGCCATGACCGTCTCCCACATCAACGACGATTACTTCTGGCTCGTCTCCGTCACGAGCGGCATTCGTCCGCTGCGCGCGCTCGGAGTCCTCACCGCCGGCACGTTGATGCAGGGGCTTGTCGCGGTAGCGATGCTGACGATTGCCGCCGCATTGATCGGCGGAATGTGAAAAGCGAGCCGTCATTCCGGGACGCGGGCGAAAGCCCGCGGGCCCGGAATCCACAACCACAGGTGAGTGGGATTATCGCCGCGACGATTAAACCCGGTTCTGGGGCTGAACCATCGGGGTAGTAGCCGGTGGCGAGCGCCGCGGTGAAGTGCCGGAAGGCGGGCACGCCTCCGAAAGTGGCGCGCAGCCGCGCCTCAAAAATCGGCAGGCGATGACGTTTGCCGGTGCTGCGCGGACATGGTTGGCATAAGCCTTTCGACGCTTCGCCTCCCTTTATTTGCCGGAGGCCAGTCTATTGGCTTCGTGGTCGGCAAGGCTCGGGCACATGAACGTGTCGCGAGAACGGTGCTGTTTGGCGTCACTGCGGGCGTCAGCGAACCCATCCCGGCGTGCCCAAGAATCTGAATACCGGTGGAGCCATATTTCGGCCGCGGCTTCGCCGAATCGTAGACCGCTGCATGCGTGGTCGGCAGATGCGTTACGACAAACTCCTCCAGCCGGGCTATGGTTGCGGCCGCCGGCAAACCTGGAGGCATGAGGTGGCGATCTACGACGCTTTCATCTCCTATAGCCACGCCAAGGACAAACCGATCGCGGCAGCTCTGCAATCGGTCGTGCAGGCCCTTGGCAAGCCCTGGTACAAGCGTCGCGCGGTGCGGATTTTCCGCGATGACACCAGCCTGTCGGCCACGCCGCACCTTTGGCCGACCATCGAAGCGGCGCTCAACGAATTACGCTTTCTCATCCTCCTCGCCTCGGCGGAGGCTGCGCGTTCGATCTGGGTCGGCAAGGAGGTCGCTTACTGGCTCGAGCACAAGGCGATCGACACGCTGTTGATTGCGGTGACCGACGGCGAATTGGCGTGGCCGCCGGGCGCTACGGATTTTACCTGGTCGGACGCGACGCCGCTACCGCCGGTGCTCAAGGGTCGGTTCCCGAACGAGCCGAAATGGGTGGACCTGCGCGCCTATCGTGCCGGCGCATCGAAGCGCGATCGCAAATTCACCGAACTCAGTGCCGACTTCGCAGCCGCAGTGCGCGGCGTCGCCAAGGAGGACCTGCTGTCGGAAGAGGTGCGCCAGCAGCGCCGCGCGCTGACGCTGGCCTGGTCCGCGATCGCCGTCCTCTTGGTGCTCGGCGGCATCGCCGCATGGCAGTGGAAAGCCGCCTTCGATGCCGAGCACGTGGCCGTGCAGCAGAGACATGTCGCGGAGCAGCAGCGCGACCGCGCGACTGCGGCTGAGCGCACCGCCACCGAACAGAAACAGATTGCCGAGCAGCAGCGCGACCGGGCGACGGCGGCCGAGCGCACCGCCGTCGAGCAGAAGCAGATCGCCGAGCAGCAGCGCGATCGCGCCGAGCGCACCCTGAGCGCGGCGACCGGCACGGCGAACGGCCTGGTCTCCGATCTGGCGGTCAAATTCCGCGAGGTCAGGGGCGTTCCGCTCACGGTGGTGAAGGGCATTCTCGGCCGCGGCAAGGGGCTCCTTGACGATCTCCTCTCGTTCAACGAGACGACGCCGTCGGTGCAGCTCATCCGCGCCAGAACCTGGACCGAGCTCGGCTTCACGCTCGCCCAGCAGGACGATCCGGAGGGCGCCAGGCTCGTGGCCGATGCGTATCAGATCGCCGGCACGCTCGCCCATGACAGTCCCAATCTGGCGGGCGTCGACTACGCCCGCGGGCGTGCCGCCGAGGTCATGGCGCAACTGCGCGAACGCAGCGATCTCAAATCGGCTTATGATCTGAACCGCGAGGCGGTCGAGTCCTACGCCAAATGCTACGCCGAACACCCGACGGAATTGCCGTGTCTGCTGCAGGAATTCATGACCTTCGGCCGGCTCGGCAACATTTTCCTCAGCAACAAACAATTCAGCGATGCGCTCACGGTTTATCAGAAGAGTCTCGAATTGGCGCAAAGCTACGCGCGGCTGGTGCCGCCCGGCCCGGACGTCGGCTTCTATCTCGGCGGCCGTTACAATCACCTCGGCCGCGTCTATGTCGAAACGCACGAGAACAGCAATGCGATGCAGCAGTTTCGTCTGGCCCAGCAGGCGATGGAGCCGTGGGCCGGCGACGCGCGGGCATCCTCCACAATGCTGTTCGAGCTGGCGGGCACCTACAACAATATCGCCACTATGCTGGCAGCCGCGGCCAGTTCCGACCGCGACAAGCTGCGCGAGGCGATCAGCTATACGCAACGCGCCGTCGCCATCATGGAGTTGTTGTCGGCGAGCGATCCCACCAACCGTTACTATTGGAGCAATCTCGCGGCGGATTACGACAACCTTGAATTCCTCAGCGGCCTCACCGGCAACCGCAACGCTCAGGAATTTTATGCGCGCAAGCGCCAGGAGGCGATTGCACGGGCGAAAGGCGGCATTCCGGGCAATGTCGCGCAAAGTTCTTCGCAATGAACGCGAACCGCCGAGCCTGACTGCCGCCCCCGACATCTCATGGCCGAGAAAAAATCATCGAGCAGAAAAACGCCGCAAGACCTGCGCAGCTATCGCTGGCTTGGACCCGAGACGCTGCGCGCCTTCGGCCATCGCTCGCGCTTGAAGCAGTTCGGCTATGACCGCGAGGATTGGGCCGGCAAGCCGGTGATCGGCATCATCAACACCTGGAGCGAGATCAATCCGTGCCACGGTCATCTGCGCGAGCGCGCTGCAGATGTGAAGCGCGGCATCTGGCAGGCCGGCGGCTTTCCGATCGAGCTGCCGGCGATGTCGCTCGCCGAGCCGTTCGTCAAGCCCTCGACCATGCTCTATCGCAACTTGCTCGCGATGGAATGCGAGGAGCTGCTGCGCAGCCATCCGATCGACGGCGCCGTCCTCATGGGCGGCTGCGACAAGACCACGCCCGGCCTGATCATGGGCGCGATCTCGATGGGGCTGCCGGCGATCTACGTGCCGGCCGGCCCGATGCTGCGCGGCAACTGGCACGGCCGCACGCTCGGCTCCGGCTCCGATGTCTGGAAATACTGGGACGAAAAACGCGCCGGCAATATCGGCGAACGGGAATGGAGCGAGATCGAAGGAGGCATCGCGCGCTCGTTCGGCACCTGCATGGTGATGGGAACCGCCGCCACCATGATGTCGATCGCCGAAGCGCTCGGCCTGACACTGCCCGGCGCCTCCTCGATCCCGGCGCCTGACGCCAATCATCCACGCATGTGCGCCGGCGCCGGCCGCCGCATCGTCGACATGGTGTGGGAGGAGCTCACCCCGCAGAAGATTCTCTCCGCCGCCGCCTTCGACAACGCCATCCGCGTGCATATGGCGCTCGGTGGTTCGACCAACGCCATCATCCACGTGATCGCCATGGCGCGCCGTGCGGGGGTCTCTCTGGACATGCAGCGTTTCGACGAGATTTCCCGTCAGGTTCCGGTGATCGCCAACATCACCCCGTCCGGCAAATATCTGATGGAGGATTTCTTCTATGCCGGCGGCCTGCGCGCGCTGATGGCGGCGATGCGCGATCTGCTTGATCTAAACTGCCTCACCGTCACCGGCGGCACGCTCGGCGGCAATATCGACGGCGCTGCCGTGCATCTGCCCGATGTGATACATGCGCTCGACGCGCCGCTCTATGCGGAGGGCGCGACCGCCGTGCTCACCGGCAATCTCGCGCCGCGCGGCTGCGTGATGAAGCCGGCCGCCGCCGACAAGCGTTTCCTCAAGCATCGCGGTCCCGCCATCGCATTCGAGAACTACGATCACATGGCGCGCGAGGTCGAGCGCGACGATCTCGAGGTCACGCCCGATCATGTGCTGGTGCTGAAGAATGCCGGCCCCAAGGGCGGACCCGGCATGCCGGAATGGGGCATGCTGCCGATCCCGAAGAAACTCGTGAAATCAGGCGTCCGCGACATGGTGCGCATCTCCGACGCGCGCATGAGCGGCACGAGCTACGGCGCCTGCATTCTGCACGTCGCGCCGGAAAGCTTTGTCGGTGGCCCGCTGGCTTTGGTGCAAACCGGCGACGAGATCGAGATCGACGTCGCTGCGCGCCGCATCCATCTGCATGTGAGCGACGAAGAACTCGCGCGCCGCCGCGGCGCCTGGAGGCCGCCGCCGCCGCGTTACGCCCGCGGCTATGGGGCGATGTATTCAGAGCATATCGGCCAGGCGGACGAAGGCTGCGACTTCGATTTTCTGCAAGGCACGGCGCCAATCGCCGAGCCGGAGATTCACTAGGGAAGGTCTCCGCTCATGCCCGCGAAAGCGGGAATCAAACGGAGTACAATGACGCACTAGGTCCCCGCCTTCGCGGGGACGAACGGAAGGAGCGTAGGGATGAAAAACGTGCGTGCGGCGACTATCGCCATCATCACGACGTTGTTTTTCGCCGCCCTCCCCGCCTGTGCTCAAAGCCCGGCATTCCGGGTCGATCCATATTGGCCGCGGCCGCTGCCCAACAACTGGATCCTCGGCCAGGTCGGCGGCATCTCGGTCGATGCGCAAGACAATATCTGGGTGTTCCAGCGGCCGCGCTCGCTGACCGACGACGAAAAAGCCGCCGCCTTCGAGCCGCCACGCGCCAAGTGCTGCGTGCCGGCGCCGTCAGTGCTGGTGTTCAACCAGGCGGGCGACGTCGTGAAATCGTGGGGCGGCCCCGGCGACAATCTCGGCTACGACTGGCCGCTGCAGGAACACGGCATCCTGGTCGACAACAAAGGCTTTGTCTGGCTCAGCGGCAACGGCAAAGGCGACAATATGGTGTTGAAGTTCACCACCGACGGCAAATTCGTCAAACAGATCGGCAAGAGCGGGCCGCTCACATCCAGCACCGATCTCAGCCAGTTCGGCCAGGTCGCCGCGCTCGAGCTCGATAAAGACGCCAACGAAGTTTACGCCGCCGATGGTTATGGCAATCATCGCGTCGCCGTGCTCGACGCCGATACCGGTGCCATCAAGCGCGTGTGGGGCGCGTACGGAAAACCGCCGACCGACGAGGCTCTGCCCGCCTACAACGCCGATTCCCCGCAATTCGCCAACCCGGTGCATTGCATCGCGCTCAGCAAGGACGGCTTCGTCTTTGTCTGCGACCGCACCAACAACCGGGTCCAGGTGTTCCACAAGGACGGCAGTTTCGTGCAGCAATACGTGTTCGATCCGGCGACGCGCGGGCCGGGCTCGTCTTGGGGCCTCGCTTTCTCGCCGCTCGACCGAAAGCAGAATTTTTTCGTGCTGGTCGACGGCAGCAATGAAGTGCTGGAAACCGTCCGCCGCAAGGACGGCGCGGTCATGGGCCATTTCGGCAGAGCCGGGCGCAACGCCGGCGAATTTCACTACGTCCATGTCGCCAAATTCGACTCGCGCGGCAAC
Source organism: uncultured Alphaproteobacteria bacterium (assembly GCA_963720115.1). Lineage (GTDB taxonomy): Bacteria > Pseudomonadota > Alphaproteobacteria > Rhizobiales > Xanthobacteraceae > BOG-931. The sequence goes on from CAVREN010000045.1 coordinate 106,435, forward strand.
CTCTACACCGGCGAAGTCGATACCGGAAAGCGTCTGCAAAAGTGGGTGCCGGTTGAGTGACGTCAACCGGCGGGCAGGAGCACCGCGCGGCATTCGCCGAAGCCGATGCGCGGATAATTTTGTTTGGAGCAATAGCCTTTGAAGATGATCTCATCGCCGTCCTCGATGAAGCCGCGCTGCTCGCCGGCCGGCAGTGCGATCGGCTCGCGCCCGCGCGCGGTGAGTTCAAGAAGACTGCCCCAGCTATCCTTCTCCGGCCCGGACACAGTGCCCGAGCCGATGAGATCGCCGGTGACGAGATTGCAGCCGTTGCAGGTGTGATGCGCGACCATCTGCGCCACGGTCCAGTACGTCGTCGCGAAAGACGTGCGCGTCAGCCGTTGTGGCGCCGCGCCGGCGCGCCGCATCGCGTCGGTCGCAAGGTACGCCTCGAGCGTGATGTCGAGGCCGCCGTTCGCTTGATCGTCGGCGTCGGTGAGATACGGCAGCGGCGCCGGGTCGCCTTGCGGCCGCGCGAAGGCGGCGACGCGGAACGGCGCCAGCGCTTCCCGCGTCACCACCCAGGGCGAGACCGTGGTGGCGAAATTCTTGCCGAGAAACGGCCCGAGCGGCTGGTATTCCCACGCCTGCACGTCGCGCGCCGACCAGTCGTTGAGCAAACAAAATCCGAAAATGTGCGAGGCAGCCTTGCCGACCGGCACGGTTTCGCCGAGCGCGGTCGGCGTGCCAATATACATGCCGAGTTCGAGCTCGAAATCCATGTTGCGCGATGGCCCGTAGCTTGGCGCCTCCTCGTTCTGCCCTTTGCGCTGGCCCCGCGGGCGTTTCACCGGCGTGCCGCTGACACGCACCGACGAGGCGCGGCCGTGATAGGCGACCGGCACGTATTTGTAGTTCGGCAGCAGCGGATTATCGCGGCGGAAGGCGCGTCCGGCATTGGTGGCGTGAAAGACCGACGCATAAAAATCGGTGAAGTCGCCGATCGCGGCCGGCAGCAGCAACTCGGCCTTCGCCATCGAGGTGAAATGCCGGCTCAGGCTCTGGTCGCCGCGATCCGCGCTGAGAGCGCGCGACAAGGCAAGCCGCAGCGCCGAACAGGCCTCCGGGCCGAGCTTCATCAGCGTATTGAGGTTCGGCGCGGCGCAGGCCCTCGCGGCGGCGGCGGCCTCGCCGTCAAAAGACGCGGATACCGCGGCGACGTCGAGGACCTGATCGCCAATCGCGACGCCGACGCACGGATTTGCGCCCGGCGACGGCCGAAAGACGCCGAACGGCAGATTCTGAATCGAAAAATCACAATCGGGCGCGTTTGCCGTTTCGACAAAGCTGCGCCGGGCGGGATCGTGTGTCTCGTTGCGGGTCGCGGTCATGCGCGCTGTCTTAGAGGAAGATCACGGAGACTCCAACCCGCTCGTCCCCGCGAAGGCGGGGACCCAGCGCTTTGCGCCCGCCGCTGGATTCCCGCTTGCGCGGGAATGAACGGAGGATTTTACGCTGGTGTTGCGGATGAGAAGAAAACTTACGAAGGCTCCGCGCGCGAGCGCGCTTCGCGCCGGCGCAGCAGATTCTCGCTCTGCCGCCGCTTGCCTTCGGCATCGATGACACGGGCGAGCTCGGCATAATGCGCCATCAATTTGCGGAAATCGGCCAGATCGAGAATGAGCAGGGTCGAGGGCTTGGTGGTCGCCACGTTGGCGGTGCGGATCGAATCGCCAAGGAGCGCAAGCTCACCGAAGAAAGCGCCGACCCCGAGCCGCACCGGCGTCGGCTCGATATCCACCTCGACTTCGCCGGCGGCGATGAAATACATGCAATCGCCGACCCGCCCGCGGCGGATCACCGCCGTGCGCTCGGGGACTTCGACCCGGCGCAGCATGTGGGTCATTTCGGTGATCGCGGTCGGATCGAGCGTCTGGAAGAACGGCACCTTGCTGACCAGATCCCAGGTTTCGATGAAATTGCGCCGCCGGCTCTCGTTGGCGAAGCCGGTCGCCAAAATACCGGTCCACAATCCGAAGGTCGCGATGCCGCAAATCATCACCACCGCGCCGATCAGATGACCGAGCGCGGTCTTTGGAACTTCGTCGCCGTAACCCGTGGTGGTGAGCGTAACCACCGCCCACCACAAAGCCGCCGGCAGCGTGCCGAAGGCCGCCGGCTGGCCGTCGCGCTCGATCACGTGCATGGCAGCCGAGGCGAGAAACAGCACGATCAGAAACAGCGCCAAAACACTCGCCAGGGGCTTTGCTTCGAGCACGAAGACGCGCCCAAGCTGGGCAAAGCCGGGCGAATCCTGACCGAGTTTCAGCACCCAAAACGAGCCGAACAGCCAGGCGCTCTCCTGCGCCACGCCGCAGGCAAGCGCGATCGGAACAGGCGCGACGCCCAGAAGATCGACGAATCCCGAGAGCGAGAAAGCGTGCTCTCTGGCGGTTCCCGCGGCCAAGGCCGCCTGCAGGCGCAGCGCGCTGTCGGTAGCGAAGAAGCCGAGGCAGCACCACAGGCAGACGCGCAGCCAAAAACCGCCGGCGCCGCGCAGTTCCGGCACCGTATAGGCCGTCATGGCGATGACGCCGACGGCGACCACAAGGTAGCGCGCCGGCAGCCAGGCGCCGAAACGGCGGAGCGGTGCGCTATACTGCGCCAGATTGGGGAGTGCGCCCTGCCGCATCACGCTTGCCTGATCGTCGGCGTTACCGTTGTTTGCTCGATTTGATTGACAAGCTACGCTTACGGGGTTCGTACCTCCAGTCGAAATTGCCGTACGAACCGCTGGTTAAGGCGCGGAGGGAATGATGCATTGGAGCGATCTGTTTAACAGCGGCGCGTCGCTATTCATCGTGGCGACCGCGTCGACCAAGACAATGGTGCCGCTGCGCATCCTCGCCATCGCGACGAACTGCATCCTAATCACCTATTTCACCGTGATGCATGCCTGGGTGCCGCTGGCGCTGCAGGCGTTCGCGCTGCCGCTCAACGGCTGGCGGCTCTACCAGATGGTCGGGCTGATCAGGAACGTGCGCGACGCGATCCGCGGCAAACCGTCGCTTGACTGGCTCAAGCCGTTCATGTCGGAGCGGCACTTCCGCAAGGGGGACCTGTTGTTCGCCAAGGGGGAGGACGCCGACGAAATGTTCTACACCATGACCGGGCGCTATGTGCTGGTCGAGCTCGGCATCGAGATCGCCCCGGGACATTTAGTCGGCGAACTTGCGATGCTGGCGCCCGACAACCGCCGCACCGCGACGCTCGAATGCATCGAGGAGGGCAATGTCCTGTCGATCACCTACGAGCAGGTCGAGGAGCTCTATTATCAGAATCCGACCTTCGGCTTTTATTTCCTGCGGCTCGCGACCGCGCGGCTGTTCGACAATGTGAGCCGCATGGAAAGCGAACTGGCCAAGCGGCACGCGGCCGTTGCGGCCAACCCTTAGAATTCGCTGCGGCTGTCCGCAACGGCGCGCCAAGCCTCGACAATGACCCGGTCCACGACAACCATGCAGCAGAAAGAGATTTCACGGATCGAGCTTGCGCGCTATCTGATCTGCCCGTCGCTGTTCGTGATGCTGATCCTGATGATCGCCGAAGCGATGCTGGCGGCGACGACTACGTGGCTCGTCATCAATGCCGGCCGCAAGGTGGCAAGCGGCCATTTTCTTCTCAACGATCTGATCTGGATCTTGAGCGCGCAGTCCACGTCCTATGTGGCCGGCGTGATCAGCTGGATTTTCGCCGAGCGGGCAGGCTATCGCGGCTTCGGGCAATTCATGTTGCGCTTTGCCCGCGAGAACCGCGACAAGGTCAAGCTGTTCGGCGACAAACCGTCGCGCGAGCAAGTCGAACCGTTTCTCACCGGCGAAGCGTTCCAGTGCTTCTTCAGCCTGATCTACGAGCTTGAATTCACCCTGAAGCTGTTTCTCGGGCTCGTGTTCAATGCGCTGGTGCTCGGCGCGGAGATCGATCTGAGCCTGCCGTTCGCCTATATTGGCGCGTTCGGTGCGTTGCTTTTGATGCAATGGACGCTGCAGAAGCCGATCGCACGCACCTATCTGGAAAACCAGCGCATGAACAACCGCGTCACCGCGCAGGGCTATACCGCGTGGGACAATGTGTTCAGCGGCAACCGCTACAATCTGCGGCTCTGGCTCGGCGGCTTCAAAAGCCGGCTGCGCGAGGCGCTGACCGCGCAGGTCCGCGCCATCGTCGCGCGCGAAGGCATGAGCGCGATGAGCGGCATCGTCAGCCTCGGCATTGTGTTCGCCACGATCACCTTCGTCGCGGTGCAGAACGTCGCTGACACGACGCTGTTGATCGCGCTTGCGACCACGCTGCCGCGGCAGATCGAGATGACCTACGAATTGCATTTGCTCGCCACTGGTTGGAACGACTTCGTCGCGGTGTGGACGCGTTTCGGCGGCGTTGCGGCGAACATGCTGCCGGAGCCCGACCAAGGCTTCGACCGCCGCATCAAATTCGACCGGCTGGTTTTGCGCGAAGGCGACCGCGCCAATGTTGTCTCGTCAGTCAACGATGCCTTACGGATCGTGCAAGCGCAGCCGACCGGTCGCGTCAACATTCGCGGCGGCAATGGCACCGGTAAATCTTCGCTGCTCGCCAGCTTGAAGACCGAACTGCGCCAGCGCGCCTTCTACTGGCCGGCGTCCGACCGCCTCGCTTTCGGATTCGCCGGCGGCGTGGTTCCGGTCGACGTCGAGGGCGATGACGACGAGACAATCGTTGTCGCCGAATCGATGGACAAGAAGCTCGGCTTTTCCACCGGCGAGCGGCAGATCAAATCGCTTGAGGAGATCGTCAACGATACCGATGCGCGGGTTTATCTGCTCGACGAATGGGACGCCAACCTTGACGTCGCCAACAAGGTGAAAGCCGACGCGCTGGTCGATACGCTCGCCGCGCGCGCGCGGGTCGTCGAAATCTCGCATCGCGACGGCGCGGCGTAGCGCACGATCCGGAAAAGTGGAAGCCGGTTTTCAGAAAAGATCATGCTCCGCCAAAAAGTTAGAGCGCCATCGATTCCCTTTTGAAGCGATTGTGCTCAAACACCTCAGCCGGCGCGGCGGAGAAGCGGCGATTCCTCAGCGGCAAGCGCAATGCCGAAAAGCTCGCGAAAGCCGGCCTCGCCGTCGGCGGAGATTTTCAGGGCGTGCGAATTGCGAATGCGCGCGACCCAGCCGAGTTCGAGGCAGCGTCCGGCAAGAGCCGCGCCGAGCGCGCCGGCAAGATGCAGCCGCCGCTCGCTCCAATCGACGCAGGGCCGGCAAAATGTGCGGCGGCCGCGCTTGACGTCCTCGAGATGGACGCCAAAGTCGGCGAGGAATTTCTCGCCGGCGCGCGTGACCATGCCGCCGTCCTCGCTGAGCACGATGTGCTCGTGCTGCGTCAGGGCCTCGGTCAGAGCGACGCCGAGCCGGCCGGCAATATGGTCGTAGCAGGTGCGCGCGGTGCGTAGCTGCTCGCCGCCGTTCCAGCGCGGCCGATAGCGTTGCGGCGCGTCGACTGCAACGACCATGATGCTTTCGATCATACGCGCGACCTGCGGCGAGCCGAGCCGGAAATAACAATGCCGTCCCTGCTTTGTCATCGACAAAAGATTCGCCTCGCGCAGCATGGCGAGATGCTCGCTCGTCGTCTGCGGCGAGACACCGGCGACGTACGAAAGCTCGCTCGCGGTCAGCGCGCGGCCTTCGATCAACGCCATCAGAATGTTGGCGCGGGCCGGGTTGCCGACCAATGCGGCGATTTCCGCTACTGCGGGCTGCGCTTCGCTCATGGCCAAGACATAAGCCGAATGCGCCCTTCTTGCCAGCCGCAACACTTCGGGAATTCCCGAAACGATGCAGCGCACGATTGCGGCCTGCCTGCGTTATGCAGGAAAGCAAATGGAGCCGGACGTGAATATTTCCGTTCAGCCGCACAGCCAAACGAGTCATCTGATCGCACTGCGCGACGAGCGCGCTCAGGCGGTTGCGCGCAACGCGCGCCTCGCCAAGGCGCTGACGCTTGCGGCCATGAGCCTCGGCTATGTGGTCGTGCAGCTCGATGTCACCATCGTCAACGTGGCGATCAACAGCATCGGCGCCGATTTCGGCGGCTCGGTCGCCGATCTGCAGTGGATCGTCAACGCGTACACCATCACCTTTGCGGCGTTCATCCTGACGGCGGGCGCGCTTGGCGACCGCTTAGGCGCGCGGCGCCTTTTCATCGCCGGCTTTGCGATTTTCGTGCTGGCGTCGCTCGCCTGCGCGCTGGCGCCGGCCTTGCCTGTCCTGATCGTCGCCCGATTGTGCCAGGGCATCGGCGCAGCGATTCTCGTTCCGAATTCGCTGGCGCTGCTCAATCACGCCTATCCGCAGGAACGCGAGCGCCATTGGGCGGTCGGCATTTGGGCGGCCGGCGCGAGTTTCTCGCTCACCGCTGGGCCGTTGGTCGGCGGCGCGCTGATCGCACTTTCCGGCTGGCGCAGCATCTTTTTGATCAATCTGCCGATCGGCCTTGCCGGCATCTGGCTGACCTGCTGCTACGCGACCGAGACCGCGCGCTTGGCGGCGCGAACGCTCGACATTCCGGGCCAAGCGACAGCCGTGCTGGCGCTGGGGTCGCTCGCCGCGGCGATGATCGAGGGTGGCGAACGGGGCTGGAGTAATTTGTTCGTGCTCACGGGCTTTGCGGGCTTCGCCCTGCTGGCGGCGCTCTTTGTCGCCATCGAGTTCGGATCGAAAGCACCAATGCTGCCGCTCGGCTTGTTCCGCAAGCCTGCCTTCAGCGCAATGTCCTTGACCGGTCTCTTGGTCAATATCGGCTGCTATGGCTTGATCTTCGTGTTCAGTCTCTATTTTCAGCGGCTCAATCATCTCTCGCCGTTATGGACCGGGCTCGCTTTCGCGCCGATGATGGCGGCAGTGCTGGCGACCAATTTGATCGCGGCAAAGGTGACCGCGGCCATCGGCGCGCGGCTGACGATCGCCACCGGCCTTGCGATCACCGCCGCAAGCTGCCTCGCGCTGCTCGGACTGCGGGAAGGCACGCCTTATCCGGCGCTGTGCGCGCAGCTCATCGGCCTGGGCGGCGGACTAGGCCTGCTCGTCCCGCCGATGACCTCGACGCTGCTGGGGAGCGTGATCAAACAACATTCCGGCGTCGCTTCCGGCGTCCTCAATGCGATGCGCCAGACCGGCAGCGCCATCGGCGTCGCGCTCTTTGGCTCGCTGCTCAGTGGCGCCGGCGGTTTCATCGCCGGCGTCCGCATTGCGCTTGTAATCGCCGCCGCGCTCATGCTGTGCGCGATCGTTGCGGCCCTTGTCGGCGTGCCGCGCCAGTCGGAAACGAGCGCATCGTAGGACTGCTGTTCCCGATCGCGGCACAGCCGGGAAGCTTCTCTATGCCGCCACGATCGGCCGCGCTTCCAGCACCGGCTCGCGTGGCGCAAGCCCTGCGAATACCGAGCCTTCCTTGAACCACGAGGCCGGAGCGGGCTGGCCCCACAAGGTTTGCCGGCGCGGATCGGTCAGCGACCAGCGGATCGGCGCGTGATCGGGGTCGACGGTGAGATAATCGGACGAGAACAGCTCGATGCGATGTCCGTCGGGATCGCGGATGTAGAGAAAGAAGGCGTTGGAAATGCCGTGACGGCCGGGCCCGCGTTCCATGTTGGAAAGATAGCCTGAAGTCGCCATCACATCGCAGATGTGAATAATGTCGAGCACGTTCGCGTTCCACAGACCGATATGGTGCAGGCGCGGGCCGAAGCCGTTGGTGAAGGCGAGATCGTGCACGTTGCCTTTGCGGTGCATCCATACCGCCCAGAGCTTGCCGTCAGCATCGTCGGTCTCGGTATATTCGGTGAGCCGGAAGCCGAGCTCGCGATAAAAGTCGTAGCTTGCCTGCACGTCGGGCGTGAAGCAGTTGAGGTGGTCGATGCGCTGAATGCGCGCCCCGAGGTGATAGCTGTATTGCTGCAGCATGCAGGCGGTTTGATCCATCTGCGCACAGAAATCGAGCGGCATGCCGAGCGTATCGACCGTGCGCAAGGTGCGGCCCTGGTACGGCAAATCCGGAAACGAGGTCGGCAGATTGCGGCGGCCGAACCAGAAGGCGGCGCGGTCGAGATCTTCTTCGCTCGCGAGCTTGAAGCCGAGCGCACGCACGTCGACCGTGCGCGACTGCCGCAGCACGATCGAATGGTGATTGCGCTCCTCGACGCCGCGCAGATAAAGCGCTTCATCGGTCTCGTCGCTGACCAACAGTCCGAGACAATCGACATAGAAGGCGCGCGAGCGTGCAAGGTCGCGCACGCCCAGTTCCACATGACTTGCCCGCACCACGTTGAACGGCGGGTTGAAAACGGGTTCTCGGATCGGCATAGCGTCGGGCCGGCGTTGACGATAGGTCCGACGACTTTTAACACATCGCGCGGGAGAATCGACATGCGGCTTGCAAGCTATCATATGCGCGGCCGACCGAGTTTCGGCGCGGTCGTGGGCGACGAAATCGTCGATTTGCGCGCGCGCCTGAGCCGGTTTTCGACCTTGCTGGAGGTCTTTCGCGCCCAGGCGCTCGATCAGGCCAAGGCCGCCGTTAGCGGCGTGCGCCCGGATATGCCGCTTGCCGAAGTCGAGCTTTTGCCGCCGCTTTTGGCCCCGGAGAAGATTCTCTGCATCGGCATCAACTATCAAAATCGCGAACGCGACTATGACTTAGCCGAACCGCCGAAATATCCGAGCATGTTTTACCGGGCGCCGAATTCGGTGGTCGGTAGCGGACAAAAGCTGATCCGTCCGAAGATTTCCGAACAGCTCGACTACGAAGGCGAGATCGCGCTGGTGATCGGCCGTGAATGCAAGCACGTGCCGAAAGAGACCGCGCTCGGCGTCATCGCCGGACTAACGCTATGCAACGAGGGCACGATCCGCGACTGGGTCAGGCACGGCAAATTCAATGTCACGCAGGGCAAGAATTTCGACGCCAGCGGCAGCATCGGGCCGTGGATCGAGACCGACGTGGATTTGACTAAGCCGCTCCAGCTCGTCGTGCGCAAGAACGACGAAGTCACGCAGGAAGACACGACGGCGAACATGATTTTCTCGTTCGCCGATCTGATCGCCTATGTGACGACCTTTATGACGCTCAAACCCGGCGACATCATCTCTACCGGCACGCCGGTGAAGAAAGATGCCAAGGCGGATCCGCCGGTCTGGCTCAAGCCCGGCGACACGATCGAGATCGAGTGCCCGGCGATCGGCGTGTTGCGCAATTCGGTGGCGGAGGAAACGTGACGACGGCTCACCGAGCCGCTTGCGTCATCGGCTGGCCGGTCGAGCATTCGCGCTCGCCGCTCATTCATAACTATTGGCTCAAGCGCTACGGCATTGCCGGCGAGTACCGCCGCGAGCCGGTGCGCAAGGACGAGTTCGCAGCCTTCATCGGCACTCTTGCTGCGCGCGGCTATGTCGGTGCCAATGTGACCGTCCCGCACAAGGAAGCGGCGTTCGCGCTGTCGCAGCCGGACGAGCGGGCGCGCGCCGTCGGCGCCGTCAATACGGTTTGGCTCGAGGGAGACGTGTTGCGTTCGACCAACACCGATGTGGAAGGATTTTTGGACAATCTGGATGTGTGCGCACCGCATTGGGATCGCGATGCAGCAAAGGCGCTTGTGCTTGGCGCGGGCGGCGCGGCGCGCGCCGTGGTCTACGGTCTCCTGTCGCGCGGCGTGGAGCGGATCGTCGTCGCCAATCGCACGGCGAGCCGCGCCGAAGCGCTGCAAAAAGCATTCGGCGCGCGCGTGCAGGTCGCCGATTGGACGAGGCTCGAGGCGGAACTTGCGGATACCGCGCTCCTCGTCAATACCACGACGCTCGGCATGCATGGGCAGCCGGCGCTCGTGCTCGATTTGGCTCGCCTCGGCCGTCACGCGACTGTCGCCGATATCGTCTATGTGCCGGTCGTGACCCCGCTGCTTGCCGCCGCACGGGCGCGCAGGCTTGCGACCTCCGACGGGCTTGGCATGCTCCTGCATCAGGCGGTACGCGGCTTTTCGCTATGGTTCGGCAAGATTCCGGAAGTCACCGGCGAACTGCGCGCCTTGGTCGAAGCCGACCTCAAAACTGCAACGTAAAGCACAGACGATAACGCCTTTGTGTTTTCGGAAGCTGTTGTTTTGTTCGCGGCGCTTCGATGTCTTCCGCTACATCCTCCTCGCGTTGGGATTTAATGCGGAGGAAATCACGTCAAGAATGTCAGGAATGGTTTCGACGGTAACCGTCGTTGGCGCGCTCTTGGTTGCCTCGCTTGCGGCGGCGCAGAACGCCGATATGACGCGCGTGCGCGGGACGATCCAAGGTGTCGACGGTCAAACATTGGATGTGAAAGGGCGCGACGGCGCGGCGATCAAGGTGAAACTCGCCGACGATGTGAAAGTGCTCGCGGTGGACCGCAAATCAATGGCCGACGTCCAACAGGGCGTCTTCGTCGGCATCACCGCGATGCCGCAGCCCGACGGCACGCAAAAGGCGGTCGAAATTCATATTTTCCCCGAGGCGATGCGCGGCACGGGTGAAGGCCATCGGCCATGGGATTTGATGCCGAACAGCACAATGACCAACGCCAATATCGAGACTGCCGTGGCCAGCAGCGATGGCAAGGAACTGGTGCTGAAATATAAGGACGGCGAGAAGAAATTCAGCGTGCCGGCCAATGTCGAGGTGGTGATGTTTGCTCCAGCAGCCGTCGCCGATCTGAAGCCGGGCGAAAAGATCTTCGTGGTTGCGGGCAAGAAGCAGCCCGACGGCACGGTGCTCGCGCCGAGCATCGTCGTCGGGCACAATGGCGTCAATCCGCCGATGTGAGCAAGCTCTCCTCGTGGCGCCAGCGTGGCACGGCAATTGCTCCGCAATTGCCGTCTGCCACAACGACGACCGCCAGGGGAGATTGCGATGACGCGGGCCGGACTCACCGAGAAGCTGCTCGATATCAAACGCGAGAAGGGCTGGAGCTGGAAACAGATTTGCTCCGAGATCGGCGGCATGTCGCCGGTCCTAGTCGCCGAAGCGTGGGTAACTACCAGGTTTGTACTGGTTAACAATCATTGATTTTATTGGTCTTGTAGTTGATGAAATACCGCCTACATAGACGTGGTTGACAGCCAATTGGGCTCCTGTGACCCTTGACCCAACGCTTAACGCAAGCCTTCGTCGATACCGCGTCTGTCACCGGGCGCGATCACATCTTTTTTGACAGCCAGCTTCCTGGTCTAGGCCTCCGAATTACTCCAACGGGGACAAAGATCTTCGTTGCGCAGGCTTATGTGGCGAGGCGTAAACGTCGAATAACGATCGGCATGTCTTCGGACATGTCGCTAGCAAAGGCTCGTATAGAGGCCGCCCAGGTGCTTGCGGCCATGCGCCGGGGTGTTGACCCTACAGCCGATCAAAAAGCTCGCTTACGGGCCGCTGCGGCCCAGAGCATTACCGTCCGTGAGCTGTCCGAGCGCTGGTTAACAGAGTTCGTAATCCCTAAACTTAAGCCCCGGACAGTAGCGGACTACAAAGAGCTACTAGCGCTCCACATCCTCCCCACCCTGGGCAATCTCACGGTCGCGGAAATCGATCGCGAGCATATCGAGCGGCGCCACGTCGATATGAAGAAGACGCCCCGGCGGGCCAACTACACGGTCGCGACGATTAAGGCGCTCCTAAGCTTTGCTGTTAGGCACGGCTTACGGGCTAGCAATCCGGCCGCCAACATAGCCCCCTATCGCGAACAAAAGCGCGAGCGGTTCCTCTCGGAGCAAGAAATCGGGGCCGCTGCCGAGGCCATCACGCAGGCAGAGGGCGATGGCGTGATCGGCCCGCTGGCTGCGACGGGCCTACGTTTAGCGCTTTTCACCGGCGCTCGTTCTGGTGAGATCACCGCGATCCAATGGAGTCATGTTGACTGGGAACGTCGGTTAATTCGGCTGCCGGATAGCAAGACCAACGAGCCGAGAACGATTCACCTGAGCGACGCGGCGATCGAGGTTCTTCGTACCACACCGCACGTCGGCCCCTTCGTCGTTGCTGGTTCAAGACCAGGGACGGCGTACAAGAACCTTACGCGTGCCTGGGCCAGGGCACGGAAATACGCCGGCCTTAACGACGTTCGGCTGCATGATTTGAGGCATTCCTATGCGTCTCTCGCCGCAGGGCGCGGCGTCTCCTTGCACATGATCGGCAAGCTGCTCGGGCACAAAGATCCAGCCACAACGCAGCGCTACGCTCATTTAGCCCGCGATGCCGTGCAGGCGGTCAACGACGAGCTCGGCGCGGCGATTTCGGCGGCGATCAAGAAGCCGCGCGGGAAGGTGGTCAAGCTGCGGGGGCAGACATGATCGGCCGTTACGACTTCGCCAGCGAGGAAGAGTACCGGGCCGCAGAGGGATTGGTTGGCGACGAAGAATTTCAGGCTGAGATTTGCCGCATCTCGCGAAAGATCGATGCCGGCGACAAGGGCGCGATCCTTGAGGGTATTTACTATTGCATTTGTCAGGATCGACCGGTTGACGGGCACATCGCGGGTGAGTTCTTCAACGCATACACGGCTGTTATTTGGCACCATCATAAGTCCTGGGATGACGTATTCGGACGCCCCCTCCCAAGGGGCGCCCAATTGATTGCTGCCCGCCGCCACGCGCGCCTTAGGATGTCGGTGACTAGGCGGGTAGAGAAACTAGTCGCTGCCGGAGAGCCTATCGATAAAAATATGTTCGACGCCATCGCTGAGGAGCTGAGGGATGACCCAGTAGTGGCTCACAGTTTGGGCAACGACAGAAAGCACTTAAAGATTGGGGGGACCCTGGTCGGCAAAATATACGCCGAATGCAAAGAACGATGGGGGGAGGGCTGGCCTTATACAAGCTGGGCTGAACTCAAATAAGCACTTCCGCAAACTTTAAAAGTTCGCGGTTTTACGACGCAGATTTCTTTGTATAAATCATTTGCCACCTGACCAAACAAACAGGTGGCACGAATGTCCGTTTTAGATGAACCGATGCTGCCCGAAGATGAGGCGGCGCGGGAACTAAAAGTAAAACCGCAGACCATGGGAGCCTGGCGTCATCGCGGCCAAGGCCCGGTCTACGTCAAAATCGGCAAGCTGGTCTTTTATCGCCCCTCCGACATCCGAGCTTACGTCGCCAGCCGCGTCGTTCGCCCAACGGAGGTTGCGCGATGACCAAGAAGAAAGAGCTCCGCCAACTCTATGGCGGTCGGAAGCCGAAGTGCTATCGACTGGCTCACAACCACATCATGCATACCAACGCGACATCGCACGGCGAGCGTGGGTTTCGGAGATTCTGGATTCCGCCGCAATGGGTCGGTCGTGGCTGGGTTGAATGCCCATGTGGTTGGCACAACGGTGATGAACATTATGCCGTGAAGGAACACGTCGATCATTGGAAGAAGCAGATCAAGAAGCTCGGCAGTCTCGATGCTGTTTACCGTGACGTTAACAGGCGCCTGGCCGCATACTTTAAGAAACTGTGGCGCGACATGGAAATCGAGCGGAGGCAGGCGCAATGAGCTATTCGACCAAGCGAGGCAGGCTCTCAAAGCGGCGCACGTTTTCGGTCTTTGATGACCCGGAGTGGGTGACCGTTAGCAATAAACCTACCGGCGAGCCCGCCCCCGAAGACGCTGTGGGTCGCATGCAGGTCGAGTTCGTCTACTACGAAGGCAAAGACCCTGAGAAGGCAACCCCGAGCGCGATCTACGTCGTGCTCGATGGCGAGCGTATCGCCTATCGCGGCCGCGAAGGCGGAATACCGGCGTGGATACCGATGAAGGACGATGTCGTTTTCCATAATGGGATCGACGCGCCGGGATCGGACGCGGTGCAATGAGCGGCGTGAAGCCTTCGGTGACATCGCCGACCAGTTTGAACAGCAAGCCAGAGAAGGCGGTGGCGGCTTCGTTGCCAAAGCCGTGGCAGCAGATTTGGGCCACGGTCAAAAGCAGCACAAGGCGCTGGCTCGGGCTCAATGATGAGGGGCTGCATGAACCACCGCGATCGTGAGCTTTCTCAACTTCTATCCGCGATCGCGGACCGAGCTGGGGCACGGTTGATAGCCATCCAGCAAACCGGCGGCGGGCATCGGAGGGCAGTATTCATCAAGGGTAATCGTCGCAGATTTGTCATCGCCGGCTCGACACCGGGCGATCGTCGTGATCGGCATAATACCGCGGCGATGGCGAAGCGGGCGCTGCGGTAATCCAACGGGTTTAGGGGGAGATGTGGTATAATAAGAGAGTAGGGTGAAAACTCACAAACTCGGCTCTGCGCCGATCACCGACAGCGAGTACGCCGAACTTCTCGGAAATATCGGCAAGCTCTCCGAAAAGGATAGGAAAGCACTCAGGGCCCGCGCCAGAGCCTATGAGCTGCCCGCCGCCCTATCGGAGGCTGAGAATGCATTGCGGACGATTTTCCGTAAGCTGTTCGATCGCGCGCGCATGTTGGCGGCGAAGCAGATCGTACCCTACACCACTGACGAGCAGATCGCAGCTGAACAGGACCCGATCGCCCGCTTTAATGACGCAGCAGCGTCAACGGGCTGGGACGTTCGCCTCGAACAGTTCGGAACTGCGAATAACGGCGGCCTGCGTATCGTCGAGCTCTGCCCTGGTGCCGCCGAAGATGCAGCCCGCCAGCTCAGGCGTGGAGATTGGCTCTCTGACTTATTTGCCTTTCTCTGGCTGACCGCCGAGGGCGAGCCTATTCATCCGGCAATGTTCGAGGCGCAGTCCCGGCGCCATTGGGACGAGAGTTTGCGTCAGCGTGTTGCTGGGAAGGACTTCGCCGATCTCGCTGATAGTCGAGACCGCGCCATCTTGGAAGAGGAGCGCCGCCGCAAAGATACGATGGATCTGATCGACGGTACTTCCGCCGTCTGGAATGCGGCGCTCGATCGCCAAGGCGCTGAGGGAACCATCCCGACAAGCTGGCCGATGCGCTGGACCCTATCAGGTCCAACTCCAGTTCGGAAGCCGCACGAGCCTGACGCTCAAGGGCCGATCAATAATAACCGCGGGGCCCTGACACCATTCCCGATCGAATGGCGGGTCGGCATTGGGCCTAATACACGGTCACTGAAACAATCCGACCTTGAAGAGCGCAAGATCGCCCTCAGCAGCGCGGTCCGCCCTATCCAGCTAAATGCAGCGTTGAGGCTACTTTATTTACACAAACAGAAGCTGCTGCCGCCACCTTCGCTGCAACGACTACTGCGCCGGATCGGCAGGCTCTGCCGAAATATCTGGAACAACTTTCAATTAGATGCACGAACCTTGCCCGTCTACGTGGATGAGATAGGCATCGTAGAAGTGAAGGAGGAGGATAACGATACAAATGACCGACAAGGAAATGATTCTAACAATGAGCCGGATTGCTCAGGAGTTTTGTAACGTGCTGCCACAGGAAGCCGTACTGTTCTTTGCCGAGGGGCTACGTCAACGGCATAACAGCATCCCTGACAAGACACAGCGTTATTTGGACGCGTTAGCCAACCTTGTGCAGGGACTCGATCTTGATCCGCCGCACGATTGCACACAAAAGCTGCGCATCATCAAAGGCGGCGCAGCGTGACTGGCATGGAGCTGCGCAGCAGAGAATTTGTTCTCAAGTGCGAACAAATCTGGTCGGGAGCAAGGATCGTTATTCGGCCTGATAGTCTGAATGAACAAATCGGAAACATAGGAGAAGACGTGAAATACGAAATGAAAGAAGGCGAAGGCTCGTTCTTCAAGAACGACAAGAAGAGCAAAGAGACAGATGCTGATTACAACGGCTCAGCACGCCTCAACGGTACCGATTACACGATCAACGGTTGGAAGAAGCAAGCCAAGAGCGGTGTTTCATATTTGAAATTGTCGCTGCGGCCAAAGGGCGGGGCAACCAAGAAGTCTGTCCCCTTCGATGATGATCTCAGTTTTGAGGACATCAAGAAATGCCCGTAAAATAAGGGTTTCTTACACGTTCAAAAAAGAAGGCCGCCCAAAGAGCGGCCTCTAAAGTGAAGTCTCTGTACCAAACCCGGAACGCCTTGCAGGGCGTCCACAAACAGAAAGGTCGAAAAGGTTTCGACATGAGTCATATAGCGGAGCAGCGAGCAGCGGGCAAGTTCAAAGCTCAACGTGACCGCGATTTATTGTTAGGCCAGCTTAGAGAAGCCGCTACTAGATCGCGATTACAAACAACCATATTTGAAAATCTCGGCAATCAATTGCGCATGGGGCAGCTCGACCGCTCTGGCGTCATTGATCGCTTGAAACAAGAAGACCTACTGCATCTTTTACCCGGAGGTGTGCGATGAATATGTCGCAGATCTCCTGGAGAATTGTTGAACAGATCGCCCAAGGCAAGCTCGGCCGCGTAATGGCGGCCTGTCCGATGTGTTCGGCACAGCGGCGAACCGCAAAGAAGCGAACGAGCAAGGTGCTTGCTGTCGCTTTGGTTGAACCAGAATTTGGGGTCTATTACTGCAATCACTGTGGCGCGAACGGTTATGTTCACCCCGACACACGATCCAAGCCTGTAGACCACACCGAATTACAGCACCGGCGTGAACAGGCTGATCGATACGCGGAACAGGAAAAACGAAAGCGTACGCAGCAAGCCTTGAAGTTGTGGGATGAAGCGCAACCGTTCCGCGGTAGCCTAGCCGAAACCTATCTCTATCAGATCCGTGGAATAGGCGATTGGCTCGACACCTTCGCATTTTTAGATCAGATCTTTCGCTTTCACCATGATTGTCCGTTCGGCGGCGAACGCCTGCCGTGTATGTTGGCACTGGTGCGCGACATCAAGACCGACAATCCGGTCGCCATTCATCGCACCGCATTGACCAAAGACGGTCACAAGATCGATCGCATGTCGCTGGGGCCAGTTGGTGGCGGCGCGATCAAGATCAGCCCCGACTTTGAAGTGTATTCGGGCTTGATGATCGGCGAGGGGATTGAGACGGTTTTGTCGGCTTCGAAGCTGTATCAGTTCAAGCCGATTTGGTCGCTCATCGACGCCGGCAACCTCGCAAAATTCCCGGCACTATCCGGGATCGAGTGCGTGACCCTCGCGATCGATAATGATGCCGCAGGGATGCAGGCGGCAGAACAATGCGCGCGCCGATTGGTCCAATCTGGAATCGAGGTTATCACAACGCAGACCAGACGCGTTAACGACTTCAACGACATGATTATGGGGTCGCGCCATGCAGCAACCCGGTAATCTCAACCCCGGCATTCACGATAACGAAGGCACGATAGTTCGTCACTTCAAGCCGTTGAATGGCGGAGCCCAGGCAGAGGGCGGCCATCCGATCGAGGCGCCGTTTCAGTGGGCCGACACCTCGACGTGGGATGCCGAACCCTGCCCGCCGCGCGAATGGGCCGTCACAGATCGCATGCCGTTGCGGCAGGTGACGTTGTTCTCGGGTGAAGGCGCAATCGGTAAGTCGATTGTCGAGCTGATGTTATGCGTCGCCCACGTGACGGGAAGGGATTGGCTTAAATCGCTGCCCGAGCCCGGGGGCGCATTTTATTTCGGTTGCGAGGATGACGAGGCCGAATTGCGTTTACGCCTCATGTCTATCCTGGCGCACTACGGCACGACGTTTGAGGAAGCCAAAGCGAACGGCTTCCGCTTTAAGTCGCTTGCGGGCGAGGACGCAATCCTTGGTGCACCGGATCGCAATGGCATTATCAAGCCGACCAGGCTATTCGACCAGCTCTATGAGCAGGCCGGCGACCTTAAGCCTAAGCATATCGGCATCGATACCAGCGCGGACGTGTTCGCCGGGAATGAGAACGACCGCACGCAGGTTCGGCAGTTCATCAGCCTATTGCGGCGCCTTGCCATCGTGGCGAATGGCGCGGTCAACCTGCTCAGCCATCCCAGCTTGACCGGCACTAATACCGGGTCGGGCATTAGCGGCTCGACTGCGTGGCACAACAGCGTCCGTGCCCGGATGTACATGACGGCCCCCAAGATGGATGCGGGCGAGCAGCCCGATACGGACCTGCGGGAAATAGTGTTCAAGAAATCGAACTATGGAAAGGTCGCCGATAGCCTAGTCCTACGTTACAAAGGCGGCCTATTCCTGCCCGAGGGCGGAGTTACGGGTCTCGATAGGCTGGCACGCGAGCAGAGGGCCGAAGAGGCGTTCCTTTCGCTTCTAGAGCGGTTCACAGCCGAAGGACGCAATGCCGGCGACAAACCCTCCTCGCACAACTATGGCCCGGCGGCATTCCTCAAGGAGAAGGAGGCAAAGGGCTTCCGCAAGGCCGACATGGAGGGGGCTATGCGCCGTCTCTTTGAGGCCGGCAAAATCCACGTCGAGGAGTATGGCAGGCCGTCGCGCCCTGCGTGCCGCCTAGCTTTAGGGAGGAAGGAAGAAAGGGAATAGTCGGTCGCGGGCGAAGCGCCGGAACGCCCCCAGCGTGTAGGCGTGTAGCCCCGTGCCACGTCCCGGGGGGTATAAGGGGGGTGGGTGACACGGGGGGTGACACGCGTGACACGGGGGTAACACGCACGATGTACGCTGTCGCGCCATCCATCCCTTCGCCTCAGCGCTGAGCTTCGTTCGTACGGCGTCCCCGGCCCTTCGCATCCAGCCCCCATCCATCCTGACAACAGGGAATTACAACCACTAAAACAACACGAATGAGGTCTCACCCGTGGTTAGCCACGCCCGTCTTTTGCAACGCCTTCGTTATAGCCTTCAGCGGCAGTTCCAGGACACGCCCGTACGATCGGCTCGCGCGAGGGATACCATCCGGCGTTCACGGCCTTGGGAGGCCGGCAGGATCGGCAATATTGAGAAGCTGATTAGCCAAACGATGACATTCGCCGAACGCAACAAGCTGTTTACGACCGGCGAGTTGGCCCGGACGATCTACGCTAATCCGGTCTGGGATCAGAATTGTAATTTACGGAAGAGGGGCGAGAAGCTGCCCAAACTCAAGAGTTGGCACTATCTAGCGATTAGGAAGGCTGCTCCAACGTTTGCAGATTGCATGGGTCGATCGAGTGCCAGAGGTCGTCCCTGGCTATGGCGCCTTCGTCCAGATCAATTCTTTGATGATGCCCGCCGGGTTAAAACGGTTTCAGGAAGGAAACAGAATCCGAAGACCCGAATAACAGCGGACGACAACGAATAGATGGAGCATAAAATGCACAGTTTCCTAGCCTGAGGAGATGGAAATGGCCGCCACTGCGCACCTGACTTTGGTCGCTCCGGACAACGAAAAGTTCACAGTGCGATCGGCGCCAGCCAGATTGCCCAGGCGAAAGCCCAACGCCGAATATCGATCGCGGGAGCATCTCACTGAGCGCGAGGTCGAGCGGCTGATCGAGGCGATGAAGGGCAACCGATGGGGACACCGTGACGCCACGATGGTCCTGATCGCCTTTAGACATGGCCTACGTGCGTCGGAACTGGTCGACCTTCTTTGGGATCAGGTCGACCTCGAACACGCGCTCCTGCACGTCCGTAGACTCAAGAATGGCAGTCCTGCCACGCACCCATTGACCGGCAAGGAATTACGCGCCCTAAGGCGGCTCCAGCGTGAGCAGGACACCAAATCGCCGTTCGTGTTCATAGCGGAACGTGGAACGCCATTCACCAGGCGGGGCTTTCAGGCGATGGTCGAGCGCGCTGGCGAGGCTACTGGGTTCGATATGAAGATCCACCCTCACATGCTGCGCCATGCCTGCGGCTTCAAACTGGCGAACGACGGTGTCGACACCCGCACCATCCAGGCCTATCTCGGGCACAAGTCGATCCAGCATACGGTGCGCTACACCGAGCTGGCACCGACTCGGTTCAAAAGCTTATTCCGGGACTGACCGCACCCGCACCCGTGGCCTCATTTGAGGCTACCGTCGGCGGCTCCAGCTGCTCCTCGACTCCGAGCTTCTTCAAGAAATCTCGATGAATGCTCGATGGGTCCCTTTTTGCGTTGAAGTACCTGCCCCCGCTAATGAGGAGGTCGATGGAACGCGCAACCGACCATCGCCAATTAAGAGCTGTTGAGCCAAATGCCAGTAGCTGAGCTTCTAACTGGACGAACGCAATGACGACAAACCCAGACGACTGGACCAAAGAACTTGAAACGGATTTGGCAGCGCTTGCATCCGATATGTGGGGGACGTAACAATGGCTCTCAGAAAAGGGCTTCAGGGTCAGGGTTGATGGCGGCAACAAATCGCTTACGGGGTGGTGGGTGACGGCGAATAATCGCAACACTGGCCGCAGTATTAAGCTGCAATCGGATGGCACCAGTAGTTGCGACCGCTGAAGGGCAGCGCCCCGTATTGGCTTGCTGGTGGTATAGGCCGGTGGTATCAATCAGACTGGCAGGAAGGCGTAGTTATTCAGATTTGACGGGCATTTCTTGTTCGCCCCTTCGTATCCACACGGGAGCGTCGCCGCTCTTAGTTCACGGCGTTCGGCTTTCTTGTGATAGCGTCAGCGCGGGGACGGCGGGTAGAAGGGTCTTCCTCCGTCACCGGGGCGCCCATGCCTTCACCCAATGCGGGCGCTCCTCATTTAGCGAACGCGTGGGTTACGGCCGTTCGCTCCAGCCGACGCCCCACGCATATGCCAAACATCGATGCGAGCACCACACGGCGTCACGTCGGTGCGAGCGGAATACGCGGCCGCAGCGTGGGCACCGCTTCACGTGCCGGCGCGGGAGGCGGTGCTTTTTGGTGGGCGGGCGAAGCATCAAGTTTGTCCGGCGACCAGGCGTTGGTCTATTAAAGAGAGTCACCTCTTTTGCCGCAAAAAGCGGTCTTCGATTTCATCGGCGACACTAGTTGGGTTCGTACTCCCATAATTACATTTGTACAGACCTGCGTAGAGGAGCATTTGCATGTGCGGTATCGCTGCCATTTTAGCACCCAATGAAACGTTGAACCCCGATCTTATCAAGCGCGCGCTACCCGTTCTCGAACATAGGGGGCCTGACGAACACAATTCATGGACCGCCGGCCATGGTCACATTTCTCTTGGACACACACGATTGAGCATTATCGGTTTGAGCAACGGCCGTCAGCCCATGTCGAATGAGACAGGTGATATCTGGTCCATAGTTAATGGTGAGTTTTACGATTTCGAACGAATTCGAAACGAATTGCGCGCTAAAGGACATCAATTTCGAACCGACTCTGACAGCGAGATTGCGCTTCATCTCTATGAAGAGATGGGAACAACGTTTATGCAACGCCTTCGTGGAGAGTTCGCCGTTGTGCTGTGGGATGAGCGCCGTCAGAACTCTGACGGCTGTGCGGGATCGGTTTGGGATCAAACCGCTTTACTATGCCAACGTGAATGGAAAAACGTACATTGCATCCGAGATAAAGGCTCTGTTCGCCCTTGGCGTTCAGGCCCGATGGGACAGGGAAATCCTGTGTGGAACGCATTATGGTTTCGTGCAACGCGCCGGGAGAACCATATTCGAGGGCGTTTACGCCATACCTCCAGGACACATGCTAACCATCACCAAAGGTGAATCTAAGATCACGCGCTACTGGGATTTCGATTATCCGCTAGCGGATTCTGAAGGGAATGTCCCAACGTTTTCAGAGGCGGTCCAACTAGTGAGAGAAAAAATCGTTGAGTTTATCCGGCTCAGACTGCGTTCCGACGTGCCCGTCGGAGTCTATCTCAGTGGCGGCATTGATTCAGGCGCGATCCTAGGACTAGCGTCGAAACTGTCCAAAGAGCCTCTTCGCGCATTTACGCTTGCATTCAACCACGCCGAATACACGGAAGAAAACATAGCCCGCGAGATGGCAGAGCTTGCGGGAGCAGAGTTTTGTCCTATCAAGATGAAACCTATGGATCTCGCGCACCACTTGGAAGCGGCAGTCATTCAAGGCGAAACCCTAATCACCAATACACATGCCGTGGCGAAATTTCTTCTTTCGCGAGTGGTGCATGAAGCTGGCTACAAGGTGGTACTGACTGGCGAAGGCGCTGACGAGGTTTTCGGAGGCTACGCATTTTTCAAAAAAGATATGATCTTGCACAACACTAAAGGCCAAGATCAAAAAATGATTCAACTCATGCTGGCGGAACTTCAACGCACTAACACCATTTCTAGAGGGTTAATGCTAGCCGAGCAACAAACCAAAGTTTCTCAACCTGTAGTCGAAGCCCTCGGCTTTATCCCCGCATTTCTGGAGGCGACCTTCGCTATTGGCGCAATGATGGCGGACGTCGTCAATTGGGATTATTTTGCGAATTCAAAGACGCAAGATCACGTTCACGAAATGCTTCGAGAATTGGATTTCGAAGGCCAAGTGAAAGGTCGCGAGCCCGTGCACCAATCAATGTACTTATTTAGTAAAACCATTTTCCCGAACTATGTCCTCGCGCTTCTTGGGGACAGGATGGAAATGGCTCATTCCGTCGAAGGACGAGTTCCGTTTCTTGATCACGAACTCGTTGAATTAGTGGCAAAAATGCCGGTGGCCTACAAAATTAACGGCCTAACTGAAAAATACATTTTGCGGGAAGCCGCTCGGGACGTATTGACCGATACCCTTTACAAGCGGCAAAAGCATCCCTTTCAGGCGCCGCCCTCCACGCTGAATGTCGATGATCCTTTGTACACTTTTGTCCAGGACACGTTACGTAGCGGGATCGATCGACTGCCCTTCTACAAGAAGGGTCATTACCTCGCTATTCTTGACAAAATTCCGCACATGACCCAGGCCCAGAAGACCGGCGTTGACGCCGCCCTGATGGTTGCCGTGAGCAGTGTCATTCTCAACAGGCATTTTAATTTGAGTTAAGGTGCTGAGCTAACCGGGATTGAATCCGGATCTAAAAAATCCCGTTATCCACATCGCGGCGGACGCTGCACGACGATACCGAAGCTGCGGCGACAGACCTTTGAAACGGCAATTATCGAACGCTATCGGCGGCGTGAGAGCTCGGTCGAAGAAGCGCTGATCGAGATGTATCTGGCTGGGGTCTCGGTCCGACGGGTTGAGGACATCACGGAGGCACTTTCGGGTACGCGAGTGAGCCCGAGCACGGTGTCGAACCTGAACAAGAAGATCTACGCTGCGCCTATGCTTCAGCGATTCGTGCAGCGCCGGCAATCGATGACAAGGAACGTTCGGATACACGTTATGTGCAGGAGCGGCCCCCTCTCTTTAACCGCTTGCTTGAACCGATTTCTCAGTTAATGCGCTCTGTTCGGAAATGGCGGTGGTCACTGGATTGATCTCCCCTCTTGTTCGTCGAGAAACGCGGCGATTGTGTCCGTGACCGCGGTCGGCTGCTCCCAGGTTAAGCCATGGCCGGCGTGCGGAATGATGACGAGTTTGGCGCCATTAATAGCTCGCGCGATGCGCTCGGCTCGTGAAGGCACCGCAGCCACATCTTCATCACCAACCACAACAAGCGTTGGTGCAGTGATCTTTCCGAGCTCTGTGCGAATGCTCTTACGCTCAAGGACGCCATTTACGGCGCGCCAGATTGTCGAGCGATTGCAAGCAAGTTGTCTCCGCCAAGCTACGCGTTCGCTAGCACGCGCCGGATCCGAAAGCGCAGTTTTGCCGTACAGTACCGGCATTACCGCGTTAGCTACGGCACCATTCCCGAAGAAACGCGCGATGACATTCATCGCCTTATATTTCAATTTTGACGGCTCTGGATCCGCGGTCGTACTCAACAGAATAATCGATCTAATAAGGTCAGGCCGAGCAATAGCGAGCCGCATGCCAACGATACCGCCCAAACTGAGCCCGCAAAAATGGACACGGCCAAGACCCAAGCCTTCGATAAGCGTCGCGGCGTCATTGGTCAGTGTATCTATTCCGATCGCGCGGCCAGTGCCATCGGCGCTCTTGCCTTGCCCGCGATGGTCGTACGCAATGCAGCGAAAGCGATCTCTTAACACTGCAATTTGGGGAGCAAACAACTCACTATTCCACAAAAGTCCGTGGCTGAATACAATTGGCGGAGCGTTTCGCCCAGTGTCTTCATAATAAATCGCTGTCCCATTTACATGGAACGTTGCCATATTGCTCCCCGTAGCGTTTGTACGGTTGCTTTCTTCGCCACGATTTCGCGACAGCGATTAACTGGCATTTAAAGGATTTCATCTGATAAAGGCAGAGTCAACATTTGATCAAGGAAATGCCTTGCCTCAAGGCCAGGGGCGACGATTTTTTGTCTTCGCGGCAATTCCGGGTCTTATTTTGGACCGGAGATTGCGGGGTTAATCCTTTGGTCTTGCCCCACGCCACGCGGCGCAGGGT
Source organism: uncultured Alphaproteobacteria bacterium (assembly GCA_963720115.1). GTDB lineage: Bacteria > Pseudomonadota > Alphaproteobacteria > Rhizobiales > Xanthobacteraceae > BOG-931. The sequence continues at coordinate 130,756 of CAVREN010000045.1, forward strand.
GTGTGGCCGAGGCTGACAAGCAATGGCAGCAAGCTCAATTTCGTTAAGCATTATTGGATTTACACTAGGTGGGTCGTATTGCCCTCGGGGTCTCGACAGCCCAAATCCCCTTCGCACACCTAGGACACAAGCGACTGGTCCCTGGTCCACTTCTCGACCTTGTAAAAGTTGCGAGCGTCTGGGCTGAGCTTATTGTCACCGCCCCGACACACAAGACACACAAGGCAAGCACTTGGGCCACTTGGAATCCGATCGTCAGAGGGGAAGCTCATGAGCGCGACTAACCGCGGGCCATTTGTGAAGACTGCAGTGGCCGCCGCTTCGGCAGCAACTGCTGCAATCAATCAACCCGCCGGCGCGGCTGCTGACACTGAGTTAGAGCTGCAAGCACTAACAGCGAGCAAGGCTGTCGGACGCAATTGCGCGTGGCGAAGTAACCGCCGAAGCATATGCCCGTGCCCTACTAGCCCGTGCCGAAGCGCGCAAGGACCTCGATACTTGCATCGCGCTCAGCCGTGACGGGGTGGATGGAAGGTGCGCGGGCGATCGATGTCTCACGGAGCGAAGGCGAAAGGCTCGGACGGCTCGCCGGCCTTCCGATC